>JBOHNC010000461.1:0-43118 GCA_050730415.1 Planctomycetota bacterium
TGGTCGGACGTGCATAGGGATCGCCGCCGTGCTCCAAGAAGAATTCGGCATACCGTTCATTGCCTTCATACGGCAAATCATTCATCGGTGCATCGCCGTTTTCGTCGCGCTGGTTGACATCCGCGCCGGCATCCACCAGCATCCGGACCATAGCATCTTCGTCGGCTTGACTTGGCCTTGGGTAGCCGGGGCGCGAATGGGTTGCTGCGAAAATAGCCTCGCTAAGCGGATATCCAGAGTCATCATGGAGGTTCGGATTGGCGCCGTGGGCGAGCATGTACTTCACCACGGCCACCTCGTTCCACTCGACCGCAACAACCAGTGGCAGTTCAGGCATGGGACTGGGGCTTGGCATGTTGATTTTCGCGCCGTGCTCAACCAATACTGGAACCAGGTCCGGTTCGCGGAGTGCGATGGCGTACAGAAGCGGTGTCCCCCAAGAAAAGCGATTGCTGCGGTTAGGGTCGGCACCGTGATCCAGAAGATAGGTCACCAACGCATGTCGATCCGCTTCAGGCACCGGTGGCTTGACTGGAGCTTGGTCGGTGCGGCGTCCAGGGTCATTCGCCTTACACCCAATGACCAAAAACAACAGCGCAACGCCATCCTGATTGACGGCATTGGCGGGTGCACCAGCCTGCAATAGGGCTTTGACCGTCGCCATGTCTCCATTTTCCGCGGCAGTAAATAGCAATGCGTATTGGTCCCGGTTGGATTTGACTGACCACGTCATCCCGTCCTGAAGCAACGCTTGCACCATGGGTGCGACAGATTGCTTTGCGGCCGCCAGATCTTCGACAAGCGTCGAGTAGAACTCCGGTGGCCGTGCCAGGTGTTGAGCGGAAGCCAGTAACCGGCGCAGACGAGTTACGTCGCCGTGAGCGATCGCCCACTCGAAGGGCCAGGTAGCCGCGTTTGAGGCGGCGGCATTTCCGCCCGTACCCTTGTTCGACGACTGCCCCGTTGCGAAACCGATCGGCACGGCCCCCTGGTCGATCAGCCACCCGACGACCGCATCCTGTTGGTGGTCCAAGGCGCTTTCCAGCGGTGTTATTCCGCTGGCCTCAACGGCTTGGTCAAGCAATGCCGGATGCGCTTTGATGATCGCTTCGACGCGGGGCAAATCGCCGGCGTCGATGGCCTCCGACAGTTCGCTCCCCGCCAGCCGTCCCGCCCCGCACAACAGCCCAAACAGCGCGAAAACCAAACCGGCGCCGCGCGAATACTTTAGTTTGCACCAACCCCAATTTCGCATGCCTGCACCTTCTTCCGAAGTCTCCCTACATCCGGGAAACATTATGCCACCGTTGCACACACGACCACTGCCGCGAGCTGCAAACTCTCCCGAACCTGCGGCGAAAGCAACCGTGGCCGCCCCCCAGCGCGCCAGCGACCTCCCACCTCACTCCGAATCGCCTCCTTTCGTCCGCCCCCACCCTCCCCTATAATGGATCGCCTCGGAGGCCGCCCGAGATCCCGAAAGGTTTTTCCATGCTTCGATTTTCCGCCCTGCACCGGTGGGGCTGTCGTGCGGCCGGCCTGGCCCTCGCCTTGGCCCTGCCGCTCGCCGCCGCCGACGCCGCGCCCCCTACCCCGCCGCCGCCCGGTCCCACCCGGCCGCCCGCGCAGGTCGTGCCCGGCAAACCCGACCCAACCGCCGATCCCGACGAAGCATTCTGGCAGGCCGCCCTCGACGCCTACAACCAGGACGACTTCCCGTCCGCGCGCGCCGCCGTCGCCAAACTGCTCCTGGCCAATCCCGCCCATGTCTTTCGGGACCGCGCCGAACTTTTGCTCGCCGAAATGCTCGTCGAAGAAGGCGCCATCATCGACGGGATTCACAAGCTCGACGCCCTCGCCTCCGCGCCCGACACCGATCCGACCGTCGCCATGGATGCCGATTTGCAGTGGTGCCGCGCCGTCGTCGACAACCGCGTCACCTCCAACGCCGTGCGCGCCCATCTGGAAATGGGCTCCAAACACCCGCTCACCTCCCGCCAGCGCATCCTGTTCGAACTGGAGATCGACCGCTACGATCTGGCCACCGGCCATTTCGCCAGCGTGGCACCCATCGCGGCCAAACTGGCCGGGCTCGCAGTCCAGCTCAAGGACCCCAACGAACGCGCCCTGATCGACCTGTTCCTCGCGCGCGTCGCCGTCTACGCCACCGACAACGACCGCTTCCGCGACTACAGCCGCAAGGTCTTCGACGCGCAGGAGGTCAAACCCAACCTGCGCATCCAGGCCGCCGTCGGCATTGCCACCTCGTACCTCACCGAGAACCGTCCCGCCGAAGCCCTCGATTGGCTCGCCAAAGCCGACCAGCTTCCGCGTCCCCTGCCCTGGCGCGCCGCCGACATTCAGCGCTTCACTGCGCTGGCCGACGGCGCCCTCAACCGGCCCGAAGCCGCCTACAAGGCCTTCGCCAGAGGCCTCGCGCTGCCCGATCTGACCCAACCTGAGCGGCTCCGCCTGTGGCTGGCCGAAGCCTCCGTTGCCCTCGACCAGGGCGACGTCGCCCGCGCCAAACAGGCCGCCGAAGGCGCCGCCAAGCTCGGCGACTACGACGCCGCCACGCAGGACGCCATCGCCGAGATCCGCCAGATTGCAGTCGGCGGCCCGGCGCCCAAACTGCTGTTCGACCCCGCCCATCCCGACCAGCACACCGACTGGTTCTACCAGTGGCGCAGCGCCATCCAGCGCGACGATCCGGCGGCCATCAAGGATCTCGCCGCCAAAGGCATTGACCCCTCGGCCAACCTCGATCAGCACGGCACCACCGCCCTCATCATGGCCGCCGGACTCGGCCGTGCCAATGCCCTCACCGCGCTGCTGGACCTGAATCTCCCCGTCGATCCGCGCGACTACACGGGCCGCACGCCGTTGCTATTTGCCGCGCAGGCCGGCAGCCTGGACTGCTGCCAGATTCTCGCCGCCCACCACGCCGATCTCCAAGCCAAGGACCAAAACGGCGACAGCGCCTTGCACCTGGCGGCGGCCGGCGGCTTCCTGCCGGTCGTGCAGTGGCTGGTCGATCACAACCTGGATGTCCACGCCCTGGGCCGCAACGACTTCACGCCGCTGCATTACGCCGCCGAATACCAGCGCCTGGCGGTGATCAAGTTTCTGATCGCAAAGGGCGCCAACCCCGACGCCCATGCCGCCCACAATGTCACGCCCACCATGCTGGCCGGTCGCGATCCCACCGGCGAAGCCTACAAGTACCTGCTCAGCGTCATGCCCAAATCCGACCCGCGGCCGTAGCCTCCCCCATGCACCTGCTGCCCCTGGCCGACGAACCCGGCCGCGCCCTGCTGGCCGATCGCGACCCGGCGCACCGCCTGGCGCTGGTCGCCATGCTGCGCGCCACGCACGCAGGACCCGCCGCGGCCAATCCGGCGACCGCCGCAGCCGGGCTGACGCTCACGGAACCCGCCGCGGGACTGCTGCTGGCCTTCCTGGCGGCCATCGATCCGCACTTGGGCGCCACCGTTGGCGGCATGAAACTGGTCGGCGCCGCCGAGGACCTGCCCGTGCTCGCGCTGTCCCCCACCCCGGTCAAAACCAATGCCGGCAAGCTCGCCCAGGTCAACCCGTTCGACCTCGACCATTTCCTCGAACACTTCGCCGGCGATCCCCCGCCCGACCCGGCCGTGTGCGCCGCGGTCCGGGAGGTACTCGCCCAGCTGACCCGCTTCTACCAAGCCCTGGCCGCGCAGGACCTGGGGATGCTCGCACTGCCCGACTGAATCGAGTTGAACGGAGTGCGCTGGAGGGGCAGGGATGGACCCACCGTGGCCTGGGCTGCTCAGGAGGCGACGGCCGGGAGCGCCATCAGGCCGCTCAGACACAGGATCGCCAGGGCCAGGTGCAGAGCCAGCAGGATCCAGAGCGGGCGGAAGCGCCGCTTCCACAGGCACAGGTCGATCACCAGGCCGTAGACCGGGTACTGCACGAAGGCCAGCACGAACCAGGGCAGCCGCGCAGCGGCCAGCGGATGAAAGGCCATCAGCCCCACGGCGGTGTAGGGGAACAGCGCCATGGCCAGGCCAAAGTGCCCACCCTTGTCGCCGCCTACCGCGATCACCGCGATGATCAAAGCCACCGGGGTGAAGATGAAACTGGCGATGGTGCAGATGGGCAGGAAGCCCTTCACCGCCTTCTGCGCGCCGGAGGCCCCTGGCCGCTGGGGGCCGGGCGCACCCGAGCCCTGCGGGCCGGGCGGAGACGCGGGTGCGGGGGAGCCCATGGACGAACCGGACATGCACCACCCTCCGCATTCAATCGACAGACCCCGGCCGCCGGGCCAGATCATTGTACGGGATTCCACGCTGCACCCGGCCGGCTGGAAGCAAACCACCAAACGAACTACCGGGGCCGGAGTCCCAACAGGAACCCAGTCCGCACAGGTGCAGGGCGCTCGACCAAAGGCTTACCGGGCTTAACCAAACGAACTACGGTATCATATGTTACTGTAGTTCGTTTTGTATTTCGCTCCCCAGCCCGAACCGGGTCCCGAACCGGCCGGCCAGCTCCGGCTGGCACGGTGCTTGCCCAGCCATCCACGCTGGCCACCCATTACGTTTCGGTAATGGCGGCGGCGGCCTTCAAGCGACCTGAACGAGTCCTCCCGCCCATGTTCGACTCCCTGCCTTGCCTTTCCCCGCGGCTGCGCCGCTGGCTGCCGGCCGCCATGCTGGCCGGCGTCCTGACGGTCGCCGCCAGCGGCCTCCGGCCAGCCACGCCCACCTTGGCCGCGGCCGACAGCGCACCCCCGGCGGTCGATCCGCACCGGGCGCAGCCGCCCACCGCCGTTCCGACGCCCACCATCCCCCCCGCGCCCCCCGTGACCAGCGGCGGCGACAAGCCTGCCGATCCCAGGGCCGATCCCGGGGCCGAGCCCGGTGCCGAGCCCGGCGCCGAGGACGCCAAAAAAGGCCTGCAATACCTCCACGGTGACAACCACGCCAACATCGACCGCGACTACGACAAGGCCTTCGCCAGCTTCCAAGCCGGCGCCAAGCTGGGCAATGCCGACTGCCAGTACAACCTCGGCATGATCTTCGAAGACGGCCGCGGCCTGCCGAAGGACCCCATTCAGGCGTTGCAGTACCTCAAGCTGGCCGCCGCGCAGAACCATCCGGGCGCTCTCGACGAACTGGGTGTTCTGGCGCTGCAAACGCTGCCCAATCAGGCGCCCGATCCCGCCCAGGTGAAGGAAGCCAGGGCGCGGTTTTTGACCGCCGCCAACCTCGGCTACGCGCCCGCGCAGTACAACCTCGGCGTGCTCGCACTGGGCGGTGGCGGCGTGCCGCGCGACCTGACCGTGGCCTGCGCCTGGCTGACCAAAGCGGCCGCTCAGAAACATGCCGGCGCGATGGTCCTGCTGGGCCAGTTGGCCGTGAAAAAGCGGATCCCGCCGGTGTCCGAAGACCAGATGCTGGCCTGGCTGGAAGCGCCCGCCCAAGCCAAGAGCGTGCAAGCCTGTTACCTGCTGGGACAGTGGTACGACACGCAGCCCGCCGACCAACGGGACATGCAAAAGGCGCAGCGCTGGTACACCGAGGCGGCGACGCTCGGCAATGTCGATGCGATGGTGCGGCTGGGCGTGATCGATCACATGGGTGACGGCGTCATCCCCGACTACAACGCCGCCCGCGACTGGCTGCTCAAGGCCCAGAACGCCGGTTCGGCTGACGCGATCTTTCACCGCGCCGGCATGTATATGCTCGGGCACGGCGAAACCAAGGACATCGACACCGCCCTGACGCTCTACTTCCAGGCCGCGCAACAGGGCAGCGTGCTCGCTGACTACCAACTGGGCATGCTCTACAAGGACGGCTTCGCGGCGGCAAAACTCAAGCCGGATCAGGAGCAGGCCATCGGCTATTTCAAGGCCGCCGCCGACCGCGGCCACGAAGCCTCCTGCTGGTGGCTGGGCTTCCTCTACTACCACGAATCGGACCAGAAAAAGTACCTGCCGCTGGCGCTGAAGTACCTCGAAGCCGCCGCCGAGATGGGCCACACCGATGCCGCTTGGTGGACCGGCGTGATGTACGCGCAGGGCTACGGCACCGCAGTGGACAGCGCGAAGGCGCGCAGTTGGCTGGAGGTCGCGCGGAAGCGCGGCTACCCCGCCGACGACCAGCAGATGGAAGCAACGCTCAAGCCGCTGTCCGCCCCGCCGCAGTAATCAAACTTTGAAAACTATTTCAGTTCGTTGGCGATGGCGATCCGCAGGCGTTCGAAATCGTCGGGGCGGAGGTTGTTGAAGGACTTGGTCACCTGACCCTGGGCGTCGAGGTGACTCAGTTTCGAGTCCGATTGAATGGCGCCGGCGAGTAGCTTCTGCACCTGCCGACGGTTGGGGTCGTCCTTGAGCAGCCCGCGCTTCTCCGCCAGCAGCCAGACATATTCAACGTCCTGCTCGCCGCGGCGGTAGGCTTTCAGCCGCAGCGAGGCACAGGGGCCGTCGATGCCGACCGGTTTGCCGGTGTACAGGAGGCAGGTGTCGGCAAAGTTCTTCCAGTTGTCGGGGCCGCCCAGCGAAAGCCAGGGCACAAAGCCGTCGAAGCCCTGGCCGTACAGATCGAGCGCCTGCGCGGGAATGGCCAACCCGCTTTGCGTGGAACTGGGCGATCCGCCGTAGGTCCACAGGATCATCCCGTCCCGTTCGCGCCAGTCCTGCAACAGGTGCATGTCGCCGGCGCTACCGCCGTCCTCGAGGTCCACCACATGGGTGAGCGTGTCCCGCGCCCACTGCGGCCGCGACACATCGACGCGGAAGTACAGGGTCTTGCGGTCGCCATCCTGGGCCTTCTTCAGCAGCTTGCCGAAAAATTCCAGCGCCGAGAAGTCGTCGGGTTCCATCGGTTCATCGAGCAGCCAGAAGCAGACGCCCCGGCCTTCTTTCCCGGTCTTCTTTTCGTATTGCTTGTAGAAGTATTTGTCGTTCAAGTAGACCTGCAGCGGCGTCAGGTAGTGCTGATCCTTGGCGTGTTTGATGTAGTCTTTGGCCACCGCGACCCAGGCATCCTTGTAGGTTTGATCGAAACCGTCCTCGATCGGCCCGTCGACCTTCCAGTGGTCTTCCCAGATGACGTCGTTCCACTTGTAGGCGGTCATCGGCGTGGGGTAGTGTTCGCACAGGTTCACGTAGAAGTGACTCATTGCCGTCCCTTCCCGGGGCGTGCCTTTGAACAGGCTTCCGTCGAGAATCGGTCCGAAGCGCTTGTCCCAGCCGGTCCAGTCCTTGACGTGCGCCTCTTTGCCGGCGCCTTCAATCGCCGGCGCGGTGCCGGGCTCGTGATTGCCCGAGTGACTGTAATGCAGCACCGCCAGATCGGCGCGGTGGAGGTGGCTCATTTTATAGAACGCCTGCTCGACGCGGTCGAATTCGGGGGAGTCGGCCTCGCCGTAGCCGTCGGCCGGGGAGTTGTAGGCGTTGAGCGACCAGGTGAAATGGGTGTCGTTGGGCATTAACGCGTCGGTGACGTGCAGCGCAATGTTCAGTGTGACGGAGTCCTTGTCGGCGCCGACGGCGAGGGTGCCGGTGTAGTCGCCGGGCTTGGCGTCCTTTGGCACGAAGCATTCGACGTAGACCGCCTGGTTCATCTGGCCGGGCACGGCGTTTTCCTTGGCGGGCACGGTGAAAGTTGCGCCGGCCTTGAGCGGCAGCATCGGGTCGGCGTACCAGCCGCGCGCATCCTTGTGAATGTGCTGATAAAACAGGGTGGACAGGTCGAAGGCGGAGGCGGGGATGGTCGATTTGTCGGGGCCGGTGAGGTCGCCCGGGGTGACGGTGTAGGTCACCGGGTCGGCGGCCTTGTTCTGGCAGATCACCTGGAAGGCGATCCACTCCCCTTGCAGCGAATGCAAACTGACGGTGCTGGTTTTGCCGCTCCAGACGCAGTTGCTCTGGCTGTAGGTACCGGCCGGATCGCCTTCGTAGGTCACGCCGGGCTCTTCGAGCACGTTGCCGGTGAGTGGGTTGGCTTTGGTGCAGTCGGGAATGACCCAGACGGTGGAGGCCGCGGTGCTCGGCGGCGCGCCGGCGGGGTTGTCGATTTTTTGGAAGGTCAGCGGAGCCGGGACCGGGAAGGCGGGCGAGACGTTGCCGGAGGCTTCGCCGACGCCAATCACTTTGCCGTTGCGCCCGATGACTTGGATCTTTGCCTTGACTGCGACGCCGGGTTTCAGCCAGCGGATCAGGACGCGGGGGGCCTCGCCGGCCGGGGGCGGCTTGGGCGTCTCCCAGTGCGGCTGTTCGACCATGTCGCCGCCGTCGATGCCCAGCCATAGGCGGTAGCCCAGCACATCAGCTGCGGCTGCCGCATCGGCCTTGCCCGGCCAGGTGATTTCCAGCCCGCCGGTGTCGAAATCGGCGCCGTGCTGCCAGGGCTTGACGGTCAGGTTGAGCGTTTCGGCCTGCGCGTTCTGCTGTTCGACGTCGGGGGCGGCGTCAATCACGAGGTAGGGCGCGGAATTGTTTTGCTCGCGGGAATAGAAGAAGTTATTGTCGTGGTTGGTGCCGGGATTCGGCCGGTGGTCGTTGCCGGTCTGGCCGTTGTCGTCGGTCATGCACAGGCCGTAGCTCAATTTGGCCGCGCAGGCTTCGATCAACCGCGGGTCGATGTCGATGGTGTACCAGTCCTTGTCGTCGTGGGTGCAAAAGGTCTGAAACCAGATCGTGCCGCCGCGGCCGCCGTAGCAATCGAGGAAGGTGGACTCCGGGCCGGCCCAGGTTTCCTTGCTGCCCAGCGACGGGGTGAGAAAGCAGGGTTCGCCATCCTTCGACGATTGATCGGTGGAATCGCCTTCGTTCCAGGGTGAGCAGATGGTCGAAAATCCGACGTGGCGCACCGTCATGTCCTTCGCCGTGCCGCGGATGTGCAGGGTGGCTTTGGTGACGCGCATGCCGGCCAGCTGGGCGGCGTCAAAGTTGAAAACGATCAGGTTTTCGATGCCCTTCATTTTGATCCGCGGCGCCTTGCCTTGGTTATCTTTTTGCTCGGCGGGAAAGCAGCAGATCGAATTGTCGGCGGTGACCGGCAATTTGATTTCGGCACCTGAAAGGCGCGGCAGGGCGGCGGCGGCCAGCGCCGCCAGCAGACAAAACCCGATGAGGCTGCGACGATCTCGAAGCACGGAACTCTCCTTTTAGAAGGGAATGGGGGACCTGCGTGCGGCTACCGTCAGAAGATGGTACGCGATGGACCATTTTTTGACCTTTGGGCCTCTGAAAATACAGGACAGGCGGTCATGAAGTCACCTGTGCAGCCACAAAGGTTCAAAAAACATCCGGCACGAGGGAACATTTCGGGCCGGTGGTGTGTCTATGCGGGGAGGTATTGTTCGATACAATACCAAATAGACCCAACTTTTTTTATTTCCATGGAGGAGATTGCCTGTGAAGAAAGTGTGGCCGTTTGCCGCGGTGGCGGGGATCGGGATGGTTTTTCTGGCGCAGCCGATCATGGCGCTGGCGGAAAAATCGTTCCCCAACAAATTGCTCGATATCCTGCCCATCCTGGACAAGAAAAATCAGGACACTTGCAAGCTATGTCACACGCAGATCAAGGACCCGGACACGCACCGGGTCGCGCCGAAGTGGAATGACTTCGGTCTGGCGCTGAAAAAAGTGCATGACGACGCCAAGGCCAAAACCGGCACGGCGCCGACCTTCGCGCAGATGTTCGACGCGGTAAAGGACCTGGATTCCGACGGGGACGGGGTGAGCAACATCGTGGAACTGGTGGCCGGGACCAAGCCCGGCGACAAGGACGACAAGCCGACCGACGCACAGATCAAGGAAGCGCAGAAGAAAATCGATGCGTGGAAAGCGCAGATGGCCAAGGATGGCGGCGCCACGCCGGCGCCCGACCCCAAGCCGCTGCCGCCCGCGCCGCCCGCTCCCTAGCCGGCAGGCACGGCCGCAGAAAACCGATGTGGCACTGAAACCGCGCGCCTCAGTCTAATGAGCGCGCGGTTTTTTTGTGTGCGTGGCATGGGCCGGTGCAGCTGGCGCAGCGGTGACATCGCCGCGGACCGAGACGATCGGCCCGGATCCCGTGGAAGCCGATGCACGCCCGTCGGCGGTGGCGGTGGCGGCGGCGGTGGCGGCCTTGGCTTCCAGCTTGGCTTTGGCGACCATTTCCGGCGTCAGTTCGCCGCGCATGCCCAGCGCGCGGCGCAGAATCGACTGCACCGCCGGCGCGGCGACCGTGCCGCCGTAGTAGCCCTTGGACCGGTCGGGCGAATCGATGATCACGATCGCGACCAGTTCCGGGCGGTCGTAGGGGGCGAATCCGGCGAAGCTGCCGACGTAATCGGTATGCGAGTAGGTCCCGTCGGGCATGACCTTCTGCGCGGTGCCGGTCTTGCCGCCCATCAGCAGGCCGGGGAATTCGACGGCCTTGGCCGTGCCGTGTTCGACCACGCCGCGCAGCAACTGACGCATGGTTTCCGAGGTGGCTTCGCGGATGGGATTGCCGCGCACTTCAACCTGGCGTTCGTAGGCCAGGCTGCCGTCGCCGTGGGTGCGGCGCAAAATTACGTGCGGGGTGAGCAGGTGGCCGCCGTTGACGACCGCGCAATAGGCGTCGGCCAGTTGCAGCGCAGTGACGCCGACTTCCTGCCCGAACGGCACCGACAGGCACGAATCGCGGGTCCATTTCTCGGGCGGATGGAGAATGCCGGGGACTTCGCCGGCCAGGTCGATGCCGGTTTTTTCGCCGAAGCCAAAGCTGTTCAGCCCCGCGTCCATTCGTTTGGCCATGGCCAGAATGCGATCGCGGGAGGCCGGTTCGAGGTGGTGCAGGAGGTCATATTCGTTGACGCCGCACCAATGCAGGGCGGTTTTGGCGGCGCCGATGTTGCTGGAATCGGCCAGGATGTCCGCGACGCTCAGGACGCCCAGTTTTTCGGCGTCGTGGAGGCGGCGATGGCCGACGATCCAGACGCCGTCTTCGCAGTCGAAACGGGTTGCGGGCGTCACGGCGTTCTGGTCGATGGCAAGCGAGATGATGAAACTCTTGAAGGTGCTGCCGGGCTCGTACACGTCGGTGATCAGGCGGTTGCGGCGCGCGTCGGGAATGCTGTCGGCGAAATGGTTGGGGTCGAAGTCCGGGAAGTTCGCGGCGGCCAGCACGTCGCCGGTGTTGGGGTCCATCACGATTGCGCTGGCGCCCTTCGGGTTGAACTTCAGCACCATGTCGTGGAGTTCTTCCTCGAGAATGGTCTGAATGCCGATGTCGATGGTGAGGGTCAGGGTGTCGCCGGGCACCGCCGGACGGTTCGCGACCGGGTCGGCGCCGAGCATCTGGCGCCGGCCGGTGGTGTCCCAGTATTCTTCGCCGGGCGTACCCTTCAGGCAGTCGTTCCACGTCAGTTCCAAGCCTTCAGCCGCGGTTTCGTCGGGGGAAATGCGTCCGAGGATGTGGCAGAGCATCGGACCGCCGGGGTAGACTCGTTCGAAGGCCTCGTCGAACTTGATGCCGGGGATGTGCAGGAGCTCGGCCATTTGCGCGTCGTCGTAGTCGACGTCGTGCGCCAGAACGATTTGCCCGCTGCGGCCGGAGCTGAATTTGGCTTCGAGGTCGGCGGCGGGCACCTTCAGAAGCGGCGCCAGTTTTTCGGCGGCTTCGTGTGCGTCGGCCGGGTTGAATTCACGCATGAAGACCGAGACCGTCCGCACCGGCAGCGAACAGGCCAGCGGGTGGTCGAAGGCGTCGGTGATCGCGCCGCGCGGAGCAGCCATCGTGCAGTGCGCTTCCTGGTGAATGTGGAAATCTTCGCGGATTTCCTTCGCCGAGCTGGCCTGGATGTAGCACAGACGGCCCAGCAGCGCCAGAAAACCAACGGCCAAAGCCGCCACCATCAGATGCAATCGCCAGGCGCTGGCGAGTGATTTAGCGGTCATGCGCAACCTCGCTTCCGACGGTCTTCAGGGGCAGTGCTGAAAAAGTTGCGGCGGCCACCAACGTCGGCGCACCGGCGCGCGGGGCCGGGGAGGCTTCGGCCACGACCGGGACGGCTGGCGATATTTTGGCGTGCGGTGCGGGCGCCGCCGGCAGCGCGCCGAGCGCCGGAGGGAAATCCGTGGACGCGGCCGGCGCGGGCGGGGTGGCGGCCGGCAATGCGGGCGCGGGCTGAACCGCGGGCGGGCTGGAAGGTTGGGGTGCGGCGGCGGGAGCAGGTACATTGGCGGAATTCATCGTGTGCGCGGCGTTCGCGCCATTCATGGCGGCGTTCGCGCCATTCATGATTGCACCGGCCGCCGGCGCTGTGGCGCTCGCCCCGTTCGTGGGAGCGGCCCCCGCAGCCGGATTGGCGCCGGGTGATCCGTTGGTTCCGGCGGGCGTGCCGGCCGCGGCCTGTTCGGCCGCCTGGCTGGCCAGCGAAGGCACCGGCAACTGGGGCAGTTGGTCTTCGCGGTGGTAGGCCGCCAGTTCGGGATGCGCCGGGGCGAGATTCGGGCAGATGGCCGAAGCGCGTTTCACCGCCATCACCGGCATCCGCAAAATGGCGAGGTTGATCCGCAGTTCCTGGTTTTCCTCGTGCAAGCGGTCGGCGTTGGCGTAGAGCTTGCCGGTGCGCAGCGAGAAATCCAACGCCGCCTGCCGCGTGAAGACGGTCTCCACGGCCAGCAGGCCGAGGATGAAGATCAGGAGCACGGCGCGGCGGGTGTTCATCGGCGAGGTCCTGGGGCGGCGGCGCCGATCGCTCCCCGCCAATGGCCCTCCGCAGTCAGCGGCGGTGCGGCGGAGAAATCGGTGGGTCCGCGAAAGCGCCGTTCGTCCAGCCCGACAGCCCGCGCAGCTTGGCGCTGCGGGATCGCGGATTGCGAACCGTTTCGGACGGCGCGGCCTGGATCGGCTTCGGGGTCTCCACTGTACATCGGCCGGCTTGGCGCCAAATCTTGAACCTTTCCTTCACCTTTCGGTCTTCCAGCGAATGAAAACTCAGAAAGGCCGCGCGCCCCCCCGGCGCCAGCAGGTCGGGGATGGCATCGAGCAGCCGATCGATCGCCGTCAATTCGCCGTTCACCGCGATCCGCAGGGCTTGAAACACGCGCGTGGCCGGATGGATGCGCTCCCCGCCGCCGCCTCTGCCACCGCCTCTGCCACCGCCGCCGGGCCGCCCACGGTGCAACACGCGCGAACACAAATCCGCCAGCGCACCGGTGGTTGCGATGGGTCGGCGGGTGCGTTCGCGTGCAATCGCCGCCGCCAAGGGGCGCGATTTGCGCTCCTCACCGAATTCAAAAAAGATCTGCGCCAGGTCGGCTTCGGGCAACTCGGCCAGCAGTTCGGCCGCGGTGGGAATGGGTGCGGTGGAATCCATCCGCATGTCCAGCGGCGCGTCGTGGCGGAAGGAGAATCCGCGGGCGGGGTCGTCGAACTGGAGCGAGGACACGCCAAAATCGGCGAGGATCAGATCGAACGCCGGCGGCGGGCACCCGGCCAGCTTGGGCAGATCGGCGAAGGAACCATGCAGCAGCTTCAAGGCCGGCGGCTGCGCGCGCGCTTTCATCAGTTCCAGAGCGCGCGCCAACGCCACCGGGTCGCGATCGACGCCGGTCAGGCGGCCGTTCGACCCGATCCGATCGGCCACCGCCGCGGCATGGCCGCCCAAACCAAGGGTGCAGTCGAGGAAGCGCTGGCCGGGCTGGGGGTTCAGCAGGGCAAGGACTTCATCGAGCAGCACCGGAAGGTGGTGAAACTGGTGAGGCTTGGCGGCGGCGTCAGGCCGATCGGCGTCGGACATGCTGAATCAATTTCTCCCGCCCAGATTCAAGTCGCCGCATGCTCCACATCTTTCCTCGGGAGCGCCGCGCTTCAGCGCGCCGTTGGGCATTGGGCATTGGGCTTTGGGCTTTGGGTCAAATGCAAACCTCAATGTTGACCAGGTCCCGGGAGCGCAGGCATCTTGCCGGCTCTTCGCCCCAAATTCCCGTTTGGCTCCGCCCTTTCTCCCCTGCGCCTCAACCGCCTGAAGCCCCACTCATTAAGGTCCAAGAGATCGATTTCACAAAGCCCCTTCAAACATCTTTTCCCTGTCCCCTGTCCTTCGCAATTGCTTCAACCGTTCAGCAACAGACAGGAGGAGAACCGGGAGACGGGCAGATCGCGATGATGCCAGTGCAGTCGGGTTTCCTCTTGACTGAGTGCGCGAAGTTTGGGTGCAACGAGCGGGCTGGCCTTGGGCGCCGGAATACGCCGGCGTTCCGGCGCGTGATCCGCGGCGTGGTTGGCGGGCAGTTGCCGCGCGGTCGGCAGCGGATGCGCCGCGTGCGCGCCCGGCAGGGCCGCGTGGCCCAATTCGGCGCGCTGCTCTGCGGGCGTCAAGTGCGGCGCGGCTTCGTCACGAGCCAGTTCGCGAGCAACCGTCTGCGTGAGTTTGCGCATGATGTCGGCAATGCGGTCGGCGAGCGGATTGAGAGCCATCGATCATCCTCTTGCGAACGGACCGTTCCCCCGAAGCGGTCCTGGTTCCTGAGCCGAGCAGCGCGACGAGGACGCAGTGTCCACTCAGGCAGAGACCGAATCTGCCGCGCTATCCGGTTTTCGACGCGCCGCGGAGAAGCGATTTCTCCACTCACAACGCGCTTCACGATGCGAAAAAATCCAGCCGCCGGCCGTGACGGGCCAGCGCGCGCAGAGCCCCGCGCGCGCACCCGTCCGGGACTACTCCAGCCCTCCGGGCGTGATGTCGCCCATGAGGTCCCGGAAAATCGCGTCGTCCTCCTCGATCAGCGCCTCCCAGCGCGCCGCATCGTGGACTTCGATGTAGTCCGAACAGCCGACAAAAACGACTTCGTCCCCGGTCAGGCCCGCTTTTTCGCGGAAGCGGTCGGGGATCACCAGGCGGTCCTGGCTGTCGAGCACCAGTTCGTGGGTGTTGGCGGCGAACATACGCACCGCGCGGTTGAACCGGTCCTTCGACGGATATTCACGTTCTTTGACCTGCGCCAGCAGCTTGGCGTAGATTTCGGTGGGCGCGAGCATCAAGAAGTTTTGCGGAGTGTAAATCATAAATAGCCGCCGGCTGTCCGTGGCGCCTTTCAGCGCCTCGACGAAGGCTCGCGGCAGAGAGACCTGGCCCTTGGCAATGCGATGCTTGAAGGAGTCGAGAAATCGGACCACTGAAACCCCCGCTGGCGGGTGCACAGCCTCCGGTCGCTCTCGTCGTTCACCTCGACGCCAAGTGGCCACCCCTGCGCACTAAGCACTTCTCTCTTGAACGATCTAAATCTACAATAATCTTTTTGATTTGCAAATACTTCTTTCCACTTCTTTTAGAACATTTTAATCTCTACTCTATTCTATTCGATGAAAAGTGCGTTGCACACGCGCAAAACCGCCGTTTTGCGCCATTTCCGCTGCAACCTCACTCGGTGGTCAAAGTATTTGCGCACTGATTTCAGCGCTCCATTTCTCGCGCGAAAATAAAGCGTGCGCAGACTCGCATTTTCTTTCGCACGGAGCCCCTTGCAGGGCCGGCAGCCGCCTGGCGCGGCGCCTCTGTGGCGTTCTGAGCCCCGATCAGGCCAGTCCCAGCCGTCGTGCAAAATCGATGAAAACGCACATCGCCGGCGAATACCCTGCGCTGGTGGTGAACTCCCCCGTCCACGGACTCATCTGCTGCATGAATTCCGGCGCCGCGAGCAGCGCGCCGATCCAGATTTCCATCAGCGTCCGTAAATCTTCCTGCTTGCCGTAGTGTTCCATCCAGCGTGGCGCGCGCAACGCAGTCAGCGCCTGCGATGCACCGCCCCAGGAATTCTGCGGCAAGCCTCGAACAAAGGCCGGATCGTTCACGGCGATGGAGGGCAGCGGGAAGGGCGGCCAGAAGGCATCCGGGTTGCGGATGTGCCGGCGATAGATGGCTTCGAACAGCGGCTGTTCAACGACATGCTCCCCGAGCACCCGCGTCAATGCGTCGCCGACGAGCCGGACGAAACGGTTCTCGGCGTCCACGTCGTAGAAGCATTGCGTTTCGGGATCGAAGCAATGGCGCAAAATCGCGGCGCGAATCTGTTCGGCTTTTTCGTTCCACATCACGGCGTCGGCGGTTTTTCCCAACTGCTGCGCCATGGCGGCCAAAGCGCGCCGCCCGCCGTACACGGTGGCGGAAAGATCCGGCGCCAGATAGGGCAGAGCTCCCGCCCGCGGGCAGAGCGCCGCGTCGTCATTCAGGCATTTTTTGGGCAGACCGTGGAAGCGCGGGCTGTTGTCGTGGCCGGTGTCATATTCGCAAAAGGCTTCGCACAGGCCGGTGCCGCGAGTGTCACGGTGGCGGGCAAGCCAATCGTCCCAGCGCGTGCAACTGTGGTAGGCTCGCAGGAGAAATGCTTCGTCCTGCGTGAGCAGCGCGGTTTCCAAGGCCGTCGCGGCAATCGGCACCACCATTTGAATTTGCGAGGCCCCGATCAGGTTGTCCCAGACGAAACAGGGGAGGTAGCCGTCGGGGCGTTGAAAGTGGAAAAAGATTTCATGGTTGGCCTTGGCCACCGCCGGAAAATGCCGGCCGTACACCAGCCCTTCCAGCGGCGCACATTCCAGCCAGACGCCGGGATAGTTGCCGCCTTCGATGAGCACCGGGTCAGGGTAGTCGCGCAGCTTGCGCGTGTTGGCCGTCAGTCCGGCCAAAGCCGCCTGCAGCTTCGCCGCCACCGCGTTTTTGTTGAAGGTGTTTTTCATGCGCTTGGATCGTACCGGCGGGGAATCAGAAGACAAGCGGCGTGGCGTGGTCCTCGGAAATGCGCCGCGGTGGCGGCGGGCGGGCGATTGGCGGTCGCATCCACCGGGAACCGGAGCGGTTACTGCGCGCCGATGCTGCGCGCCAGCTCCGCGGTCAACGGATAGGGAATTTCGAGCGGCGCGGCGGGCGGCGGTGAACCGGCCTGATCCACCGTGCGGCGGCATGCTTCGGCCAGGGCGGTGACATCGGAAATCCGCACGGTCCATTCATCCACGTAGCGCGCCACCGCATCGGCCTTGAGGCCGATCTGGATGGCGCGATAGGGTAGTTCGTTGAGGTGCGCGTCGCGCTCGGGGTCCCACTGGATCCGCACGGGGGAACGTTCCAGCGCCAGGTGCCACGCATCGGGCGAGGCGTACACGCCGGCGTCGAAGGCACTGAGGCAGGCATGTTCCAAGGCCCATTCAAAGCCGCTGCGCCGCAGGTCGATGGCCAGAATGCGTTCCTGACGCGGCTTGGCGGCCCAGTCGGAACGGTACATCGTCCAGAAAAAGCTGGGTTTGATCCAGGTCATCCGCGTGCGGCTGAAGGGCGGCACAAAGCGCTGCGCCGCCAGCGCCGCGTCGGCGATCGGCGCCGCAAAGGCCTGGTAGACCCGGATGGTATCCTGGTTAAACACGGCACGAATCTGCCGTTGGGGAGTTTCGAGATACTTCGTCATGGTGTGCTTTTATCTTATTGTTTTAATATGTACAGTTTCATCCTACCGCGTCGACCGAAGAAGTACAGCGCCGCAAACGGGCTGTTTTTAAAGGATTCTCTCGCGCCACCCACGCAAATCGGCGGTCCTGGTTTTGCTGGGGATCCGGGTCCACCCCACCGTTTCGGCTCCGTGATTTTGTCCACTCCCGGGAGCCCCGGCATCTTGCCGGCTCCGGTTCGGGATTGCCTCTCATCCCGACCGGCGCGCCTCCACCCCACCATTCAACCAATCCAACCGACGCACACGTGCATTTATATGCACATATTATTTGCATATGGGTTCGTTTCGTTAGGAGCATCCCGGCCCCATCGCCGGCCCCTCCTTGTTTACCTGCCTGCTGCCCAAGTCGCCGGTTCCCGGCCAAACGCGGTTGCGCATATTATTCGCATATGGGTTCGTTTGGTTAAATGCCTTCCGCGCCGACTCCCCCCCAGCCTGCCTGTCCCTGTTCCCGTTTCCCTGTTCCCTGTTCCCCCGCTCAACCGCCGGGCGACCGCTGGCGGCCTGCGACCTCAGGCCGTACACTTTTGGGACAGGCTTCAGAGGACGACCGCATGGGACAGATTCATCCGGAACTTTCGGCCGAACTGCAGGCGTTCATCCGCGCGCAGAAGATCTACTTCGTCGGCACCGCCGGCCGCGAGGGCCGCGTCAACGTCTCGCCCAAGGGGCTGGACACGCTCCGCGTCATCGATGCGCACCGCGTCGCGTGGCTCAACCTGACTGGCTCGGGCAATGAGACCTCCGCGCATGTCCAGGAAACCGGCCGGATGACGCTGATGTTTTGCTCCTTCGAAGGCAAGCCGTTGATTCTGCGTGTGTACGGCGAGGCCCGCGTGGTCCATCCGCGCGACGCGGCGTGGGGCGAACTCAGCGCGCTGTTCCCGCCGCTGCCCGGCGCGCGCCAGGTGTTCGACCTCACCGTCACCGGTGCGCAAACTTCTTGCGGTTTCGGCGTGCCGGAATTCACCTTCGCCGGCGACCGGGAAATGCTGGAGGCGTGGACGCTGAAAAAAGGCCCCGACGGCATTCACGACTATTGGGAGCAGAAAAACCAGGTGAGCATCGACGGGAAGCCGACGCAGATTCTGCCATGAACGGTGGGGCTCCGGCCGGCGCTGGAAAGATTCACCAGGGCTAGCTCGAGCGTGGGGCGTCGGGCGAATGGGGCGATTCGGGCCGCGCGTGGCGCGCGGCATGGGCGGGGCGGGGCCTCCGGCGCAACCGCGCGGGGGCAAAGAAGGAGCCAGGGCATGGACAGGCGGCGAACTGGGTGCGGCCGGAAACACGGACAGGCAAGCCTGCCTTGGCTGGCGCGGCCGCCCTTCCTGCTTGCCGCAGCGATGGCCTTGGCGGTGGTCGCAAATTGCCCCGGTCGGCTGGACGGCGCCGATCAGGTTGCTCTGGACGGGCCGGCAGCGAGCAAACCGGTGATTGATTTCATGCATCAGTTCGACCTGAGCAAAGTTGCGCACTGGGGCGCGACGGCGACGCGGGTCGACGGTCCGCGCGATCCGCACGGTGCGCCCAGCCAGTGGCTGCAGATTGCAACCGGCCACGACAAACCCTGGCCCGGCGTGACGCTGAAAGCGCCCGGCGGCAGCGGCGACGCCGACGGTCAGAACCCCAAAGACGCGACGGTGTGGGACCTGAGCGCCTACAGCTACATCGCCTTCGAGGTGAAAAACACCGGCGACGCGGCGGTGCAGGTGAACTGTCGGGTGGACAACGCCGGCGCCGACGGCCAGCGGTTCTGCAACACGGCTTGGCTGACGGTGGCGCCGGGCGAGACCAAGCGCTTGCAGGTGACCTTTGAACGGGCCTCGAAGGGCACGCTGAAGCTGAATCTCTTCGGCATGCGCGGCTATCCGCCGCAGATGGCGGCGGCGCAGACGGGGCAGGGCATCGACCCGGCCAAGATCAACCAGATCCTGGTGTTTCTGAACCATCCCGAGCGTGACTACCGATTCGAAATCGGGCCGATCGAAGCCGGCGGCCTCGTCGCCGCGTCCGCGTCACCGGCCGAGGCGCTGACCGAAAAAACCTTCTTCCCGTTCATCGACGAATTCGGGCAGTTCATCCATGCCAACTGGCCGGGCAAGGTGCATTCGGAGGCGGAGTTAAAAGGGCGAGTGGCGGAGGAGCAGAAGGAACTCATCGCCCATCCCGGCCCGGCGGGGCGCGACAAATGGGGTGGCTGGGCCGACGGTCCGAAACTGGAAGCGACCGGTTTTTTCCGCACCGAAAAACGGGACGGCACATGGTGGCTGGTCGATCCCGACGGGCGGCTGTTTTTCTCGCTGGGCATCGACTGCGTGCGGGAGACCGACGACACGCCCATTGACGAGCGCGCCACGTGGTTCCGGGATTTCCCCGGCGACGATCCGCGCTTCAAGCCGTTCCTCGGCAAAGCCTGGTATGTCGTGCACGGACACTACCAGGGGCAGCATCCGAAGACCTTCAACTTCGGCAAGGCCAACCTGCTGCGCAAATATGGCGCCGACTGGCCGGCGCGGTTCGGCGCGGTGTCCCAAGCGCGGCTGCGTTCGTGGGGGCTGAACACGATCGGCGCCTGGTCGGCGCGGGAAATCTACGAGCTGCGCAAGACGCCCTACACCGTGTTCATCGGGACGGGCGGAAAATATGTGGAGGGCAGCGAAGGCTACTGGGGCCAATTTCACGATGTGTTCGATCCAAGCTTCGCCGCGGAACTGAAAAATCGGGTGGACAACGAAAAGGGACACAGCATCGACGACCCGTGGTGCCTGGGTTATTTCATCGACAACGAAATTGCGTGGGGCGACGAGACATCGCTGGCGGTGGCGACGCTGAAATCGCCGGCGACGCAGGCGGCCAAGCTCGCTTTCGAAGCCGATCTGAAGACTGAATATGGCGCGATCGAAAAGCTGAACGCGGCCTGGGGCACGCAGTACGTTTCCTGGGACGGCTGGCTGGCCGACCGCAAACCGCCGGAGCTCGGGCATGCCCCGGCGGCCTACAAGAAGGACCTGGAGGCGTTCTACACCCGGTTCGCGGAGACTTACTTCAAGATCTGCCGGGACACGCTGAAGGCCGCCGCGCCGCATCAGTTGTATTTGGGGTGTCGGTTCGCGTGGGTAAACGACCGGGCGGCGCAGGCGGCGGGGAAGTTCTGCGACGTGGTGAGCTACAACCTGTACATGCACTCGGTGGCCGATTTCAAATCCGCGGCCGGTGACAAGCCGGTGCTGGTGGGCGAGTTCCATTTCGGAGCGCTCGACCGCGGCCAGTTCCATCCGGGGCTGGTGCCGGTGGCGTCGCAGACGGCGCGGGCAGCGGCCTACAAAAGCTACGTGGAAGGGGCGCTGAAGAACCCCCAACTGGTGGGCGTGCACTGGTTTCAGTATATGGACGAGCCGACCATCGGCCGATCCCTCGACGGAGAAAACTACCAGATCGGCTTCGTCGACGAATGCGATACGCCCTACGTGGAGACGGTGAACGCGGCGCGCGAGGTCGGCGCGCAGATGTATAATCTGCGCGCGGGAAAACCGTGACCCCGGTCGAACGGAGCCCCCCCAGCAAGGAAGCTACAATGTCCAACGCCGGACGAATCTGGAAGAGCGAACTTTCCACCATTAAGGACCGGGTCAGCGGTCTGCCGGTGCGCCGACTGACCGACCACCTGTGCCACAGCCACCACTTGTACTTCACCAACCCCGGGTGGTGGGACGGAGGCCGCCGTCTGCTGTTCGCGTCGGACCGCGGCAACGCGACCAACCTGTACTCCGTGGAACTCAAGAGCGGCCGCATCACGCAACTGACCGACCTGGCGCCGGGAGCGGAGTTCCTGAACACGTCGGTCAATCCGACGCGGGCGGAGTGCTACTTTTTCCACCGCCACAAACTCTGGGCGCTGGATCTGAAGCGCCTGCGGCTGCGGGTCCTGCGCCCGACGCCCGACGGGTACATGCCCAACATCACCAACGTGACGGCGGACGGAAAATACCTTTGCACCGTGGAGGTGAAAAAACCGACGTTTGCAACCGACTTGCTGCACGGCTACGTGGGCTTCGCCGAGATGCACGCGGCGCGGCCGCATTGCCGGATCGTGGAAGTGGCGGTGGATGGATCGGGCACGCGGGTGCTGTTCGAGGAGAACGCCTGGATCGGCCACATCAACACCTCGCCCACGCAGGCCAATCTAGTGAGTTTCTGCCACGAAGGGCCGTGGCAAAATGTGGACTGCCGGATGTGGGGATTGGATCGCAGCACCGGGAAAGTCTGGAAAATCCGGCCGACGACGAAAAACGAATGGGTCGGCCACGAGTACTGGCTGCAGGACGGCGTGACCCTGGGCTACCACGGTCACGCCCGGCATCGCGGCAAACTCCAACCCATTTTCGGTTTCATCCGCTACGACAACACACAGCGGGAGGAAGCGCCCTTCGGCACCGACTCGACCCACTTCTACAGCAATCGCAAAGACCTGGTGGTGGGCGACGGCCGGCCGAACGATCCGTACCTGTACCTGTGGCGCTACCGCGGCGGACAATTCGGCCGGCCGCGGGTGCTGTGCGTGCACCGCGGCAGCTTCCACATCCAGAAGGTGCACGTCCACCCGCGTTTTTCGCCCGACGGCAAGTACGTTTTGTTCACCGCCGACCCGGACGGATACGGCAACCTGTACACGGTCGCGGTGCCGGAGTGGAAGCGGTTGAAGGAGAAGCCCGAACGTTGAAGCCCGGCCGCAGCCGCGCTTGCGGGAGAGGTTCAGGCGCGGGCGAGAATGCGGTCGACTTCGTCGGCGTCGAGCGGCACGAACCCCGTCCTGTCGGCGTCGTACACTCGGACTTCCGCGCGGCCGATGTCGAAATACCAGCCGTGCAGACGCAGATGGCCGGCATGGACGCGCTCCCGCACGAACGGGTAGGTCAGCAGATGTTCCAATTGGACCAGCACATTGAGCTGGGCCAGATTGTTCTGCGGCGAGAGCGCGGGATCGAGACGCTCGCCGGCCGACTGGCGGGCCAGCGCCGGCGCGGCCAGGGCGAGCCAGGACTGTACCTGCGGCAGCGCCGGGCCGCCGACGGTTTGCAGGAGCGCGCGCATCGCACCGCAGTCGCTGTGGCCGCAGACGATGATGTCCTGTACTTGCAGCACCACGCCAGCGTACTCCACCGCGGCGCCCACCGCGCTGATGGGGGGATGGGAGGGATCTCCGGCCGCCGGCGCCGCCCCATCTGAGCCGGCCGAGCCGGCCGGAAGGGGTGCGACCAGGTTCCCGACGTTGCGCATGACGAACAGATCGCCGGGTTCGGTCGAGGCGAACAGGTTGGGCACGACGCGGCTGTCGGAGCAGGCAATGAACAGGGCGTCGGGCTTCTGACCCAGCGCAAGGGTTTCGAAGCGGCGGCGGGCGTCGTCGGTGAGGTTGCGGCGGAATTCAAGAATGCCGCGGAGCAGTTTTTTCATGATTTCTCCCGTCGATAGGCGTCCACCATCCTATGGTAGATCGCGTGGATTTGTTCGCCCATGACTTTCCAATCGTAGAACTTGCGGCAGCGATCCTGACCGGCTTGGGCAAAGCGTTCCCGCAGGGCGGGATCGCCGAGCAGACGGATGCAGCCGGCGGCCAGCGCCGCATCGTCCCCGGGCGCGACCAGGAGACCGGACACACCGTCGTGGACCATTTCGCCAATGCCGTCGGCGCGGTAGGCCACCACCGGACGATGGGCCAGCAAGGCTTGGACAGCGACGCGCGGCAGGCCTTCCCAGACGCTGCAATGGGCCAAGAGATCGGCGGCGGCCAAGAGCGCCGGGATGCGGTCGGGCTCGACATGGCCGGTCCACAGGCAGCGGTCGGCGACGCCCAATTGCGCGGCCAGGGCCTTGAACTTGGCTTCGTCGGGGCCGCCGCCGACCAACAGCAGCCGCACGCCGGGCAGCGCCCGCGCGAGGGCCGGCAGTTGCCCGATGATGTGCTGCTGGCCCTTGTGTTCGATCAGCCGTCCGATGGCGATCAGCACCGGCTGGTCGGGGGTCAACTGCAAACGCGTGCGTTCGGCGCTGCGTTGGGCCTCGGCGGCCAGAAACGGTTCAATTTCCATGCCGCTGTAGACGACATCGTATTGGTCGGCCTCGCCGAGACCGGCGGCGAGCGCCTGGTCTTTCATGGTTTCGCAGACGCAGATGAAGCGGTCGGTCAGGCGCGCCGCGCGGCGCTCGAGTGCGTGAAACAGCCAGTTTTTCCAGGCGGGGTTGCTGGCGTTGAAGGGCAGGCCGTGGTTGCCGTGGACGATCCAGCGGATGTGGGCGCGGGCGGCGGCGTAGCGGCCCACGATGCCGGCCTTGGAGGTATGCGTGTGAACGATGTCCGGGCCGATGCTGCGCAACAGGCGCGCGATGCGCTTGTAGGCAATGTAGTCGCGCAGGGGGGACATGCGGCGCACGAGCTGCGGGATGAGGTGGTACTTCAGGCCGAGGCGGTCCATTTCCGGCAGCAGACTGCCTTCGCCGCTGCCGGAGGGGCCGGTGATGAGCGAAACTTCGACGCCATCGCGGCGCTGCTGGTCGAGCATCGTGTAGAGGGTGTTTTGCTGGGCGCCGCCGACAATCATGCGGGTGATGATGTGGCAGACGCGGAGAGGTTCGGAGGCCATGTCAGGCGGGGAACTCCGAAAATTGGAATTGAAATCGGAATTCGCTGCCGACCTGGACCAATTGCGCGGGAAGAACCGAAATGGTGAAAATGCCATTGAGCAGGCCGCCGTCGATGAACAGCCAGAAATGGCCGGCGGCCGGGTCGGACTGGGGCATCCAGCGGAAACTGCCGCGATCGACGATGCGCACCGCGCCGCGCTCCTGATCGACCGGGCCTTCGTAGGAGAGATAGCGGCGGCGGTGCATTTCGCCCAAGCGCAGTAGTTCACCGTCGCCGATCGGCGGCTGGTCGTCGAGGGTGGCGAAATGCAGCAGGCCGCGATGCTCTTCGTCGCCCGGTTCCATCTCGAAAAACAGATCGTAGTGGGCGGGCGCCTTGGGAGCGGGAGGGACATCGGGCAGTTCGTCGCTGGGGCCGAGAATCGGCCCGCGATGGCTGCTGTAGATGCCAGAGCCGCCCAGGCCGCCGACGACCGGCATCGAACCGCTGCCACGACCGCCCCCGGTGCCGACCGGCGGGTAGGCTCCGCTGCTGGCGGGGGTGCGGCTGGATACCGCAGCGCGGCGGCCGGAACCGGAGGGCGGGCGCACTGGGAGGGCCGGCAGATCGGCGCCGGTGGGCGAGGCGGCAGGCGAGCCGCCAGACGGACGCCTGGAAGCGCCGGCTGCGGCGTTGGCTTGGGGGCCGCTGACGCGACGGCCGCTGGCGATTGGCACGGAGCCGCTGGAACGGGCGGCGCCAATCGCCGGGCGGGGCGCACCGGGGGCGTCGCAAGCGGGGCTGTGGCGGGCGATGGCGTATTTGTGCCAGGGGGTCGGCGCCGAGCCGGACACGGTGGGCAGAATCAGCATGGATGGAGCTCCGCGGGTGCCGCGTTCGGGCGCATGGGTTTACTCCAGATCGGACCGGGCCGGGCCGCGGCGATTTTGTTTGACGCGGGCGCGGGCGGCTTTGTCTTCGCGACGTTGGCGCCTGGCGCCGCGCGGCGTGCGGGTGGGAATGCGCGGCAGGACGACCCGGTTGCGCTCGGCCAATTTTTCGCGCAGGCGTTCGAGCGCGACACGCCGGTTTTCGCCCTGGGTGCGCTGTTCGCAACTGAAAATCACGAGCCCGCTGGGTTCGTGGATGAGTCGCACGGCGGTCATCCGGCGATTGCGGTTCTGGCCGCCGGGGCCGGAACCCTTCAGATATTCGAATCGGCACTGGCCGGCCAGCGCTTCGTCGTCATCCACCGCGCAACTCTCCCCTTGCGTGACAATCCGCCGCGCGGACGGCCGCGCGAAGATTAACCGCCCCCGGCCGACGCACTCCCGGCCGCCCGACCGTCCGCCGGGCGGTTCCCCGCAGCGTCGACGCCGCCGGCCGCCGATGGACGGGGGCGGTTCCATTTTACCTGAGTATGGTACCGTCCGTCATCGTGAAATACCGACATGGGCACGGCGAAGGCTTCCGACAGGCGGGGCCCGGTCAGGATTTCGGTCAGTGGCCCAGCGGCGAGAACGCGGCCGCCGGTCATCAGCAGCCCGTGGCGGATGGCCGGAAAAATTTCTTCGACGTGATGGGTGACCAGCAGCACGGTGAGATCGGTCCGGGCGGCGACGAGGGCTTCGAGGGCGGCCATGGTTTCCTCGCGGGCGCGGAAATCGAGCCCGGTGAAGGGTTCGTCGAGAATGAGCAGCACCGGGTTGCACATCAGAGCGCGGGCGATCAGGGTGCGCTGCCGTTCGCCGGTGCTGAGCACTTCAAACGGCGCGCGGGCGATGGCTGCGATGCCGAGATCGGCCAGCAGCGCGAGGGCCTTGGCCGTCTGCGCGGGCCCCGGCGGGTCGAACGAGACGAAGCGGCCGTCCTCGCCCCAGACGACGAGATCGAGCGGCGTGGCCTGCGGTCCGATGTGCTGGGTGACGGCGGCGCTCACCCAGCCGATGCGCTTTTTCAGGTCGCGCAGATCGCTGGCGCCGAATTCATGGCCGGCGACGCAAAGTTCGCCGGCGCTGGGAAACAGGTAGGAGGAGACGATGCGCAGCAGGGTGGTTTTGCCGCAGCCGTTGGGGCCGACGATGGCCCAGTGTTCGCCGCGGCGGACGGTCCAGTCCACCTCCTGGAGCAGCCAACGGCCGCGCAGCAGACCGACCCCGCGCAGTTCCAGCACGTTGTCGGGGGAAAAACCGCTCATGCGGAATCTCCCGGGCCGCGGTTGGAACTGCTCCAGTCGTCGGTGATCGCAGCGGTGCCGTCCTCCGGCCGCGTGGGCGGTCCCGGCGGGCTTTCGTCCGACAGCCGCCGGCGGAAGCTCCAGACGATCGGAACGGCCAGCACGGGGAAGGGCAGGGCGAGCATCAGGGCCAGCACGACGAGGCTGGCGTTGTAATCGTAGTGCAGTTCGTTGAACAGGGTGACGATCAGGGTCTGGCGGCCGGGCGGCGAGAGCAGCACGGCCGGGACGAGATCCAGCGAGGCCAGCGCAAAACCGACGAAAAAGGCCGGCAGGATCAGCGGGCGGAGATAGGGCAGGAGGACTTCGAGAAAAACCTCGGAGGGGCCGGCGCCCTCGGCGCGAGCGGCTTCATCGAAGCGTCGAGGCAGGGCGTACAGATGCCAGACGGTGAGCATCATGCACCACGGCAGCGCGCGGCAGGCGCAGGCCAGGACATCGTAGAAATGAGCGTCGCGCAGACGGTCGAGAATCAGGAAGGCGGTCATGTGCTGGGCGAGGTTCTTCAAGGGCAGGCTGATGCCGATCGAGGAGAGCGCCAGAAACAGCACGGCCAGACCGTAGGCCGAGCGCCGGAACAGCGCCTCGGTGCTCAGGCACAGCAGCCCCAGCGCCAGCCCGCCCAGCATCGCCAACACGCCGGAGGCGAAGGAGACTTCGACGCCTTGCAGCCACCAGCCGGTGGCGTCTTTGACGGTGGCGAACACATGGGCGACGTCCAGATGCGGGCCAATGCCGAGCCGGGCGACCAGGACGACGAACGGCCACGCGCAGCCAAGTCCCAGAACGACCGTCCAGCCCAGGACCGCCAGCCAGGTGGGCAGCCGCAACGCCGGCGCGCGGGCCGGGTCGAAATCCAACCGTTCGACGGAACGGCGGCGGGCGACGCGAACGAGGGCAAACAGAAGCACCATTGCGCCGATGCCGTTGATGACGGCCATCACGCTGTATTCGCGCATGGCCAGCGGGGGACTTAGCCCGGCGGTGGTGATGAACACGCGCGTCGACCAGGTGTTGACGCGCATGAGGTCGCAGACGTTCAGTTCGTTGAAGTGCCACAGGAGCAGCACCGCGAAGGAGGCGAGGGTGGGCAGAAAACATTCCGGCCAGGTGATGGAAAGAAAAACCTGCCAGCGGTTGCCGACCAGCAGCGCAGCTTCTTCCTCGTGGGTGAGATGCGGCATCAGGGTGGCAAGCATCAGGACGGCCAGGGGCAGCCCCATGCAGCCCTGCATGACGGCGGCGATACACAACCGCACCGGCTCCATGGCATCGGTGGGAGTTTTGACCATTTGTTCGAATTCGTGGCCCCAGGCGCCGAACAGGGAATGGGACTGGCTCCAGCCGGTCGCGGAGACGATCCAGGGCACGGCGGCGAACCCGGCGGCCAGGGCGATCAGCAGGCTGCGGGAGGGCGGGCGCGCGCGCAGATGCAGCGCGGCCGGCAAGGCGAGGCCGGTGGACAGGGTGGCGGCCAGCAGACTGAAAACGACCGAGTGCCAGGTCAGGGCCCAAGCGCCGGCCAGCGGCACGTGCGCCGTCGCGCCGGGATCGACCGGTTGGAGCAGGGTGGAGATCAGGCCGGTCAGAAAGAAGGCGCCCAACACCAGCAACAGCAGCGCCGCCGGCCACAGCACGAACGGCGGCAGGTCAAAGTAGGCTGCCGGGGGCGAGGCATCGGGCGGTGGGGCTGGAGGTGGAGCGGCCGGAGGCGAGGCGGGCAAGGCGGGAACCGTCACCGGACCTGCACCGATCGCAGCGCGAAGGTGTCAAACTTCGACTCGCAGAGGATCAGCAGCCCGACACTGACGAAAAAGCACAGGCCCAGGTAAATGGCGGTGGCGCCGAGGCCGAGGGTCGGACCGACGGCAGCCTGCTGGCCGGCGCCGACGGAGTCGGAGCGCAGCGCCGGCGGCTGGATCAGGCCGGCGCGGTGGACTTCCTCGATGGCGTTGAAAGGGCTGGTGACCATCAGGTAGTCAAGCGATTCTACGTCGCGCGGCGGCGTGTCGATTTCGGCCAGGATGGTCACGGCGCTGAAGGGCAGGATAAACAGCACCAGAATCACCACGTAGGTGACGACCATGCTGGCAAAGGTCGAACGCATCATCAAGCTGCTGGCGACGCCGATCGCGACCACCAGAAAGAGCGTGGCGACGATGATCGCCAGGTACAGGGGCAGTTGCCAGAGGGTGGTCATGAAGGCGGTGTTGGTGTCGAGCCCGAGCACCGGGAAGATGGGGTAGAACAGCAGCAGCAGGCCGGGCAGCAGCAGCAGCGTGCCGGTCACGCGGAAGCAGACCCAGACCTTGCCCCAGAGAATGCTCCAGGGTTTGATCAGGCTGGTGAGCAGCACGTCGAGGGTGCCTTTTTCGCGCTCGAGGGTAAACGCGGGGCAGGCGAAAGACGGCGCGATGAGGAAGGTCAGCGCGGTGAGATAGTGCAGGTGGATGGTCGGGTTCCAGATCATCATGGCGCCGGTGACCAATCCCATCAGCAGGGAGACCTGCGTGAGGATGCGGATGAACTGCGAACCGCGCCCGAAAATCTGGACCGACTCCTTGCGGAAGACCGGGTTCACGCCGTCGGGCAGAACGGTCAGGAGCGGCTTGGGCGCCAACAGGTTGTCGGGGAATTCCTTGAAGTCGAAGACCATGCCGACCTGCTTGGAGGTGTCCTCTTCGGCGGCGGCCTGCGGCAGCGGATTGAACGGCTGGTGCATGCGGCGGGAGGAAAAATGGTACATCGTCAGGGAGGCGCCGAGGGAAATGAGGGTGATCAGGATGACCCCGGGGATGGCGAAGAAGGTGTTGGTGGCGGTGAGCGCCATGACGACCAGCAGAATCAGCAGCGGCATGACCATGAGGTAGCTGACCGACATCGCCGCGTAGCTCCGGTCGAACATGACCGAGCACATCAGCGAAATCATGCCGAACACGATCGCGGCGTCGAACAGGATGATGTACAGCGAAATCACCATCACGTCGTCGACGCCGGGCATGATCATGCAGACCGAGACCAGCGGCATGGACAGAAACACGAGGATCAGCAAATAGGTGATGGCGGTGACCAGTTTGCCGCGCAGAATCCGCCCGATCGGAATGGGCGCGGTGAGGATCATGTCGAGGGTGCGGCGCTCTTTTTCGCCGGTGATGGCCGAGGAGCCGAAAGCAGGGGCCATCAGGCCGAGCATGACCATCTGGCTGACGCCGAAGACGGTGAAGACGAAACGGTTCTTGATCGAGCCCGAAGTGACCAGTTCGCCGGTCTGCGGCCAGGCGGTCCAGACGACGAGGGTGAGCACGCACAGGTAGAAAAAGGCCAGCAAAAAGGCGCGGTTGCCGCGCAGGATGGCGACGAATTCGCGCAGGAAGACCGGGTTTTCCCACCAGCGCGAAAGGGCAAACTTGACCCGGCTTTTTTCGTGTTCGCGCTTTTTTGGCGCGGTGGAGTCGCTCATGCCACGGCACCTCCACCCTTGGTCACCGTCATGAAGACTTCTTCCAGCGTGGTCTCTTCCTCGCGGAACCAGATCACGGGCAGATTGCTCTGGATCAGTTCGGCGTGCAGCCGGACCAGTTCCTCGTCGTTGCCGGTGAAGCTGAAGCGGAATTCTTTGTCGGCGGCGGCCAGATCGCGGACTTCCTCATGCCGGCGCAGGACGACCTCGGTTTCGGTCTCCTGCCCCAGCACCTTCACGACGATGACGCGGTGCTGGCGGATATTGGCGATGACCTCGCGGACTTCGCCGGAGGCCAGCAGACGGCCGCGTTCGATGATGCCGATGGTGGTGCAGAAGTCGGCCAGTTCGGAAAGAATGTGCGAGCTGATGAGGATGGTCTTGCCCATCATTTTCAGCTCCTTCAGGAGTTCCTTCATTTCGACGCGTGCGCGCGGGTCGAGACCGGAGGCGGGTTCGTCGAGGATCAGCACTGGCGGATCGTGCAGGAGGGTTTTGGCCAGGGCCAGCCGCTGCTGCATGCCCCGCGACAGGCCGTTGACCAGCGTGTCGCGTTTGCCGGTCAGGTCGAGCAGTTCCAGCACGTCACCAATGATGGTCTTGCGCTTGGCCGCTTCGATGCCGTAAGCCATGGCGAAAAAGTCGAGGAACTCCCAGCACTTCATCCCGTCGTAGGTGCCGAAGGTGTCGGGCATGTAGCCGATCGAGCGCTTCACGTCGTCGACTTCCTGGGTGACCGAGAAGCCGTTGACGAAGGCCGAGCCGGTGGTGGGCTTCAGCAGGGTGGCGAGCAGCCGGATGGTGGTGGTCTTGCCGGCGCCGTTGGGGCCGATGAAGCCGAAGATTTCGCCCTTTTGGATTTGCAGCGAAAGCGCGTCCACCGCGAGGAAGCGGTCGTAGCGTTTGGTGAAGCCTTTGATTTCGATGATTGCCACGCTGGGTCGCTCCTATCGTTCCGTCGCCGAAAATTTGCTCAGTCCCATCAGCAAGCCGTCGTCCGTCACATTGCCGCCCTGAATGTCCAATTCAACCAGGAAGTGGCATTTTTCCTTGAGCGGAATATTGGCAAGGTCCTGGACGGGCACATCGAGGGTGAGGTAGCCGGGGTGGCGCGGCGAAACGCTGCGCAGGTCGAACTGGGTGGCCGGTGCGGCAGTGGGCGATCCGAAGCGCAGCTTGCAGGCGCTGGAAGGCAGACTGAAGGTCACATTGGCGGCGCCGGATGCCGACACGCCGCGAATCAAACCGACCGACAGCACTCGCGAGCTGTCCAGGTCGGAGGGCATGTCGCATTGAATCTCCGCGACGAACTGCACGGTTTTCGTGCCAGGCTTGAGGGGGCGATTGCGTTCGTACCAGAAAGAGATCAGGCCGCCGTAGCGTTTGACCTGGGTGGTGGCCATGGTTTCGGTATTGCGCTGATCCGCGGGCAGAATGGCGTTGTCATCATCGGGCTTTTGCGGGTCGTGGCCGTCATCGACGAAACTCAGGGTGTCGCCAGCCCCAATGGCGTAGGTTTCCTGGACCGCCGCGTTCTCCCAGCCGGGCTTGCGCACGACCAGTTCCATCACGCCGGTGTATTGGGAGTGCTGGCTCATCAGCGCATCGTCGACCTGGATGAACACGGCCGGCGCGTTGACCCAGCCGATCAACAGCGCATCCTGATCGTTGCCGCGTTCCCAACGCGCCGGCTGTTGCGACGACAGGGCGTTCAAATAGACGCAGCGGTCGGTCAGGTAGGTGCTTTCCTCCCAGCTCTTGGGCACCTGGTGGCGCAGGGTGGCCGGGACTTTGGGTCCGAGGCCAGAGGAATCGACCAGCAGGTCTTCGGAGTCGGTGCGCAGGGCGAAGTTCTTGGCGCCAGCGGGAATGACAGTTTCGCGGAAATCGCCGCTGTCGAAATCGGCGCTGGCCACCAGCGGGTAGCGCGCCTGGTGGATCGTCAGGGTCGGCGCAAGAATCGGGAAGTGGGTGGTGTTGGTGACGGTGACGAGGAGCTGCTTGGCGCTGGACGGCACGGGCTGGACCTGGAAGCTGACATGGCCGCCGTCCTTGGCGCCGAAGTCAACCTGGTTGGTGGTGGTGAAATACTGCGAGGAACGGTCGTTGATATAGACTCCCTGCATGACCTGTTCCAAATTGTTCCAGGTCACGTTAACGCCGGTGTCCTGGCTGGAGGCGAGGTTCAGGTTGAGGTTGCGGTCAAACAGCATCAAGGAGCCGACCGCGCGGGTGGAGCCGAGCGGATAGGCTGCGTCGTCGGCGTAGGCCTGGTCCGGAAACACGATTTTGTAGCTGCCGCGATTGGGGGAATATAACCCCAGCCAGGATTTGGCCACGCCGTGCGAATCGCCGTCGCCCAGTTCCACCACCGAGACTTCATTGCAGACCATCTGGCCCTGTTTACCGGCGTAGAAATAGCCGTAGGAAAACAGCGAGAATAAAAGCGCCAGCAGGATGCCGATCGGCCAGGCCCATTCGCGGCGGCGCAGCAGACGCATCACGATATAGGTGAGCGGCGAAACCAGGAACAGATACAAAAGCAAAAATCCGCCCACGACGCTGGTGGCCGGCAGCTTGACCGGCGACTGCTTTTCGAAGCTGTTTTTCAGGTAGTTACGGAACAGCCACTGGTCGAGATCCCAGTGGGAAGGCATCAGGGCGACGCGATCGTGCAGGCGCGAGGAGAAATTGGCATCGGCGGAATCGTTTTCGGCGGCCTTGAGATTGGCCCATTTTTTCAGATCTTCGGTGGTGCGGGCCTGAGCCTGGTCGGGATCGCCCTCGCTGCGGCCGTCGGGGAGATTGACCGAAGCAAAGGGGCCAAGCGCCGGATTTTTCATGTAGGCCGAGACGTGGTCGTAGATCGCATCGCGCCGGCCCCAGTCGTTGCCGGGCACCTTGCCGAAGGAGACGATGCCGTCGATGTCCCAGGGAATCACCACCACGGTGCCGGCGCCGAAGCGACGCTCGTGGTACAGCAGCGCGCCCTTGCCGTCGCTGACATCGAGCGCGTGGTCATCGGTGCTGCGAATCCGGCCGCAAGCGATCGGATGTTTGGCGTTGACGAAGGCATCGTCATTGTCGACGGCGGCGGGAAACAGGTCGGCCAAAGCGCTGACATCGGTGACCTGCAAGGGTGCGTCGGGCAGCACCTCCACCCCGGCGAGGGTGTCGAGGCCGAGCTTGTGCCACTGCTTCTGCTCGGGCGGGCCGGTCAGGACCAGCGTGCCGCCGGCGCGGACCCATTCGGCGATGGTTTTCTGATTTTCCTCGGTCCAGGTCATTTCAATCGGCGTGCGGTCGATCAGGATCATGTTGACCATCGACAGCGCGTACCAGTCGGCCGGCACAAACTTGACCATGAAGCCCAGTTGGGGCCGGGTGAAGATGATGTTTTCGTAGGCTTGCGGCAGAGCGCTGTTGCGGAGCGCGCCGGAGGTTTTGCTTTTGAGGTAGCGCTCCCAGGTGCTGAAGGCCACCGTGAATTTAGGATCGTGCGTAAGCGCCAGAACCAGCTTGGAGCCGTTGATGCCGGGATGGTCGACGGTCGGTTTGTCGATGTCGTCGAGGTGAATCACCCGGTCGTAGCCCTGGATGCCGCCCTTGGGCCGAATGTAGACGGTGAGCGTCGGGTCGGGATCGGTGGGCTGGTCGGAAGGCACCAGGATGCTGAAGGTCTGTTCAGCCGGCGCACCGATGCCGACGTGCAGTTCGGTGTAGTATTCGATGCGATTGGCCGGCTCGCCGCGCGCGGCGGGCATCGAAGGTCATGCCGTTGATTTCGCATTGGACCACAACGTCGAAGGGTTCCTGGGACTGGTTGTAGAAGTTCACCACCAGCGGCAGGTAGTAGCCGCGTCGGCAGTAGGCCTTGCCGCCGGCCAGTTTCCCCATCGATTCGGAGTCATCGGTAACCTCGCTGCCGGGCGCCTGAAAGGGCGGGAATACCGAGACCTGGAATTTCACGTAGCGGCCGCCACTTTCGGAAATGCCCGGCGGCGGCGGGTGGACGCCACCGGGCCGGGTGGGCGCGGTGGGCCCGCCCGCCGCACCTGAATGGGTGCCGGGCGGGGTCGGCGGGGGCGCGACCGGCGCCTGAGCAGCGGGCGCCAATAACGGCGCAGCGAACCACAGCAGCGCCAGGAAAAGCACAACACTCCGCAGCGCGGACGGGGCAGATGCAACCGAGCCGCGGGCGGGCAGGCGCCGCAGCAGATTCAGCGGGTTTAAATGACAGACCATCATGCCTCGAATCCGGTGCCTGGTTTCAGCCAGACGGCGCGCTCCATCCGTCCATATTTAATTTTCAGCATATCCAATTTTCGACGCCGCGAAACCTGCAAGCGTGCAATTCTCCGCGGAGTCCACGAATCCTGTGCCGACACCACCCGCGGCGGCGGGGAAGTCTCACCATAATAACCGTGGCAGGATGCTTAACCCGCGCATTTTTCTTCCTTTCCGGCGAATCCGTGGGCGCGCCGCTCGCTCCAGGATTCAGCCGGATGAGCAGTTCACAAATGAGCGTTTTCCGGTAGACTGCTCCGTTTCCACCCGCTGCATCGTGTGGTTCGCCCGGAGGCGGCCACCCGGCGGGCGACGGGCCGATGGCAATGTCCGCTCGCCGGCTTCAGCAAAGGTTTCATCTCCATGATCCATACGATCATCCATTGGTTCGTCGAGGGCATTGAGTTCGTGGCCCTCGGGTCGGCGATCCTGATGGTCTTCATGATTCTCTTGCAGGAACCCAAATCGGGCGGCTTGGCGCTGCTGGGCGGCACCGGGCTGGACCAGAGTCTGGGCGTCTCCAATCCGTTGCGCCGAGCGACGGTGTACCTGGCGATCGTGTTCATGGTCGGATCGTTGATTCTGGCGATCTACCAGGGGCAGGTTCGAGCCGACGCCATGAAGCACGATAAGCTCTCCGCGCTGGAAGGCAGCAACGACACCGGCAAGCCGGGCGCCGATCACTACACGGTGCGGGTCGTGAATCCGGGCAAAAACCCCACCGAAGTGCTCAAGCAGATCGGCCTCATCACCGGGTTGAAGGACCCCAAGGCACTGACGGAACAGCTGGCCAAACACGACATCGTCGAAGGCGTGGACAAGGACAAGGCCGATCAGGACCAAACGTTGCTTGAAGCCGCCGGCGCGCAGGTTGAACTGGTGCCCACGGCCGCACCGGCCGGCGCCAAGTCCACCACCCCGCCGACCGGGAAGGCCGAAACCAAATCTACACCGCCCGCTTTCCTACCCACCTCCACGCCGGCGCAGGAAGAGTACACGGTGTTCCTCGACGCCGTCGGCCCGCATCTGGACCAGGTGAAAAAGGTAGTGGGCGAGCTGTGCGGCGAAACCGATTCCGCCAAGATCGACAAAATCATCGCCTCGAAAGTGATCCAGACGCAGCCGCACGCGGCCGCAGAGGCGATGGAGAAAAAGCTGGAGGCGGCCGGGGCCACGGTGACGCTCAAGAAAAACACTGGCGCCACGCCGCCGGCACCGGCGTCCAAGCCGGAGCATGCGACGGCCCCGACTTCGAAACCGGCCGAGAAAACAACCCAGCCTGTCAATCCGCCGGCCGCGCCGCCGGCTCACTGAGCACCCGTTGGCGCACGGATCCACCGGGTGGCGCGGCACCAGAGCGCCACCGGGTGGCGCAGCACCAGAGGGCCACCATACCTCCGGCGCGGCGGACGGCGACAGGGAGCAGACCGACCATGGCGCAAATCATGAGCATGACCGGATTCGGCCGCGGCGCCAGCAGCGGTCTGATTGGCCACGCAACGATCGAAATTAAATCGGTCAACCATCGCTCGCTGAAATCTTCCTATCGCATCCCGACCGGCTGGGGCAGCCTGGAAGCCGACCTGCGGCCGATCATCGAAACCGGGCTGGAGCGCGGATCGGTGGATGTGCTGGTGCAGATCGTGTCCGGCCCGTCGGTGGCGCGGCTGCTGCCGCCGACCGACCTGATCGACCTCGGCCGGCTGACGGCCTACGTGCAGGCCTGCAAACTGGCGGCGGTCGAGACCGGCCTGGCCGAACCGGACACGCTGGCGCCGTTCCTGGAACTGCCCGGCGTGGTGCGCGAACCAGCGCTCGATCCGGACCTGGAAGCCTGGCGGCCGATCGTGCTCGAGGCCGGCCAGAAGGCGCGCAAAAGTCTGAACGAGCAACGGCGCAAGGAAGGATCGTCCCTGGCCACGTTTTTTCGGGAGGTGCTCAAGCGGATGGACGCGATCCTTAAGGAAATTCGCGAGCGGGCGCCGCTGCGGCTGGCGGAGTACCTCGAACAGTACCGCAAGCGGGTGCAGGCGCTCATGGAGCAAGCCGCGCCGGGGATGACGCTAAACCGCGATGTGCTGGAACGCGAGACGGTGCTGGCCGCCGACCGGATGACGATTGACGAGGAAATCACCCGCCTGGCGCACCACATCAAGAATTTCGGGAAGGTCCTGACCAGCGGGGGCGCCACCGGCAAATCGCTGGAATTCATCGGCCAGGAAATGCTGCGGGAGGCCAACACGATCGGCTCGAAATCGCTCGATCCGGCCATGACCGACCTGGTGGTGCAGATGAAGTCCGAGGTCGAGAAGCTTAAAGAACAGTCCGCCAACGTGGAATAGCGCGCGGGGTATTCGCCTATTTGCGGCTGCCGGTCCGGCTGAATCCGGTAGCGGAGCCGTCACGCACGGAGCGCACTGAATCGACTCGTTTCCGGCTGTCAAAATCGAATAAATCCTCTAAGCTTAGAGGATTCAACCCGTCAAAAGATTGCCTGCCGACGAAGTTTCCGCCGGTTGAAGGTCGGGCTATGGACCTCACACTGCTTGTAACCACCTTCCAGCGGCCGTATCACCTCGAACGGTTGTTTTTGGCGTTGGCGCGGCAGCGAATCCCCCCGGACCTCGATCCGCAGCGGGTGCAGGTGCTGATCGCCGACGACGGCTCGCAAGATCACACCCCCAAAGTCATCGCGCGGTACGCGCGGCAGCTACCCTTTCGGGTGAACACCGTGACCGGCCGGCATGAAGGCTATCGGCCCAGCGTGGCGCGCAACCGGGCGCTGCCGGCAATTCGCGGCGAATATCTGGTCGGCACCGACGGCGACTGCCTGCCGCACCGCGACTTTCTGGCGCGCCACTGGGAGCAGCGCCAGCCGGGTCATTTTCTGCTGGCCGACGCGATCCGTTTGGAAGAACGCCCTTCGGCGTCGATCGGCTTGAATGAAGTCGCGGCCGGGTTGTTTGAAACCTTCGGCACGGCTCAGGACTGGAACCGGTGGCGGCGCTACATGCTGCGGCTGCGGTCGTTCACCGAACGCGGCCTGTATTGGCGCTCGGAGCTGCGCGGGCTTAACTGGAGCGCCTATACCTCCGATGTTCTGCGCGTGAACGGGTTTGACGAGCGCTTCCACTGCCATTTCGTGGGCTGGGGTGGCGAGGACACGGACCTCGGCCTGCGGCTGTCTTTGCTGGGCCTGCGCGCGAAAGTCTGCGAGGGCGCCTTGACCACCCACCTGTACCATGCGCCCGAAGATCGCGGGACCGAGGCCAACCGCGAGGCCAAGCTCCGCTACCTGCGGCGCACCTGGCCGCTGGTGCTCTGCCGACAGGGATCGCGGTCGCGCGACCTGCGCGAGTTGACCTTCGGCCTGTCCCGTCCACCGCTGCAATACGGTCGCTGGGGCACCTTGATTGCCGCGGCCGCGAACCAAGAACATTTCCGGCTGATGCAGCCGGGGATGGGCGGCGCCAACGACCGTCCCGATGCCTTGCTGTCGCTGAATGACGAGTCGATGCTGGACCGGCTTCTGGCGCCGCCCGAAAGCGCGACGCGCATCACGTTGTATCCGCCCTCCGGCGGACGGCTGTCGCAGCGGCTGGCGCGTTCCCCGCTCACGCCCGCGACCTACGGCCTGTCGCCGGCCGCACCGGGCGACCCGCTGGCCCCGGCGCATCCACGGCTGCTGCCGACCGGTGCGCGCGGGCCGTATTTACAGCGCTATCTGGACGGCCACGACGACGCCATCGACGGCGCGGTGGGTTCGCTGGTCGAAGCGCTCAACGCTGTTTTCTAGTCCCCCAATTTCAAAGCCTGTCCGGCGCAACATCCAGGCCGGCGAAAATACTCACTGTTTCGCCGCTGCCAGTGCGCCGGCGCGCGCCGCATATTCCTGTCGGTGGTCGGGATCGACGGTCATCAGCGTCCGATAGGTGGAAATCGCCTCCTCCAATTCCCCGGCCTGGGTGTAGTAATACGCCAGTTGCCGCATCAGCGGGATCTGATTCTCCGGCTCGTAGGTCATGCAGTTTTCGATCTGGTGGGCGGCGGCCATGTAATCGCCGTCCTGGGCCTCCAACGCCGCCAACTGGTGCATGACCGAAGGCACATTGGGGTCGATCCCGATGGCGGCCTTGAACGATTTTTCGGCGCCCTGCGTGTCGGACAGTTGCAGCGCAATGTCGCCGATCAGTTCGAGCCGTGCGGCGGCGGCGCTGGGATCGCTCGCCGGTGGCGTCGCCACGATGATCGGCAGCAGATTGCCCAGCGTGATCGGGTTGGCGGGCAGGTGGCTGCACAGGCGGTCGTGGTAGAGTTCGCGCTGTTCGAAGGGGCTCAACTGCGGCAGCAGCAGCTTAAGCTCCTGGGTAAACGGCCGCAGTTCGTCCTGCTGCAGGCACAGTTCGAGGTAATGCATCCAGTCGCTGTGCGAAGCCAGGCTGCCGGCGAGATCGTCAGTGGGAAGTTCCGCGGACTTGGCGAAGTACACCTGCGCGGCGTCATACCAGCGGACCGATTCCAGGAAATTGGCGAGGTTGCGCAACGGATCGGCGCCGTCGGGCAGCCACTCGGCCAACTGCTTCAGCGGCACGCCATAATTGAGCGCAAAGCCTTCCGTCGCGGACAGGTCGCCCGCCGCGGCGACGGCCATACCGCTGCGGGTCAGGTCCTCCTGTTGCGCGCGGAAGGCGGCGGTGGTCATCGTATCCGGGCCCGACTGGTACAGCCAGGTGAGATCGCGGTTCAGTTCCAGCAGGGCACGGGGGCTGAACTGCCAGAGCGATTGGCACACCGGCAGTTCGGCGCGCACCGCGGCTCGATCCCCGGCGAACACGGCGTAGCGCAGCTTCAGCAGGTGGAATTCGGCATTGAACGGCCGCTGGGCCAACGCTGTAGCGACCAGCGCCCGGCCGGCGGCGATCCGATCGCGCTGGTCGGGGGTCCAGTCCAGATCGGTCTGGTAGCGAGTCAGTCGGAAAGTGTGGTCGATCGTCTCACGGCTGGGCGCCACCAACGGCTGGTCGGCGATGTCGAGACGCAACTGGTAATACATGGCGCTGGCAATTTCGAAGTTGGCCAGTGAACTGCGCGGCGCAATCGGAAGCGCATCGCGCCAGTCGGCCTCCCAATCGGCCAGATCGCCGCGCTCCCAAGTCAGATCCGGGGAACCGGTCGTGTACTCGATATGCACCCACAGATTGCCGGGCCGGACGAAATCCGCCAAGGCATAGGGGCTCACGGCAATCAGCGCGACCACGGCGCCAACAAAGGTCGTGCCGCCGACCATCCGCCACCAGCGCCGGGCGGCCGCGCTGCTCCGGCGACTTGGAACGGCCGCCGCGACTTCCGCCGCCGCCAGGAGCGCCGCCGCGGCGGAGGCCGTCTGGGCGGCCTCGGATTTGGAGGACTTGGAAGCACTGGATCGGCTGGAATGGCGCTGCAGCGGGTTGCCCGGCGGACACACTCCCAGCCCCACGATGAACAGGCAGTACCACAGCACCGTCGGGTCCTGCAGGCCGAAATCGACGATCGAATGGATTGCCACCGCCAGCACACCCACCAGGGCGGCCCAGTACCATGGAATGGCCTCCGCTGCGCCGGTTCTGAACCGCTGCCAGGCGCAGCGGACCCACAGTGCCACGAACAGCAGCACCAACCCCAGCCCCGGCAGCCCCACATCGGTAACCAGATTCAAGTAGTCGTTGTGGGCAAATTTGTAGTACCCGGCCAGAGCCCCTGGCTGGTAGGCGGGAAATACGCCGCGAAATGTCCCCGGTCCGGTGCCGGTGCCGAGAAAATCCCGGGCCATGGGAAAAATGGCCGACCACACATCCCAGCGGCTTACCTTGTCCGCGAAAATGGTCTGGAAACGCTCAACGACGGGATTTTCCCCGGTGGCCAACGCCAACACCAGCGCCAGCAGTGTCAACACGGCCAACAGCAGCGTTCCGCGGGTGAATATTCGCCGCGATATCGACTGCCGGCCCTCCACCATGCGTAGCAGCAGGTACCCGGCCAGCACCGCCACCAACGTGGCGATCAAGCCGCCGCGGGAGCGACTTAAAATCAACGCCACCGCCACCATGATCAGGTTGATGCCCCACAGCGCGACACGCAGCATCACAGGGCGGTCGGTGAGCAGGGAATGAATTTTGACCCGCCAACGGATGCGTCGACGCGACAGATCGATCCCCCGCATCGCCAGCCGCATCTGCATCAGGCAGAACGGCAGACCCAGTTCAAGCAGGAAGGCGAAGCGGTTGGAGTTGACCAGCGGCCCCGAGACACGGGCCGCAAGATTGGGCACGCCAAAAAGCTTGTACGGCCAGCCATGCAGAAGCGCGAAGACGCCGAGTCCGTAGATCGACCAAACGCCGGTCCCCAGCGCGATTACCTTCGCGAACAGGGGCAGATGCCGGCCGCGCACCACCAGCACGGTGGTGAGCAACACCGCGAACCCAATCACCCAGATGACGATGGTTTCGCGGGTGAGCGAAGGCACCAGCGCCAACGGGTGCGCCGACGTGCCGTCCCAGCCACCGTACTTTTGCAGCAATTCTGCCCCATGCGGCGAAAGCGCCTCGAACCAGGCCGGGGTCAGCGGGATCAGATGCACCGCCGCCCAGGCCAGAAAAAGCCCCCCGAGCACCGGCACCCAGGTCACACCCGCCCGCGCGACGCGCTCCACCCGCGCCAGCCCCAGGCACAGCGGCACGCACAGGATGCCCAGTTCGATCATGCCGCCGAAGCCATAGGCCCAGGGCGCCTCCGCGCCGCCGGTGAACATCAGGGCCATGATGAACAATACCGCCGCCAGAAGCGTGTACACCCCATAAGAGGGCAGCGCCTGAAGAAGCGTCGCCTCCGCGGCGGCCTGCGGCGACGGCGCAATAGGCTGCGACGGAGCCTGCGGTTGCGGAGCGGAGTCGGAGGTGGAGTCGGTCATGCCATCAGCCTGTGGGCGGGCGCCGCCCGGCGCTTCGGATCGAAAGCCAAAAGCCAGCTACGCAGCGTACGGGAGCGAACGGGAGCGAACGGCGACCTTGGGAAAATTCGCCGGATCGGTGAGAACATCATATAATGAACGCCGTGCCGAGTATGACGGAAAGTATTCGGAAATCAAGCCGACGCCGATCGCGACCGCCCGCGCCTCGGCCGCGGCCGGCCAAGGGCCCGCCCCGATGAAATGTTCGCTCTGCCGCACCAACGAGGCGACCATCCACATCCGCAACGATATCAACGGCGCCGTCACCGAAACGCATTTGTGTTCGAGTTGCGCCGCCCAAAAGGGCATGAGTTCTTCCACCGCCGGTCCGGCGCCACTGATGATGGACGTCCCCTTCGAAATCGCCGCGCACCCGGAAAACCTGATCGCCCAACTGATGAAACAGTTCCCCGGCCCCACCGCCGGGTCGCCCGGCGCTGAAACCGCCGCCACCGGCAGTCCGGGCGCCAAGCCGCCGCCGGCCGGGCTGACCGGCGAAGCGTTGGAAGCCATGGAGCACCTCACGCACACCGGGCGCTTCCGCCGCGCGGAAGATTACGGGCTGCTGGAGGTCTTCCTCGGTCCGATGCTCCAGGAAATTCAGGCCGGGCGGCAGCATCGCGGCAAGGCGCCCAGCGCGGCGCACATTCCGCGCCAGACGCACCTTTTGGAACTGAAGCAACTGCTGGCCAATGCCATCGCAGGTGAGGACTACGAACAGGCGGCCGCGCTGCGCGACCAGATTCATGCCTTGGAAAGTCGCAATGTGTCGGGCGTGGGAGAAAAAGCATGATCCGCACTCAAACATCGTCGCGCGCCGCTGCCGGGGTGGCTCTGGCGGCACTGCTGCTGTTCGGCCTGACCGGCTGCGCCGCTCCGCTGTTCGGCCGCCCGCAGTCGTACGACGATCTGGCCTCCGAGGTCGCCGATGCCTTCACCCATGACCACTACGAAAACCTGCGGGACCTGGTCGTCACCAACGCCGACATGCGCAAAATGGGCGAAAGCGCCGACGGGCCGGACGACGACCCCTACAAACCAGCCGAAATCGCCGTCCACGACAGCTTCGACCGCGTGCTGACGCAGGGCAAAGCCGCCGGCATCGATTGGGAGCAGGCGCACTATTCGTCCGCGATCGCTCGTGACGCCAAACACGAATACAAGGAAAAGGTGGACGTCGAACTGTCCCTCGACCAGCAGGGCAACCGCTACAAGCTGTTGATCAAAAATGCGCAATTGATCAACGACGGCGACATCGTGCTCACCGGCCCCATCGAATGGCTGGGTACGCCCTGAACCGGCCCCGGAATCTTCCCGACGCCGCCGCGCCCCTGTGCGAGCCGCGGCGAGCGGTTAGAATTTTGCAGGGGTTTCCATCGGACCACACGAGGAGTTGCATGATGATCGGAAGTTCGCGCCATCGAATGGGTTTGGGCGGGATCGCGCTGCTGGCCGCGCTGGCGATCACCACCGGCTGTGGACTGATGGGCGGCCGGCCGCAAACCTATCACGAACTCGCCGACGGCGTGGTCAGCGCCTTCGCCGACAACAGCTACCCGGAGCTGCGCGACTTGGTCGTCACCAACGACGAAATGCGCCAGATGGGCCTGCCGCCGGAAGGCGACGCGGACGGCCACTTTGCCACCGCCGAAAATGCGGTGCTCGAATGCTGGCCGAAAGTACGCGACGCCAGCCTCAATGACGGAGTCGATTGGAAGGACGCCCAGATGACCTCCGCCATCCCCTTGCTTGCTCACGACAAATTCAAGGAAAAGGTGGATGTAAAAGTCATCGTGACTTCGATGAATCAAAACTACGAACTGCTCATCAAGAATGCCCAGATGGCCGCCGACGGCATGGTGCTGACCGACAAAATCGAGTGGGTCGGCAAACAATAGGGTATACGAAACCCAGTTAATCATTTCCTCGCAGTAACCAAGCGGATTCGGTCTTGGTTCCCCTGCCCAAGCCTTACCCGATCCTTTCCGCCTTCCGTTTCTTGGCCCCCCCCTCTCAAAAAGGGGGCCGCCTGTGGGTAGCCCGGGGTCGAATGACCCCGGG
>JBOHNC010000462.1:0-2126 GCA_050730415.1 Planctomycetota bacterium
GACCGCGGCAACCGGGCCATCCCCGGCCCCGGCCCCGGCCGCGTCAGCACCCGCGCCCGCGCCCGTTCCGGCTGCAGCACCCGGGCCGACGCCGACCGCACCACCGCCGCGGGTCGAGGCGAACCCATTGCCTGCATCCAAGGGGCCGCAGGAGCCTCGCGGATCGGAACCGGCAACGGCCGCCGCCACGGCAGAAAACGGCGCGCGGCTGGAATTTTTTGCCGACGACACCGACCCGGCAATCGCGGCGTGGCTGAAGGCGCTGACCGCGGAGCTGCGCAAACGCTGGCCGGCGGAGCAGCTCGAAATTCGCGTGCTGAATCCCGACGACAAGGCCAATTACGCGCGGCTGACCGCCTTCGAGCGGCTGGCCGACCTCAAGCAGTTCGCCGCGGTCGAAGCCTTTTTGGTCCCGCAGCCGCGCGTCGTAACACCATCGCCCTCGCCGCCGGCGCCACCCACGCCGCCACCCACGCCGCCGGCGCCAGAGGGTACAGAAGCGTTGCCGCCGCCGGCGGGCCATCCGCTCGCGCTGGTCGGCCGCGAGCAAATCACGCAGCACGCGCAGGCGGCGGTGGCGGCAATCCTGACCCCGCAGAAGGGGCTGCTGTCGGCGGCGCAGCCGGACCTGCTGTTGGCCGCCGCGCGGAAGATGGTCAAAGCGAACGGCACGGCCTATCGGCTGCCGGCCGATTTTCCCGGGCCGCTGGATGCCCACGCCACCGGCGTGGTCAAGCGCTGGCGGCTGGAAAGCATCACGCCGCCGGGAGACGAACCGTCCGCCGCGCCGGAACTGGTGCTGTTGTATCTGCCCATCGACTGCCCGGTCTGCGCCGACACCGAGTTGCTGGTCGAAATCGACGAAGCCAACCGCCGGGTGGCGCAGATCGCAGCGATCCGGCCGATTGAAAAATACGGCCTGCCGATCCCCACCGAGGCGAAACAATTTCTAGCCCGGTTTCTGAACCTGCCGCTGGACCGCTCCCTGCCCGAGCGTGCGGCCAAAATCGACGGGATTTCCGGCGCGTCGAAAACCAGCGCCAATGTAAAACGGCTGGTGACGGAGCTGGCGCCGGCCGGCGCACCGTGAAGAATCTTTGCACAGTCCTAACGCAGTCCTAACACAGGATTTCCGGGGGATATCGGCGGTGGCGCGCCGCGCGCGGGACTCTACAATTCCCCACATTCAAACCTCAGCCTGACCTAGGAGGGTTCCCCGTGAAGTCTGCTGCTGCCTTGCTCGCTGTCCTTGTCGTCCTGGCTTTTGTCCCCGGGTGCGGTGACGAACCGTCCGGCAATGCGCCCGCGATGTCGTCCTCTTCGGGCGAGATGGCGATGACGGGGACTCCGGAACAAAACGTCGCGGTGTCGAAACTGATCTCCGCGCTCAACGATCCCAACCATGCCATGGACAAGATCGCCGGCCTGTTCGACGACGGCTTCATGAATGGCAACCCGATGGCGGGCGAAAAAGGCGACAAGGCCGGAACGGTGGACACCTTCCGCCAACTGCTGATCGCTTTCCCGGATTTGAACTACAACGTGGATGGCATCAGCGGCGACGGCGACAAAGTGACGGTGAAGCTGAGCATCACCGGCACCAATACCGGCGACTGGATGGGCCATGCGGCGACGAACAAGAAGATTTCGATCAACGTGGTGGATGTCGCGAAAGTGATGAAGGGCAAATTCACCGAATGCTCGAGTCTGTACGACGTGCCGGCGATCGAAAAACAGTTGGGCATGGGCGGGAACTAGCCGAGCGTTGGCCGAGCATTGGCCGAGCATTGGTCGAGCGTTGGCCAACCGTCGGCGGGCTGCTGCAAAGCGGGCCGTGCCAAGGTTGAATCCTGAATGGCGTCGAACCGCCGCGCGGGGCGGCTCGGCGCCTTTTTTTTGTCCCTTCTGATACGAATCCCAGTTAATTCCTTCCATCCATGGACAAGGTCTGTTGCCGTTTAGATTGGGTCCTTGAGCGAATGCGGTCGGAGTTCTACTGCCCTTCGATGCCCTGATCCTGAGCCACTTTTTTCCGGCGTTCGAGTCTTGTCTTGGCCCCGCAAGGGGCCGCCTGTAGGTAGCCAGGGGTGAAACCCCTGGAAAGGCATGTCGTGGCGCAGCGCAGC
>JBOHNC010000463.1:0-13737 GCA_050730415.1 Planctomycetota bacterium
GTCGTGCCAGGCATGCCAAGCGTGCCAGGCGTGCCCGGCGCGCCGGCCGCCGCCAACCCCTCCGGCGGCAAGGTCCATGCGGTCGACCAAAGTTCATGCAAGTCCAAATGCCGTTCGGCCTGCGTGAGCACCTCCAGTGCCGCCAGCCGCCGTTGCCCGCGCGCCCACCACGCCCCGGCCGTGACCAGCCCCGGCAGCCACGCCCACGCCGCCCAGCCGTCGCTGCGCAACAGCCCGGTCGCCAAACCCCAGGCCAGCACTGCCGCCCCCGCGCCCAACACCAAGCTCTGAGCAGCCAGCCCGCAGCCGGCGCGCGCGCGCAGCCGGCGCAGCAGCCGCCGCAAGCTCGGCAGCGCCACCCGGGCGGCGCGATCGGAAACTGGCATGGCCTCGGCAGCACCCGTCATCGGCAGAGAACTCCTTGCACCCGTGCGTTCAAGGGCAATTGTCGTGCCGCGAAACAAAAACGCTCGCCTGTAGACGAAAGTTCACCTCGCGCACGGTTTTCGCGGAAAATCGACCTATTATCGGCGCGTTCGATCCAGCCCTTGCGACACCCCCTGCGCAAAACCACGACAGCCAGCCGCCCACCCCGGCCAGCTCCTTCCCCCAACGAAACGAACCCATATGCGTATAATATGCGAATGTAGGGCGGGCCCCCGTGCCCGCCGCTTCGCCAAGCAGGCGCATCCCGGTTCAGGCGGCTCAGGCCCCCCGACGAAACAAACCCATATGCGTATAATATGCGCAACGGCCGCCCCGGGGCGGCCAAGAACAGGAGGACAGGTGACAGGGGAACAGGGGAAGGCAGGCGGACGAGGAAAAGGTCGGGTTGGCGAAACGAACCCATATGCGTATATTATGCGTATGTAGGGGCGGGCCCCCGTGCCCGCCCTTTTCGCCGGACAGGTGCATCCCGGTTCGGCCGAACCAGGTCCCTTGACGAAACGAACCAATATGCGCATAATATATCATTATGGGTTTGCTCGGCGGATTTTGCCTTTCGGCACCTGACCTCGCCTGCACCACCAACGCGGCCTGTATTTTCGAAGCCGTGGTCTTGCGCATATTATATCATAATGGGTTTGCTGGGCGGATTTGACGTTCGCCCCTCCGCCCCAGGTGCGCGCTGGCGCGCGCAGGAGGCGGCAGGATGCCGGCGCTCCCAGGAGTGGACAGGCTCACCGAGCCGGTTGCATAGTTTGGAGGCCGAAGAGGAAGAGGAAATCCAAGAAGCCGGGCTGGAGCCCGGCGCTCCCAGGGGGCCGGCGCGCCCACGAGAGGGTGCGATCACATCCGCCGCCGCAGCTCGCTCGGGCTGCGGCCGGTGATGCGCTTGAAGCAGGTGGCCAGATATTGGCTGGAACTGAACCCGAGGTCCAGGGCGATCTCCAACAGCGGCCGGTCGGTGGTCAGAATCTTTTCTCGTGCCGCCGCCACCCGCCGCCGCAGGCTGAACTCCCCCGGCGTCAGCCCCGTCTCCTGCCGGAAGCGCGCCTTGAAATGCGAGGTGCTCAACCCGACCTGCTCGGCAATCAGCGGCAGCTTGAGCGGCCGTTCCAGATGCGCGTCCATCAGTTCAATCGCGCGCGTGACTTCGGCGCTGAGCACTCGCCGGCCGGCCGCCTGGCCCGCCTGCAGAATCTCGTTCAAGAACGCCAGGAAGGTCGCGCGCACCGCCAGCGCCATGAGCGGCGTGGGGTCGGCCGCCACGCCGACGCCCGAATGGCCTGGTGCGATCGGCGCGAGCAACTCAAACAGCCGATCCGCCTGCCGCGCGATCGCCGCCGGCCCGGGAAAATGTCGGCTGGACAGGCCCTTGAGCGCTCCATGCAACGCCACTGCTTCCGCCACCGGCAGCCCGAGCCACCCCGCCGGCGGCGCCGCGGGGAACCACAGATGCAGCCAGTACAGCTTGCACGGATGCAGCGCGTCGTCGCTGCCGCCGTGCGGTTCGTCCGGCCAGGTCAGGTAGACTTCGCCGCCGTTCACGTCGTAGACTTCGCGCCCCGCCCACCAGCGCACCGTGCCGCGCTCGATGTAGCACAGCTCCATGGCTTCCGGATGGATGTGCTTGCCGAGGTCCTTGGCGATGCGGAATTCGTCCCGCCCGAGCATCTGCAGTTCCGGCACGGCGGAAAGCGGCGCGGTCCAGGTCTCGCGCGGGCCCTGCTGCGTGTAGCGCGGGGGCGGCGGCGAAGGTGTGGGCGCGAGCAGGCGCAGAGCCGGCCTGGATCGCACGCGTCGAGTCATTGGCTGGGCTTCTCGGTGGGTTCGTGCGTCCCATTGTAGCCCGCAACCCGCCAAAGCCGAAAAGCCAATACGCGGCAAAACGGCGTGGCGCAACAAGACTATCCATTACGTCAAAGCAACATTCGCGAACCGCCGTTAAACCACCAACCAAATCGTTGCACGGGCCGCTGGCCCGCGCATAGAAAAGTGCGCGCGAAACGCGCGCCTCAAAATCTTCGAAAAGACGAGCGTGAACCGCATATTCGATGGCGCACGAAACCCCGTTCGCGCGCGACACGTACGTCGAATCACGGGAGAGCGTCCCGTGCCACAATGCCCACGACATTTCTGAGGCGATGAACCCACCCTGTAACCCGCGGTAGAAATGCCAGAGGCATTGAGGCATGGGACGCTGTCCCATGCATAAAAAAGTACGCGCGAAGCGCGCGCCTTTAAATCTTCCGATGAGGCAAGATTCAATACCTACCCTCCAGCGCGTGGAACCGCCTCCGCCGCCATCCCGCCGCACGCGATTCCCGACCGCCCTCCGTTTTTTCGAGACGGTGCGCTTACTTCTTGAAATCGGCGCGGGGGTCGTAGCCCGGTGGGTGGAAACTTGGGTCGTTGGTGATCCAGATCGTGCCGATTGCCATCGAGTCGTCGAGAGCCGGACCGCGATTGCTTAAGCCCAGCCGGAGAACATGATCGCCGGCGAGAAGAGTCCACTGGTTGGCCGAGCCCACTGCAAGGCGGTCGCTGAACAGCTTGACGGGCACATGTTGCGCCGGCGCCAACGTGCCCGACATGGGTCGATACGATTGTCGCATCTTCCAAATTCCGTCGATTGCCTTTTCCATGCGGACCAGAGGGCCGTCAACCCCTTTGCCCGGACTGTAGCGCACCCAGATGGCGTAATCCCCGGCGACCGGCAAATGGAACGGCGCCTCAAAATCTACCATCGACAAATCCAGGGCGACCCCCACTTCCGTGGCGACCATTTTCTCGCCGCCGCGCTGGACGATCTTCAGATTCGGATCGAGTTTCAAATCGGCGGCGTCGATTTTCAGCGTGACCGGCTTGGCCACCGCCGGCCAGGCGGCTTCGACGCTGACCGGCTGGCTGCGATTGCCGCGCCCATCGACCGCCACCAACTTGTAGATCTCCTTCGCGCCTGGTGCGCCGCCGCCCCAGTCATAAAACTGCTGCGGCTGCTGCGCCAGCACCGCGCCGATCACGGTGGTGTTGTCGCAGGGATCGTCGGGCTTGGCGCAGGCGAAGATTTCGGTGTGATGCAGATTCAGCGCCGGCGATGGTTTCCAGGTCAGCTTCAGCACGCCGTGCGGGAGCGCTGCGACGTTTGGGTCGGTTGGCGGCAACGGCGGGGTGAAGCAGTCCGTGGCGGCGTCGGGAGGGAACTTCGGATCACGGGTGGCAAGCGCCTGGTCCATGACCTGATCGGCAGGTATATCAAAGACGACCATCGCTCCTGCGGCGTCGCGGTGAATCGCCGTGCCGGTCAGCTCAACCCAATTCCACGCGCTTCCCGGTTTGTTAATGCGTTCATGCACAAAATAGCGGGCCTGAGGGTCCCACGCCAGCCCCGTTAACGTCGCGCGCTCATCGGGACCGGAACCGGTCGCGCCCGCGCGGAAGGACCGCAAGCCCGCACCGCCAGCGTCAAAAATGGCATGGGCGCTTGGCGATGGCTCCACGCCCTGGGGACGTAGCAGGCTAGTCCAAGGCGCGTCTTGTATTTCCCAGATATCATCCGGAATGCTTTCGAAGCCAAATCGATCGCAAGCGGTCACCAGGCCATATTGCGTTCCTGGCGGCAACGTTCCCGACCATTCCAGGCTTACACGCTGTCCCTGCGCCAGCGGCATCGGAGCCAGAAGTTGGTTTGAAAGCGGCGCAAACCGGAAATCGCTCCCGGCAAAATAGAGCCGATACCCGGCAAACTCCTTGGCGCGGGGTGGGTGACACCAAAGTTTCCCGTGGCCTTCGCCAAGTTTGAATGCCGAGCCGATATAATTTTCGGGCCGGCCGGCCACCGCAAAATACACATCCCCGTCGCCCAACTGGTCGCTGACCCAGGCGATTTTGGTGCCGTCGGGCGAGGGCAGCGTATAGGTGTTCGTGGCCCAGTCGTTGCGCGACGTGTTCATCGTGGCGATCTGCATCACGCTGGCCGGGTCATGCGCATCCACCATCAGAATCTGATTGGCCACGTCGCCGCTGGTGCCGTTGACCACCCAGAACCGACCGCCGTCGGTCAGTTCACCGTAGTCGCTTTCGAACGGGTGCTTGTAGTAGGCGAAGATTTTCACCGCGTCGCCGGCCTGCCAGTCGGTGAGATCGTCCGGGCGGATCAGGGTCAGGCCTTCGTAGTGATTGAGCGTGAAGCCGCCGCCGCCGCCGGCGTGGCTGCCGCCGGTGTAGTAGCCCAGATGCGTTGCGCCGGTCGCGATGACGCGTTCCCACTGTTCGTAGGTGTAGCAGTTCCACCAGATCAGCGTGGTGTCTTTTTTGCCGAAGTGCAGGCCTTTGAGGCGCGTCGAAAGCGTAATCGGCCGGATGCGCTGCGCCGGGTCGGCGGCGTCCGGATCGATCAAGCACACCGCCGGCGAGCCGCGCAGGCCGACCGCCGCCAGATCGGTTGTGTCGGAGACCGCCAGTTCGCGCACATCCCATTTGGCCGGCGTTTTCCAGTCGCCGAGCGGTTCGGTCTTGCCGGTCTTCGGGTCGAACTGGGCGAAGCGGAAAATTTTGTCCGGTGGATGGTTGTAGTCGATGGTGTAGCCATACACCACGCCGGGATGTTTTTTGCTCGCACAGCGCGCGGCGAAATCCGGCAGCGGATGGTCGCCCACCGATTCGGTGGCCAGCCATTTCCCGGTCTGGAAATCGAACACGTTGCGGCCGTCGCGTCCGCCGTTGATTTGAAAATACCGTCCGTCGGCCGACCAGCCCAGCGTCGAATCGCCGGCGCGAAAACTCTGATCGCCGGGCTGGTCGGTGAGTTTCCAGATTTCCGCGCCGGTCGCGCTGTCTTTGTACACGCACAGTTGCCCTTCGTATTCGGGCAGGTTCGCTCGGCCGGCGCGCGCGTTGAGCGCCTCCAGATGGTTGTACGGCGCCATGGTGAGCTTTTGCAGATGCAGGTCGATCGGCGCGGGCATCAGCGCCTTTTTCTCCGCGGCGGTCAGTTCCCGCACCAACCGGATGGCATTGAAGCCGACGCTGCCCGAGGTATTCAGAAACTCCAGCGAGATCGTGATCTGCTGTTTGCCTTTCAGGCTCGCTTCGTCGCGCAGGCGCAGATCGTAGGCGCGCAGGCCGGTGGTGTAGGCGATCGGCAGGCTCTCGCCGTCCATCGCGAGCACCACGTTGGCGCCGCGGATCGGCAGGTCGATGACGAGGTAGTGGTATTCGTCCAAATCCACCGTCTGGTCGTAGGTTTTGCGCACGCGGGTGCTCGAATCGAACGGATGTTTGGGCCATTCGGGCCAGTCGGCGCGCTGCATGCGCGGATCGAGCGCTCCGCAGACGGTCGTGAACAGCATGTGCGGCGGCGGGGTGCCGGCGGGCAACGCCGGTGCGGGGGGTTTGGGCAGCGCGTTCAGTTCGATCGCGCCGATCGGCGCGCCGTGAACGACGGACCAGCCGTCCTTGGTGGTGAACGATTCATCGAAGCCGACGCGCGGCGCATCGGCGGCGGCGAGCGACGCAGATGCAGCAAGAACCGCGGCCGCCAACAGAATCGCGCATTTTTTGTACGGCAAAACAGGCATGGTTCGGATGGTCTCCCCGCGGGTCACTCGAACCATTGTAGCCAGCGGGTCGGCAGGCGACGATTCAGGGGGCCTGTGGCAGCGGTCGAATCCGGACCAGCGTTTCTTCCAGCACCGCACACAGACCGGTCCAATCGTCTCGCGTTTGCAGGCCGGCGTCGATGCGATCGGCCAATTGCGAAGGGCTGTAAATCGCCAGACGCACCAGGAATACGCCGACTCCGGCGGACTTTCTGGCACGGAATGCCAACTCACCAAAGTCCTTGTCCTGTGTGAGCACCAATCTGCTTTCGGCATCGGGAACGCCAATACCTCCACATCCGAGGCTCCGCGCATTTCAGTTGCGGCCCACAGTAGGTCGTGGCCCTTCGCCCGCAAGGACTCCACCGCCGTCAAAGGCACATTTTTCATCCGCAAATATTTTCATGTCTCAGGCCGGCACCGTGAAAACCCGTTCCGACTGCAACATCGCGCTCGCGTACTGCAAACACGCCAACATGTCTTCGTGCGTCAGGTTGGGATCATTTTTCAGCACCTCCGCCTCGCTCCAGCCCTGCGCCAGCAACCCGACGACAAACTCCACCGCAAGCCGGGTATTCTTGACCACCGGTTTGCCCAGCAGGATTTTGGGATCGAGCACAACCCGTCCGCGCCAATTCACGATTTTGCTCCTTGGAAAACCACCGACAAAGCCCCGCGCTCTAAGGTAGCTTTGCGCCACGCCGCCTAATATCCTTTTTCGAAATCCACCCGGAGGCGGTCGCCAGACCGCCCCCGCACGGTCCAAGGCAGAACGACGGCTGCGACCTCCCATCGCGCAGATTGGCAACCGGCGCTCCACGAAGCGAATGCGTTCCGACGGGTCGCTCGCGAGGTTCCGCGCGGGAAAGCGTGGGAAGCGCGACATCGTTTCGGGCCGCGCGAACAATGCTGCGCACCGCTTCCAGGGGTAGCGCCTGCGCGCTCCGCGCTCCGGCGCAACCCCTGGCTTCGATACACCGCGCCTTCAGCGCTGGAAATCCTCTCGAATGCAATGGCCATGCAGCAAAAGCGACGGACGCCGGCCAAAGCATGGCCGAAAGCCAAAAGAACCGATTCGAAAAAAGACGTGAGTAATGCACAGGTTGAGTCGCTCGCGCTCCCAGAGGCGGCCGAGGTTCAGTAGCCTTTCGCGAAATCGACGCGGTTGCGCAGGCCGCCGAGGTCTTCCTTCAGCCAGCAGCCCAAATTGTGCAGGAAGACCGCGAAGGCCTCGCCCGTTTCGTCGAACGGCCGCGGCGACTGGTGCCCCGTCAGCAGCACCTTCGGGTGCCTGAACAGCGGTGAATCCGCCGGTGGCGGCTCCGGTTCCGTCACGTCGAGCACCGCGCCGCACAGTTGCCCGTCGTCGATGCATTTCAGCAGAGCGTTCTGATCGAGCACCGCGCCGCGCGACAGGTTGACCACGCCCGCGCCGCGCTTCAAGCCGCGCAAAAAGGCCTCGTCGATGCAATGATGGGTGTGCCCGGTGGCCGGCATCAAGCTGATCAGCCAGTCCACATCGGCCAGATGCGCGCGGACCGCGTCGAGCCGATACATCTCGCTGACGCCATGCGCGGGCCGGCCGGTCGAATTCACGCCGCGCAGACGCAGGCCAAGGTTCACCAGCAGCGGCACGGCCACGCGCGCGATTGCGCCCACGCCCAGCACCAACGCGCGACTGCCCCTCAGCCGCACCGGCTCGGCTGCGGCCTTCCACTGCCCGGCTTGGGAGGCTCGGTAGAAGGCGCCGAAATCGCGCGCCAGGTACAGCAGTGCGCCGACCAGATGCTCGCTCATCGCCTGCGCATTCTGCCCGCGGGTGTTGGTGAGCACCACGCCCTGCGCGACGCGTTCTTTCATGGCTGGGTACAGCATGTTTTCGATGCCGGTCCAGGTGGCGTGGATCCAGCGCAGGTTGGGCAGGTGCGGGAGTTCCTCCGGCTTGACCCGCCCATAGACGATGTCGGCCGGTGCGCCGCGCGCCGCCAGACCGGCGCGATCGTCGGAAAAGTCCAGCAGTTCCACCGCATCCGAACAGACAATCCGCACCGCGGCCTGCTGTTCCGCGTTCAGCCGAGAGACCATGGCGATGACGGGCATGGGGGGTCTCCTTGAAGGAAATTTTGCCACAAAGGGCACAAAGATCACAAATTTAAAGAAAAAGACCGAGCCCGTCGGCGGCACCGGTCAAACCAGCGGCTGGCCGGCTGGAGCGGTTTTCGCGGACCGCCGCGCCTTCGGGATTGACACGGGGGGTGGCTCCTATATCCTGTTGAATCCTTGTCGACGGCGGCGCAAGCGGCCGCGGCGGCATTGAAATTTGCGCGCCCGTAGCTCAACTGGATAGAGCGTCGGTCTACGGAACCGAAGGTTACAGGTTCGACTCCTGTCGGGCGTATTTTTTCTTCCAGCACAAGCGTCGGGCTGTACCTGTGCCGACGGCGGGTTCGGGGCCAGTCAGCATGAAACACGTTCTATCCGCCCTGGTCCGCAACAAAGCCGGCGTGCTGGCACATGTGGCCGGCCTGTTTTCGGCGCGCGGTTTCAACATCGATTCGCTCAGCGTCGGCGAAACCGAATCCCCCGAACTATCCCGCATGACCATCGTCGCCCGCGGCAACGACGCGGTGCTCGAACAAATCCGCAAACAGCTCGAAAAACTGGTCGACGTCATCAAGGTTCTCGACCTGCAATCCGGCGACGTTGTCAGCCGCACTTTGGCGCTGGTCAAAGTCAAAACCCCCGCCGGCAGCCGCTCGGAAATCTTCGACCTTGTTGAAGCCTTCGGCGGCAAGGTCGTCGATATCACCCCGCGCGACCTGATGATCGAACTGGTCGGGCCGGAAAAGAAAATTACCGCCTTCCTGACCGTGCTCATGCCCTTTGGCATCTCGGAAATCGCCCGGACCGGGTCGGTGGCGCTCGGCCGCACCATTGACTACGATCCGGCCGGCCCGGTCGGCAAGGCTTAACGTTTTCGCGTTTGACGGCTCCCCACCTGGCAGAAAATCGGAGGCGGAATGAATCGGAGCTTGCCCGTCCTCGCCCCCCAGCCGGTGTATCACGTGATGCTCAAACCGGTCGGCGCGCGCTGCAACCTCGACTGCACCTACTGTTACTATCTGAAAAACCAGGAACTGTACTCGCACATCCCCCAGCACGTGATGAGCGAGGAGACCATTCAGGAATTCATCCGGCACTATGTCCGCCAACCGGTGCCGGTCATCACGCTGGCTTGGCAGGGCGGCGAACCGACGCTGCGCGGGCTGGAATTCTACGAGAAAGCCTCCCGCTTCGCGCGCCAGCACTGCACCCCCAACCAGCGCATCGAACACGCCTTTCAGACCAACGGCATTCTGCTCGACGACGACTGGTGCCGCTTTTTCCGCCGCGAAAAAATGCTGATCGGGCTGTCGATTGACGGCCCGGCGCACCTGCACGATCACTACCGTGTCTCGCGCGGCGGCCAAGCCACCCACAGCCGCGTGATGAAAGCCTACGAAACCCTCAAACGCAACGGCGTCGAATTCAACGTCCTGTGCGTGCTCAACACGGTTAATTCCGAACACCCCGAGGAAGTCTACAACTTCATCACGCAGGACCTTGGCGCGCGCTACGTCCAGTTCATCCCCATCCATGAACACGAACCGGACAAATCGCTGTCGCATTTTGCGCTGAAGCAGGGCCAGATGGGCCGGTTTCTGAATACCGTCTTCGACATCTGGGAAAAGCGCGACATCGGCAAAGTATCGGTGCAGGCATTTGAACAGCACCTGATGGCTCGCGCCGGCATCGGCGCCAGCCTGTGCATTCATACCAAGCGCTGCGGGCGCGCGCTGATTCTCGAGTTCAACGGCGACCTGTACTCCTGCGATCACTTCGTCATGCCCGAACATTTGCTCGGCAACATCCACGACAAACCGCTGACCGAAATGGTCGCCAGTTCCACGCAGGATCGTTTTGCCGACATGAAGGAAATGCTGCCGGAAAAATGCGAGCAGTGCAAGCATCTGACCAGTTGCTACGGCGGCTGTCCCAAACACCGCGGGACGATCGTCCCCGATGACGGCCCGAAGCTGAATTTCTTCTGCGAAGACTACTATTCGTTTTTCGAGCACACCTACGAAAAGTTCGACGAAATCGCCAAGCAGATCCGCCTGCCCGCCGCCGCCAAAGCCTCCGCCCGCTGACCGTTCTTCGTGGCACGGGCTGACCGGCCGCGTCCAAGCGAGTCCCCGAGCGTTTCCGCTGGAAAGCGCGTTTCGCGCTCTCTTCGCTGGAAGCGTTGACCGCCCGGTCGGCTTCTTCGCGCCAACGGCGCGACCGCAGCAAAGCCAGGGGTTGCCGGAGGTCTTCCGCAGGCGCACCCCTGGATGCGGTCCCCAGACCGCCCGCGCGACCCGAGACGACATCGCGCCTCCCACGGTTTCCCGCGTGGAATCGTCGCGAGCGATGGATCGAAACGAATTCCTCTCGATGCACGCCGGGTGCAGTTCCGCGCGATGAGACGACGGCGAGGTCATGATCGTCTTGGCTCGCGCGGAAGAGGGAATGGCTTCTGCGGCCCTACCAGGGTAGGCCTGCGGCCAACCCTTCGCTCTCCTATCTTGCACCGATGGCGCAAAGACCCAATTCACCTGCTCTGGCGGAAAGAAACGGACACCGGAAACGATGGGGGATGGCTCAGGTACAGCGGGACGACAAGATATCCGGGAAACTATCTGAGAATTTTATAAGGTGCGCCGCGCTGCTACGCGTCCGGCGCATCCCAGTGCGCGCCGGTGTCGGGAACATTCGGCCTCGCGAGCGGAGCGGCGGCGGGCCGCAGTCCGCCTCCGGCCAATAGCTTTTTGCGCATCTTCAGAAACCGCACCGTCAGCCAACTCTCCCAGCCGTACATCGCCACCCAGCCGGCGATGAAAAACACATATTCGTTCAGCGCACTGGGGTGCTTGGTGAGAAAAATAATCACCAGCGTCAGGACGTAGGCTTTGAACAGGCCGGCGGCGAGGAACCCGCACAGCATCAGCACGTACCCTGCCGTCGATCGCGTCAGGGCAATCAGCGCGCTCACAATCAAGCCCACACCCAGCGCGCCCGCGATCACCAGGTAGATATTGTCTAGATGAAAGCCGGCGTAGACGCCCTCAATGAGGCCGAACAAAATGGCCGCGCGCAAACGCGCTCGATGGGCCGGATACAGCGCCGCGTGCGCACGCTCCCGCGCGGCCGCACGAAAGCCGGCATCGGTGCGCACATCGGAGTTGGCGGGCATTTGCGACATGATTCTGCTTCTCGTTGCGGCGCTGAAAACCGTTCGACTCGGCGCGGCGTGGCAACGCCACCCCGCGGTCATCTTGCATTACAGAACAAAGTACCGGCCGAATTGTACTGGCGCAAGCCTCCCCCAACAAGCATCAACCGGCTGCGGCGGGTCAGGGCTTGCGGGCCGGCGGCGCACTGGCTTCGTCCCAGCCGGGCGGCGGCGCCAATTCTTCGGGGGGGATGCGCGCCTGCTGAGCCACCTGGTACTGCACCAGCCGATGGCAGTGGCGCAGCGAAAAGTAGAAAAGCACCGCGGCAAAAATCACGCCGAGGATACTTGTGTGTACAGGGTGCTTCGGGCCGAAGACCGCACTGTCCAGGCCCATATAATGCACAATCGCCACCAACGTCATGAATCCCGCGAACACCCACCAGAAACTTAATTGAATGCGCAATGCCAGCAGGTTCCGGCGATGGACAGCCCACGCCAGCCAGCCGACGCCCGCGGCCAGCAGCAAACTGGCCGCGCCTTCGGCCAGCGACACCGGCACTCCATCGGAGTGTTTCACGATGAGGACAACCGCGAGCACAACCAGCCAAAACAGGTTCCAAACGTAAATCAGTCGCAGCCAAGTGGTGGACGGCGGATCGCCGTCCGCGTCCCCGGAGAAATGCGGCGGCGATGTCGGCGGGCGGCGGTTCCAATCCTCCTGCGTCATGGCTTGCCCGCCTCATCCCAGCCTGGCCCCACCTGGATGTCTTCTGGCTCATCCGGCGCCGCGGCCTTCGCCGCCTTCCGCTGAAACTGCATCGCCTTCCACTGTTGCACAGTGCACGCCACCGGCAACAGCGTAAAGAGAATCATGCCGGTGAATTGCCCATACTCGTACGAGCCAAAGTGTCCCTTCCGAAACAACACGATCAGGTCCAGGACCGCCGTCACCACAAAAAGCGCCGTCAGCAATCCGTGCATAACAACGCCTAGCCCAAGCACCACCGGGTGCCGACGCAACTGCAAGAGTCCCAAAGCAACGATCGCGCCGGACAGCACCAGAAAAAAGGCGCCGATGACCTCTTCGAAAATCCCACCCTGCAGAATTGCCCCCACAGCGGTCGCGCCCCAGATCAGCGCCACAATAAGATCGAAAACCAGCACCCAGACCAGCTTCGGCGAACGCTCCGCCGGCTGCCGTTTTCCACCTCGCGCGCGAGACGTCATAGCGGTTCTCCCAGTGTCGGATCGAACTTGTGTTTGCCTGTTCCCGCCCTGCCTTGGCGTCCCGCCGGCGGGAGGCCAGAGGCCTAGGCCTGCACTTCAGTCTGGCAGGAAGCTGCCGGCGCGATTGTACCCGCCCCCAGCCCCCATCGCCGACCCGATTGCCCCACCGCAGCACGCCTCTTCCCCTGGGAGCGCCGGTCATCAGCCCGGCCTCTTCTTTTGCGCGCCGCAGCGCGCAGCCGGGCCCGCGGGCGGGTACAGGCCCGCTCTTCGTTTGATCCGCCTCTTCGGCTCCGCGACTCTATCCATTCCCCTCGCACGTCCGCAGCAGAGGGGCAGCGACCGCGGACGATGCAAAAGATAAGGCGCGAGCTTCGCTTGCACTGTTTTTGCACGGGCCTGGAGACCCGTGCCACGGGGCGGGGGACATTCGTGAGGCAAAGATAGATTCGCGGAGCCGGATGGACGGTTGGGGCGAAGCGCGGGCGTACCCGCTCGCGAGCCCGGCGAAGAGAGCGCGAAACGCGCTTTCCAGCGGAAACGCTCGGGGACTCGCTCGACACGGGCTGGTCAGCCCGTGCCACGTTCGGAAGCGTGCAGGCGGTGGCGCGGGCCCTGGGGGTTTTCTTCGCGCGCGGCGCGCCTCCCGGCGGTGCGACGGCTTTACAATTTGGCTCGCCGCGGGAACAATGGTCCCGGTCGCCGTGGGCCGACGCCGGGCGTTGCCGGGCGCCGCTTTCAGGAGCCTGTTCCAAGGGGGGAATCCGCGCCATGTCCGCTCAAGAAACCGCCGCCCAACTGACGCGCCTGGCACAGTCATTGGCCGCCGAAGCGCCGCGCCTGACGCCGGCTGAAGCGCAAGCGGTCCAGCGCCAGGTCGGCGACGCCCTCGCGGCGCTTGCAGGCACCGTCTGCGGATTGGCAACTGCCTGCGCCGGCAGTTCCGGTTCCGCGGCTGCTCCCGCGCATTCTTTCGCCACGACGGCCGCGGTCGAAGACCCGCCGGCGCCGGCTCCCACCCCGACGTTCACCGCGCCGGCGGCCGGGTCTTCCGGCGGCGGGCTGAAGATTTCCCTGGGTGGCGGAAGCGCCGGCAGTGGGAGCACCAGCGGCGGCCGCGCACCGGGCGGCATCACCCTGAGCGGCGGTGCACCGAGCGGCACCGGCACCGGTTCAGCATCGAGCGGGTCGAGCGGGTCGAGCGGGTCG
>JBOHNC010000464.1:0-6497 GCA_050730415.1 Planctomycetota bacterium
GCCGGGGCGCCGGCGCGGGCGGCGCGGGCGGCGCGGGCGGCGTCGCGGTCGGGCCAGATGCGCACGACGAGACGTTCGCCGGGCTGGAGGGCGTGGAGCCGTGGGCCGATGTCGGCGCGCCAGAACACGGCGCCGCGCAGGTCGGAACCTGCATCGAGCACGACGACCACGAGATGGCGGCGGGCGTCGTCGAGGAGCGGGGCGAGCGGGGCGACGAGGCCGGCGGCTGCCGCGCCGCTCACGCCGCCCACCGCGATCGGTTCGGTCCAACTGCCGCCGGCGGCGCGGGCGAGGTCCACGCGCGGGGCGGTTTTGTCGCCGAGCGCCGCGGTTTCCTGATCGACCTGCCAGAGTTCCGGCACGACGCCGACGCGCACGCGGAGGTCCTGGCTGCTTTTGATGCGCACGGTGAGCGGCCAGCGGCAGCCGGGGCGAAAGGCGCCGCCGAGGGGCAGGCGCAGTTCGACGGAGAAACCGGGTGTGGGCTGGAAGGGTGTGAGGGTGGAGAAGCCGTCGTGGTCGGCGGGGCTGGGGGCGGCATCGGCGGCGGCCAGCGGCGCGTGGATGGCGGCGGCGGCGGTAGCAGCGAGCAGGCCGGCCAGGAGCAGGGCCAGCAGGGGCGGCGCGTGGGCGCGGGGCGGTGGATGGGCGCGGGCCGGTGCGTGGGCGCGGGGCGGCGCGGGGGCAGAAACGCCGCCAGCGTCGCCATCGCCATCGCCAAACGAGATCACGCGCCGCCGATTCATCGCACTCCACCCTCCCACGCCAGGTAATGCAAATCCGGGGCCCAAGGCGTGCTCGGCCCGTTTAACGCTCCGCCCGGCATTTGAGTGCGGCCGGCGGGCGCAGACGGCGGGCGCTGTCGTTCCGAACGCCACCGGCTGTATATTCCAGCCGCTGCTGCGATCGGCTGCCGCCGCGCTGGGTCCCATGGACTCCCGCACGATTTGCTCCTGTGACCTGTGACCTGTCTCCCGTTCCCTGTGCCCTGACTCCTGTCTCCTGTTCCCTGTCTGCTGTGCCATGCCTCCTGCGCCATGCCTGCTGTGCCCCGTTCCGGTCCCCTACCCGATCTGGTCGAGCCAGGCCAGTAGAGAGTCGAACCAGATGGGGGTGCCGAGCGCGGCGGCGGTGGCGCCGATCTGGCCGCGGAAACGCTCGGGGACGGCAGCCTGCGCGGCGGCCGGATCGGCGCCGGCCAAAAACCACCACGAAGCGCCGCGCAGTCCGGCCAGATGGCTGCGTGCGGCGAAGAGCCGCTGCAGGAGCCGCGGCGCGGCGGCGCTGAGCACCACGCCGATCTGGTGGGGCGTGGTGCGCGGGGCGGCGGGGCGGTCGCACAGGTGGAGGACCCAGTCGGCTTCGGCCGGCAACTGCACCAGGCCGAAGCCGGCATGGCGGAGGCGTTCTTCGAGCGCGGCGCGGTGGGCGGCGGCAGCGGCGCCGGGGGCCACGGTGACGGCGCAGGCGATCGAGCCGTGTTCGCGGGCGGCCAGGCCGTGGCGGCAGCGGACCATGCGGCCGGGGCGCAGGAAGTAGCCCACGTTGGGGCCTTCCTTCCACTGGGCGGGGCGGTCGAGCGGCGGGTGCCAGATGTGGAGCGCGGTGGCGAGGCCGACGCCGTTGACGGGGATTTTGCCGGCCAGAAACAGGCGGGCGCCGAGGTCGCTGTCTTCCTGGCCCCAGCCGGCGAAGTGGCGGTCGAAGCCGTTGATGGCGAGGAGGTCGGCGCGCCAGCAACTGAAGTTGCCGCCCTGGAGAGGAATCTTGAACATGTTGCCCAATTTCAGGTGGCGGGAGACTCGGCCGTGACGCCGGGTCTGGTCGGCGCGGACGGTGGCGGCGATCCAGGTGCGGGGGTCTTCGGCGGCGATGCGTTCGGGGGTGAGCGCGGCGCAGAAGGCTTCGTCGAGGCGCAAGGCGTCGCCGCAGACGAAATGACCGGGGGCGAGCAGGCGCAGGTGGCCGGTCAGGAAGTCGCGGACGGGAATGCAGTCGGCGTCGAGAAAGACCAGGCGCGCGCCGGTGCTCAGGAGGATGGCGGCGTTGCGATTTTCGGAGCGGTTGCGGGAGTCGACCGGGTCGTGGTCGTAGACGAGGCGCCAGGGGGAGTCGGCTTGGAACGGCGCGCGCGCCTGCTGAAACGGCGCACGCGCCTGCTGAAACGGCGCGCGCGCCTGCCAGGCTTGGACCACGTCGCGGACGGGCATTTCGGTGCCGGTGTGGCGGACCACGACTTCGGCTTGGAACGGGGCGGGCGGGAGGTCGAGGGCGGCGATGCCGGCGAGCACGAGATTCAGATGCCCCGGACGTGAATTCACGGGAATCAGGATCGACAGGTCGCAGGCGGGCTGGGTGGACATGCGGGACCTCGGCGAAGACGCACCACGGCTGGATGAGCGGGGTGGGATCGCTGGCACATTATCGGGGGGCTCGAAGGTCTGCCAACCGCCGGCGGAAGACGGTAGAATGGCCGTCGGGAGGAATCTGTCGGCATGGGCAAACTGTTCGATCCGAACCGCCGGGTGGAAAATTCCTATCTGATGCGGCTGAGTCAGACCATCGCCGACCAGCGTGGGGCGTTCGTGGTGCTGTGTGTGGCGATGCTCTTTTGGTTCGCCGTCGGCGCCTATGCGCTGCGCAACCAACACGTGGGCGACACGAACCAGACGGCGTCGCCGGGATTCGACCGCAGTATCTGGACGACCGACGACACGATTTTCTGGGGCGCGGTCGCGGGCGCCACGATCACGCTGGGCGCGGGTCTGGGCTGGTTCCACGCGCAGATGAAAGAGGCGGAAAAGGAAGACGCGCAGATCGGGCAGGACCTCACGAGCGAAATCGCGCGGTTCAAGCAGGAGTCGCAGCAGAGCGCGCGCGCGGATCGTTTGCAGCGGTTGCAGGCTGCGCGGCGGGAGGCGGGGGCGAAACCGAAGGACTCCAAAGACGAACCGTGAGGGGGGGACGAAAACAGAGCGGGAAGAGGAAAAGCAAAAATAAGGAACGGCGCGTCGGGCCGCGCCTGAGAAAAGCGGCGGACACGGGTGTCATTCCTCGCCGCCGAACTCCAAATTGGGAATTTAAGGCGCGCGCTTTGCGCGCCTTTTTTATGCACGGGACGGCGTCCCGTGCCACTATGCGACGGACGCTCCAAAGGAGTGGATTGACTTCCGGAGCCGAAGCGGTGGTTGGGAGCAAGAAGCCGGTCTGGAGACCGGCAGTGCCAGGCCGATCCAGGAGCCGACGTGAACGTCGGCGCTCCCAGGGAAGAGATGCGGCCGGGGTATAATATATTGTTGAGTGGGGTCATGCTGACGAAGCGAAACGTGGGGGGGACGGGCAATGGCCAAGGCGAAAGCAGCGAGTCGCAAATCGAGCGATGAAACGCCGGCGCGGGCCTCGGCGAAGAGCGCTCGATCAGGCAGTGCGGAGCCGGCCGGTGCGGCGGGTCGGGGGTCGCGGCGGGACAGCCGGCTGCCGGGTCCGGCCGATTCGGCATTGGGCGTGGCGGTCGGGTCGGAAGGCATCACGGAGGTCGCGGAAAAGCGCGCGCGGCTGAAAGCCTACCTGGAAGCGCACCGGCTGGACTGTCTGCTGCTCAGTTCGCAGGCGCTGTTCAGTTGGTACACCGGCGGGTACGAAAACCGGGTGGTGCTGGCCGACACCGGCGGCGCGGCGGTGATCGTCGCCGACGCGCAGCGCGACGTGATCGTGACGACCAACATCGAAGCCACGCGGCTGCGGCACGAAACCGATTTGGAGGCGCGCGGCTTCACCATCCGCGAAGTGCCCTGGTTCAACGAGGACGACTACCCGGCCGAAATTCGCGCGGCGATCGGCGACCGCCGATGCCGTTCGGAAATGAACCATCCCAAGCTGGCCACCGTGGACGAGGATTTTTTCGAACTGACCTATGCGCTGTCCGACCCGGAGGTGGCGCGCTACCGGCAGCTCGGCCGGGACTGCTCCGAGGCGATGGAGGAGGCGCTCGAGACGATCCAGCCGGGCATGCGCGAATTTGAAGTTTCGGCGGCGATGGCGAAGTCGCTGTTGTCGCGTGGCGTGCTGCCGAACCTGGTGCTGGTGGCTTCCGACGAACGGCTGAAACTCTACCGCCACCCGCTGTGCACGCCGAAGCGGATCAAGAAGGCGGTGATGGCGGTGCTGTGCGGCAAACGCAACGGGTTGATCGTCAACATGACGCGGCTGCTGCATTTCGGGCCGGTGCCGGCGGATTTGCGCCGGCGCACCGACGCGGTGCTGCGGGTGGATGTGGCGGTAAACCATGACACGCGGGTGGGCACGCCGGTCAGCGACATTTTCCGCCGGCTGGTGAACACCTACCGCGAGGTCGGCTATCCGGACGAATGGCGGCTGCACCACCAGGGCGGGCCGACCGGGTACCAGGGGCGGTCGTACAAGGCGAATTTCGAGGAACACCGGCGGGTGCTGCGCCAGCAGGCCTTCGCGTGGAATCCGTCGATCGCGGGGACCAAATCCGAGGACACGATTCTGGTGCATCAGAACGGGATCGAATTTCTATCGCAGCCGGTGCGCGGGCCGTCGGTGAAAGTGGCGACGCCGGACGGGTCGGCGCAGTACGCGCGCGCGGACATCATCTGCCGCTAGGAAACTCGGAAAATGCAGACTTGTTCCGACCTTGGCACGCGGAGCTGCATGGAAAAGGATGCGTTCGGTTCAGGTCGGGTTCGGTTCCGCGCGATTCAGTGGCGGGGGCGCGCCGATGGCTTCGGATCGCGCGGAAGAAGGTTCGGACAAGCCACCTTCCCAGGACTTGCGGCAAAGTCGCCGCTGTCCTGGGCTGCACTCGTCCGTCCCGCGCAGCGGGACTACGAAAAATGCGGCAACCAACTGGAGTTCAAATAAGAAAACTGCGGGGCGCCGGGGAACCCCGACCGAATCCGCTTTATTTCAGGACGGAATGAATTGCCTGGGATTCGCGTACGGCCCTGACGCGGATCGAGCGTTCTTTTTCGCGCCTGAACACCGGGCGAAAGGCGCCGATCCCGGCGCCTGCGGCGGTGTCCGATTCGCGGTTGCGGCGTTGCCGTGCGATCAGCATGGAGTATCACTGCTACCGGTGGATCGCGGACGGGGCCGGCCTGTTCGCGCGGCGGGCGGCGGCGGGATTGCGACGGCGGCGGTACCGCCGGTCCAAACGGATGGCGCAGGTCACGCGGGATTGATTAGCCGGGCCGGGCCGCAGAGGACGAGGAGGGCGACATGTTCTGGATTGTGGTGGGCAGCGTGTTCGGCACGCTGGTGGCGCTGTACGTGGCGCTGAAACTATACCGCAGCGCCACCTTCCAGGGTCGGGCCGAAGCGGGCGACCTGGCGGCGGTGCAAAAAGTGCTGGAGCGCCGGCCGGCGGCGAAGGACAGCCTTGATTGGGAAGGGCGCACGGCGCTGTATTGGGCGGCGCGCTACAACCATGAAGCGGTGGTGGCGGCGCTGTTGGCGGCCGGCGCGGCGGTCGATGCCGGCCGTGGGTGGACGCCGTTGATCATCGCGGCGCACACGGGCAATCACGGAGTGGTCAAGCAGTTGCTGGCGGCCGGGGCCAACGCCAACGCGAAGGATCAATACGGCTGCACGGCGCTGATGGAGGCGGTGCGCTACGGCCACGAAACGGTCGTCGATTTGCTGTTGAGCCACGGCGCCGACATCAACGCGCAGGCGCAGGAGGGCGAAACGGCGCTGCACTGGGCGGCGAAAGCCAACTGGCCGGGGCTGACGAAAAAACTGCTGAAAGCCGGCGCAGACATCGAAGCAACCTACCGCGACGGCTGGACGCCGCTGCACTACGCCGCGCAGGAGGGCAACACCGAGGTGGCGCAGATGCTGGTGAAGGCGGGTGCGGTGGTCGATTCGCAGGTGGTGACCGACGGCCGCACGCCGCTCCACCGCGCCGCCAAAGAAGGGCGCACGAAGATCGTCGATCTGCTGATTCAGCACCACGCGAATGTAAATCTGCGCAACGCCTACGGCAAGCCGCCGCTGTACTACACGAAGCATTTCCCGGAGACTCGCAATTTGCTGAAAGCGCACGGCGCGACGCTCTGAAAAAGCAGATGCTCCAGGTGATTTGGCGAGCGTCCCCAACACTTCCGTGCAAACGCGCAGTTGGCGCTTGGGTTTGGCGAGCCCATGACTGACCGCCGGGGATGGACGCGACGAATCACGGGACGGCGTCCCGTGGCAATGCCTTCGACATTTGATTGCGCGTGGTGGAACACGCGCACCAGGGCCGGGTCGGCTGGCCGATGGTCTCTCCGGCGGTATCATGGCGGAAAACCGCTGCACCGTCGAGGGGGGGATAATCCATGTTCCAGTCCATTGGTTCGCGATTGGTTTGCGCGGCGGTGCTCGCCGCGCTGCTGGCAGGGGTGCTGAGCACCAGCCTGCGGGCGGAAGACGCCGTACCCGCCGTGGCGCCTGCGCCCGCGCCTGCACCCGCGGACGGCGGCGAGGCCGGC
>JBOHNC010000465.1:0-9953 GCA_050730415.1 Planctomycetota bacterium
GCGCAGACCGTGCTACAGTGGAATGAACCAAAATTTTGTTCCCCGTTGGATCGCGGAGGCTCACCCTGTGCGGGTTGGGGCCTCATGGAGGTAGAACCGCATGGGCGTACCGATGCGAATGCGCTGCGACAACTGCGGCTACGACTTTGTCGGGCAGTTGGAGTACAGCGATAAGCGCAAAAGCGACGTGATCCGTTGCAAGGCCTGCGAATACGAAGTGCCGGCGCTCAGCGATGAAGAAATCTCGACCATCGAAAAAATGCTGAACAAGGAGCGCAACTGGGCGATCTACGCCATGGTTGCGTGGGCGGCGTTTTTCGTGGCCGTGGTGGTGCTGGGGGTGAGCTATTTCTGGCAGGTGGGCGCCGGATTGGGCGGCCCGAAGGACGCCAAAAACGAGGAAATCCTGTGGAGCGAAAAGACCCATGCCTCGCTGTACATGAGCACCAACGTTTCGACCACCTCCAAGCTGTCCATTCCCGACGAAGTGCTGCTGATGCGCGACGCCGGCGACCCGTCGGATTCCTCGAAGGTGGACGACTACAACAAGCGGCTGAAGAAAATCTACAACGAGCTGGCCTTTGTCGGCGATTCAATCGACCAGAACCTGACGCGCAACGCCAAGTTCAAACCGGACGGATCGGTGGACACCCCCAGCACCTTCGACCAGGAGTACGGTCAGTACGTCAGCGACACGCCGGTGGCGCCGCCGGGCGACTGGGAACATCAGGAAGACAGCGCGAAGAAGCTGACGATATTCCGCAGCAAGGGCGAGGATATCCACGGGATTCAGTCGGTGCAGCCGGGCAAGGATCCGGTGGACATGCCGATGAAGCTGTTCGTGACGATCGAATCGCGGGTGGTCGACCAGAATTCGGACGAAAAGCCGCAAAGCCTGGGCGGCGCGGAGCTTGATTTCACCGACGGCGACATCACCGTGGCGATCGATCCGTTCACCCAAAAGGTGATCCGGACCGAGATCAAGCGGCCGACGTCGGCCGGCGGATTCACGCCGGACGCGGCGGTGGCCAACGCGGTCGTCTTTGGACCGGCGATCGTGACGGCTTCGACGGTCAACTTTGCGGGGCTGAAGCCGGCCAAGGATACTTCGCCGACCTCCATCGAACTGCTGATGCTGTTCCTGGCCTTCGTCACCTTCGCGGTGGCGATGTTCTGCACCTGGCTGGGCAACAAGGGCCGCTACACGATGCAATTGGGTTTCGTGGACAAGGAAGCAGAAGCCGCGCAGGAGTCGGAGCCGGACATCGGCGATGAAGACGCCGACCTTGAAGGCGGCGACTTGGCCGACGGCGAGCCGCCAATGAGCGACCCGGACGGCGGCGATCATGTCGCCACCGCGCGCATGGATGACGACCTCGAGATTTCCTGACCTGGGAGCGCCTTCGCGATCCATCGAGATTCGAAAAAAAACCGCGGCCTTGCGCCGCGGTTTTTTTTGAATTGAAAGATTGGATCGCTGACGGATGCCTCAGCTGCGCACCAGTTCCATGTAGGTCGAACGCAGTTGGCGGGTGACCTCGCCGGGTTTGCCGGCGCCGACGGTGCGGCCGTCCACCGAGACCACGCCGATGACTTCGGCGCCGGTGCCGGTCAGGAAGACTTCGTCGCAGGTGTATAGATCGTAGCGTTCCATTTCGCCTTCTTCGGTGGTGAAGCCGGCCTTTTTGGCCAGGTCCAAAATGGTGCCGCGCGTGATGCCCAACAGCGGCCCCTGCGTGGCGGAGGGCGTCAACAGATGCGCGGTCTTGCCGGCGCGGCCGCGCCCGGCGTGCCAGACGGCGAAGATGTTGTCGGCCGAACATTCGGCGACCTTGCCGGCGGTGTTGAGCATCAGCACCTCTTCGCAGTTGGCCTGGAGCCCTTCAATCTTGGCCATGATGTTGTTCAGGTAGTTCAGGCTCTTGATGCGGCCGGGCAGGCAGTCGGTGGGCACGCGGCGGCTGGAGGCCGAGACGATTTTCAGACCGTTTTCGTACAGTTCCTCGGGGTAGAGTTTGATCCCCGTGGCGATGACGACGATCGACGGCTTGGGGCATTTGCGTGGGTCGATGCCCAGATCGCCGACGCCGCGGGTGACCAGCAGCCGGATGTAGCAGTCGGTCAGCTCGTTGTCCTTGACCACCTGCGGCACCAGCTTCATCATCTCGGCCTGCGGCATGGGGATGACCAGGCCGATGGCGCGAGCGGAGTTGTACAGGCGGTCGAGGTGTTCGGCGAGCTTGAAGATTTTGCCGTTGTAGGCGCGGATGCCCTCGAAACAGCCGTCGCCATACAGCGCGCCGTGGTCGAAGACGGAAATCTTGGCGTTGTCCTTGTCGAAGTATTTGCCATCGATCCAGATTTTCATGGTGCGAATCCTTCCTTCCAGTCAGCGCGCTCCCTGGATTCGCGCCGCATCGAAGCAGATTATTATCTACCGAGGTGGCGTTCTTGCCACCGGGCGGCCGGGCGGGCGCGTGTGTTGGCGCTCCCGAGCGTTCTGCATAGAAGAGCGTAGAATGCGGACCGGCCGGCGGCTTCTGCCCGTCTTCGCGGGCGTGGCGGAAATTCGGCAGGTGTTAGACGCCGGTTTCAAACCGGACCGGCGCGGCCAGACGGTGCGGGGGGAAGCGAGGCAGCTGTGAAACGACCGAATATTCTGTTCATCTTCACCGATCAACAAAGTGCGACGATGCTGTCGTGTGCCGGCAACCGCTGGCTGCAAACGCCGGCGATGGATTCCATCGCGGCGCGGGGCCGGCGCTTCGAACGCGCCTACTGCACCAATCCGGTTTGTATTCCATCCCGTTTCAGTCTGGCGACCGGGCGCTATCCGTCGGCGATCGGGTTGCGTTGGAACGATTTGGGTGGAGTGGAAGTGCCCATTTCCATCCGGCAGAGTTCGGTGCCGCGGGTGATGCAGGCGGCCGGGTACGAAACGGTGTATTTCGGAAAGCAGCATCTGCCCAACGTCAGCGCGGAGGAACTTGGCTTCAGCGTTCTGACGGAAGACGAACGGGACGGCTGCGCTGCGGAGGCCGCGAAATATTTGCGCGGCCGGCGCGAGCGACCGTTTTACGCGGTGGCCTCATTCATCAATCCGCACGACATCTGCCACATGGCCATCCGTGATTTTTGGCGTGCTGATCCCGCCGGCTTCCGGGACGCCACGCTGAACTGGACCCCAGAAGCGTTTGCTCGCGAACTGGCCGAAGTGGACGGCGCTCTGGAGCGGCCGGCCGGGGTTTCCGAGGCGGAGTTTTTCGAGCGGCACTGCCCACCGTTACCCGCCAACGCAGCCGTGGCCTTGGATGAGCCGGCGGCGCTACGGCGGATGCTCGAAAAACGCGCCTTCCGCGCCTGGACGCGCGAACACTACACGCCGGAACGCTGGCGCGAACATCGCTGGGCCTACGCACGGCTGACTGAAAGCGTGGACCGGCAGATCGCGGTTGTGTTGGAGGCGCTGCGCGCCGGCGGCCTGGAAGAATCCACCTACGTGGTGTTCAGTTCCGATCACGGCGACATGGACGGCGCGCACGGAATGGAACACAAGACCTCGGTATACGACGAGTCGGCGCGCGTGCCGCTGTTGATCGCCGGGCCGGGAATCGTGCCGGCGGTGGACGACCAGCATCTGGTGGTGAATGGGTTGGATCTTCCCGAAACCTTCCGGGCCATTGCCGGCGGCGAGCGACCTGCCGACTGGCGCGGGCGGAATTTGCTCGAGGCGGCCCAGGGGCGGAGCGAGTGGCGCCGCGAAGCGGTGATTGAAACCGAGCAGGGCCTGTGCGCCGTGACCCACGACTTGAAGTACGTGCGCTACGACGATGGCGCACGACGCGAGCAACTTTTTGACCGGCGCACCGATCCGGGCGAGTCTGTAAACTGCGTCGAGCGCCCGGAAAATGGGGGTGAGATCGCGCGGCTGCGCGAAGTGCTGGATGCGCACGCGCGCAAAACCTTCCATCCGCGCTTGGCAGCGGCACTGGCGGCGCAGACTGGCGGCTGAGGCCGAATCTTGGTTTTTCACGCGGCGCGGCGCCGGACAGCTCGGTGGTCGAAATACGATGGCGCAAGGTCAGGCCAGATCGCGGCGTTCGCCGGAGGCCTGCGACTTATCGTTGCCGCTGAACCACATGCTCAGGTCGTTGCCGAAGGGCGCGAAAACCTGGCTGCTGAAGACCACCGCGCCGTCGTCGGCGAAGGCTTCGAGCACGCATTCGTCGAGCACCAGCCGCAGCCGGCGTTCTCCGCCCGACCCGGCGTCTTCGACCGGCCATTCGAACCGTCCCGGCGGCAGGCTTTGCTCTTCCGGCTGGCGGACCAGAAACCAGCATTTGCGGGCGTCGTCGAAGCCGACCCACAGCCCGTGCGAGTCCGCTCCGGCTGCCGTGGGATCCTCCGGCGGCAATTCCACTTCGTCGGTGGCCATGAACACCTGCACGCCGCAGCAGTCGCCGGGCGCGACGCGCAGGCGCAGGTCCAGCACGAAGCGGCGGCCGCGCGCGAGCACGTCGTCCTCGCTGGCATCGCCGCCGGTCACCGCCTGCGGCTGCGCTTTCTGGCCCAATTCCCGGACTGGCCGCTGGATCAGCCGCAGCGCGCCGTCGGCGTGGCGGCGCAGGGTCAATTCGCGCGGGATGCTGAACACGCCCCAGGCGCCGAAGTGCGGCACGGCTTTGGCGTATTGCCAGTTGTTCATCCAGCCGATCCAGACGGCGCGCCGGGCGTGATCGGCGCAGCCGGCGGGACTGTGCGCCCGTTCGGCCTCGGTCAGCGGCGGCAGATCGTTCCAGGCTTGCGGCGCATAGAAATCCGGGCCGCCGTCGACCGGCCGCGCCGGGCCGTCGGGCGTGAAGTGCTCCCCGTCGAACTGGCCGATCACATATTCGCGTCCGCCCAGGTTGAGCAGCCAGCGCTCACCGGTTTCGCCTTCGATCGGCACGGGCAGCAGGTCGGGGCACTCGCTTTTGAACGGCAGTTCCTGGCTGAGCGTCCATTTTTTGAGGTCCGGCGAGGTGTACAGCCGGTGCGGCACGCCGACGATCATTGTCCAGTGCCCGGTCGGCGCGTGCCAGAACACTTTGGGATCGCGGAAATCGCGGGTGGTGTCGTCACCGAGGACGGGGTTGCCCTGGTGATGCGCCCAGGTGCGGCCGCGGTCGGCGCTGACGGCCAGGCACTGGCGTTCGGCGCCGTTGGGATGGTGGGCGGTGTAGACGGCGACGAGGCCGCCGACGGCGGTTTCGAACAGCCCGCTGGAATTGCTCACATCGGCGACGCAACTGCCGGACCACGGGGAGCCCAGTTCGTCGGGCGGGAGGGCCATCGGCAGCGGCTCCCAGGTGACGAAATCGTGGGTGATCGCGTGGCACCAATGCATCGACAGCGGATCGTTCACGCCAAAGCGCGGACTCCACTGGTAGAACAGATGCGTTTCGCCGGCGAAGTGGATCAGGCCGTTGGGGTCATTGATCCAGCCGGCGCGGGAGGTGAAGTGGAAACCGGGGCGGCGGGTCGTGGGCATGCGGGGAACTCCGGGGAGGGACGGAGAGACGATTCGCCAACGGCGTCGAGGCAATTATAGCTTATGCCGCCCGGCGGTTCCGCTTCGACTGGGCCCGCGAAAACTGCAAATTCCTCCCCGCTCATCGCAGCCAAGCGCGTGGATCGGGATCAACCGTGGGGTGAAAGGCGAGAGGTGAGAGGCGAGAGGTGAGACGAGATAGTGAGGCGCGGTCACGGCGTCGCTCCGCGTGGCGGCGATCAACGATCTGGCGTGGGAATTGGCTGCGTCTGTGGCGCAGGTTGCGCCGGCGGCGTTGCCGCACGCGGAACGACTGCGTTGCGCAGCGCCGGCGCAGAGGGTGCGGAGGGTGCGGAGGGCGCGGGCGGCGCAGGCTGCGCGTCGGCATGCGGGGGCGTGGCGGGCGTGGCCGGAGCGGCGAGAGCGTTCGGAGCGCTGTCGTCGTCATCGTATTTGATCTGTTCGGCCTGGTGGACCACATCCAGCACATCTTCGCTGGGGAGCACCACCGGCGTCATGTCATGGCCGCCGAAAATGCCGGGGTCGCGGTTGGGCGCGGATTTCATCACGCCAATGCCGACGGCGTGCCCCTGAGCGTCGAAGGCCGGGAGTCCCAGGCCGCCTTGGCCGCCGCCGACGTTGCTCGTGGCCACATACATCGTGCGCGGCTTTTTGACCACCGCGTTGACCTGCGCGACGAAAACGCCGACGGAGCGTTCGACCGAGGTGCCCATGCGGCAGAGCACGATGAGATCGTCGAGCACCCCGGGATGGCAGTCGGTGTCGAGCTGGAGAAAGGCGAACTTTTGCCCCGGTTTTTTGGGCCGGACGAACAGCAGGTCCAGATCGGTGTCGCGCAGCACCACTTCGGCGGGGACTTCGCGGCCGTCGGCGAGCACGATTTTGACGCTGGTGATGATCATCTTCTGTTGGACCTGCACCTGATTGCCGTCGCCGGCGGGCAGATTCAGGTTGTCGAATTCGGCAAAGGGGTCGGTCAGGAACAGGCTGACGACGGTCAGACCGCTTGCATCCAGAACCGTGCCGGGGGTGACGATTTTCTGGTCCGAGTCTCCGAACGAGCGGCCTTCCATGACCTGCTGTTCCTTGCTGACGAACTTGACGGTGACGACCGACTCCTGGTGGTCGGCCAGGATTTTTTTAGCCGCGGTTTTCAGGTCCGGGGAGACCGATTCCGCGACCAGCGGCGCGCACAGGGCGGCGCAGGCGAAGGCGACGGCGGCCAGCGGCGCCAGAGGAATGAACTGTCCGGTGCGGTGCGGGGTCGAACCGGACCGACAAGGAGCCAAGGGGGCGAACATGGCTAGTTCTCCTGCTGATCGGCCGGTTGGTCGGCCGATTTGGAATCCGAATTCCCAGTCGCGGAGGATGCGTAGTCGGTGACGACCTCCAGATACATCGTGTGGATGCCGCGGCGGACAAAGAAGTCGGCGTATTTTGGTTTGGCTTCGTCGAGCGCCTTGAAGGCGAATTTCAGATCGCTGGCTTTCTGGATCGGATGGCCGGAGATGTCCAGGATCAGGTCGCCGATGGCCAGGTGGGCGATGGAGGCCCATCCGCCGGGCTGGACATCGGTGACCAGCGCGCCGCCCTGGTCAAGCGGCCACTGATTTTCGACGCGGTCTTCCAGCACCAGGTCGCGGGCCTTGAAGTTGTAGCGCTTGTTTGCGTACACCGTCAGTTCGCCGGCGCCGGCCGGGCGGTCGACGAAGTGGACGGTCAGCTTGAGGGGGTGACCCTCGCGCAGCACGCCCAGCTCGGCGCTCGAGCCGATCTTGTACTGGCGGATCATGGCGGGGAACACGTCGCGGTCTTCGGGCTGGGAGGCTTCCACGCGCTGGTGGTCAACGGTCAGGATCATGTCGCCGACTTTCAGGCCGCCCATGTCGCCTTCGTAGCCGGGCAAGAGCGCGGTGATGCGCACGCCGGTGGTGTCCTCGGGCAGGCCCAAGGCAGCGACGATGGGGGAGGTGAGCACCTGGAATTCAATCGGCAGCCAGGCTTTTTTGACTTCCGCGCCCTGGTCGTCGCGCTCCTTGGGATTCAGATCGATGGCGGTGATCATGTGCTGCGTGCCGCGGTCGAATTTGACCAAGACGGTGCGGTCGCCGGCGCTCGCCAGCGCCGCGGCGCTGACGCGTTTGAGGTCGGCGATGTCCTTCACGGGCTGGTTGTTCACGGCTTCGATCACGTCGCCCATTTCCAGGTGCGGCTTGGCTTCGGCCGCCGGGCCGCCGTCGCGCAGACTGTAGACGAAAATGCCCGAATCGGCGTGGCGGGCTTCGAGCGCCGACAGGCGGGTGAAGTCGCGGACCGTGATGCCCCAGGCGGTCATTTCGGCCTCGTCGCCGCGGGCCGGCTCGCGCAGTTCGGTGACCAGGGATTTTTCGAGGCGCGAGCCTTCGCGGCTGACCACCAGCGTGACCTTGGCGCCGACTGGCGTCTCCAGCATCAAGCGGTTGATCGCCGGCAGTTCCTCGGCGAAATGCACGTTCACCGGGTGGCCGGCGTAGCGCAGCAGCACGTCGCCGGGCAGGATGCCGGCCTTGGCCGCGGGCGACCCGGCAATCACGCCGGAGACCAGCGCGCCCGGCTCGGTGGGCGCCGCCGTGTCTGTTTCGCGCGTGGTGGCGTGGAGGACCGGCTGCAACTCCAGGCCGATCCAACTGCGGCGGACCTGGCCGTGCGCGATGAGTTCATCGGCCACCGACTTTGCGAGGTTGCTGGGGATCGCGCCCGACAGGCCGAGGTCGATTTCGTTGATGCCGACGATGTCCCCTTGCAGGTTGACCAGCGGCCCGCCGGAGTTGCCGGGGTAGATCGCGGCGTCGTGGCCGATCCAGCGCACCACTTCGCCGACGGTTTCGCCGTCGAGCGTGAAAGTGAAGGGCCAGAAGAAACTGGGGATGGTCATGTTGGTGTTCGAGACAATGCCCTGGGTCACCGACTGCGAGATCGTCAGCGGGCTGCCCATGGCCAGCACCGGGTCGCCGACCTGAAGTTTGCTCGAGTCGCCCCACTTCGCGAAAGGCAGCGGTTTGGCGTCCGACGCCCGTTCGCTCAGGTCCAGCTTAAGCACCGAGATGTCGGCCAGGGGGTCGGTCCCGACCAGCTTGGCGTCGAGTTCTTCCTGGTCGGCCAGAATGCAGCGGATCCACTTGGCCTTGCCCGCGACGTGATGGTTGGTAACGACGTAGCCTTCGGGCGAGATGATCACTCCGCTGCCGCCGGCTTCGAAGCGCTGTTCACGGCCAAATTCGTAGTCCACCGTCACCACGTGAATGCGGACCAGCGCCGGGTAGACGGCGGCGATGGCATGGTCGATGACGGGCGTGTTGGCGGTCGTCGGGCCGGCGGCGCCAAACATGGCCGGGCGCGTCGGCAGGGCGGTGGAAGCCGTCGTCGGCGCGAGCGCGGAGGGCGCGGCTTGATCGCAACCGGCGAGGGCGAGCAGGGTCAGCGCGCAGAGCGGCTTGCAGGTGCGCCGCAGCAGGGAGCGTGATATCATCGGGGCGGTCCTCTTGCGGGGAGCGCCTGGGAATTCGGCGCCCGCCGTGAATTGTCTCGACCTCCGCAAGGCGAATCAAGCTTTTGACGCTGGAACGGACGAAAATATTGCATCGGCGCCGGCAAAAAGCCGCAACGGCACGGCGATTCGCACGGTGATCACCGGGCAGCAGGCCTGGCAAACCCGCAGCTCGCCGACGCAGGCGATTCGCGCCTGCAGTTCGCTGCGTTCCAGATTGAACAGCGTGCGGCCCAGCGTCATCATTTCTTCGTAGGCGATGCGCTGCGCGGTCTTGAAATCCGGATGGCCGCCCAGGGTCATCGCGAAGCCGTCGCGGATCAGCCAGGGCCATTCCAAACCGGCGCGCTGTATTCGTGCGGGACGGGTGACGGTCAGCACCACGTCGGCGGCGCCTTCGATGCCCTGCCCGCCGATTTCGCCGTCGCCCATCGCCCAGTGCACGTCGCCGACGCTCAGATTTGCGCCGGTCACGCGCGCACGGAAAAACGCGGTCGCGCCGGGCGCCCAGTCGCGGCAGTCGATGTTGCCGCCGTGTGGCCCGCAGGTGTCGTTGGTGGTGGCGTCGCAGGCCAGCCGCGGCGCCACGCCCAGGCAGCCGAGGCTCGGCGCGAACGGCACGCGCAGGCCGTCCAGAAATTCCAATTGGCGCGAGTTTCCGCGCCGCTTCCGGCCCGCTCGGCCCGCTCGGCCGACGAGGCTTGGCGGATCCGGCCGGTACACCACCGCCTGCGCGCGGCCGCAGCCGACCGGTTCGATGCTTTCGATCCGCACCGCGATCACCTCGCCGGGCTTCACCCCGGCGATGGCAATGGGTCCGGCGGTTTGGTTGGGGCGGTCGGCGGCGGGGTCGGGCCGCCCGTCGGGGCCGATGAC
>JBOHNC010000466.1:0-4035 GCA_050730415.1 Planctomycetota bacterium
AGGGGCTTGGACACGGGCTGGTCAGCCCGTGCCACTTTAAAGGCTCGCCGTCGTTTCATCGCGCGGAACCGCACCCGTCGCCGAATCATGCACCGCTTTCATCGCCACCTTCTTCACGTAAAACCGCGACCAGGCCGGACGAGGTTTGCCGCCCGTCTCTCGACTTTCGGATCAACGGAAACTAACTGAAATTCATATGACAGGGCTCGCGCGGGCGGTCGAGGTGACCGGGTACCCAGGGTTGGTTTTCCGAGCTGCGCTCTCCAAACCAACCCTGGGCTTCGATGCGTAGCCCTTTCAAGGCAGCGGAAAGGATGTTCATGATGGCCTTTGCGCGACGGCCGGAACGATCAGGCAGACGGGGCCTGAGCATGAATTCTATCCATCCGCACGAAGGATGAAGGACAAAAAGGAGCCGGGGTCAGGCGGGGGTCTGGGCGAGTTGGATGGCGAGGCGGATGGCGCCGATCAGGCCGGCGCGGTCGCCGAGTTTGGCCATGACGCGTTTGCAGTCGAGGTAGGGTTTGAAGGCGCGGTCGTCTTCCAGGGCGGCGTTGAGGCGGCCGAGAAACACCGGGCCGGCGAGACTGAGGCCGCCGCCCAACACCACGCAATCGGGATCGATGATTGCCATGACGGTGCCGATGGCGGAGGCCAGGTACTGAGCGGTGACATCGAGGATCTCGCCGGCGAACAGATCGCCCTTGCGGGCGGCGTCGCAGACGTCCTTGGCGGTGACCTTCGCGGGATGGCGGGCGAAGCGGCGGTGCAGCGCGCTTTCCGGGTGGCGGCCCAACTGATCGCGGGCGCGTTTGGCGACGGCGTCGGCGGAGGCGTAGAGTTCGACCGGCCCGCGCAGCATGCCGATCAGCTTGCGGCCGTGAGCTTCGACGCAAATCTGGCCGAATTCGGCGACGCGATTTTTGGCGCCGCGGAAGACTTCGCCATCGATCACGATCCCGCCGCCGATGCCGGTGCCCAGGGTGAACAGCGCGACGGCCTTGCAGCCGCGGCCGGCGCCGAGCCAGGCTTCGCCCAGCGCGGCGAGGTTGGCATCGTTGTCGAGCGCGACCGGCAGGCCGAGCGCGGCGGCGAGGCGGTCGCGGACGGGAAAGTTCTGCCAGCCGGGAATGTTGAAGGCGGGGTAGGGGGTGAGCCCGCGGACGGGGTCGATCAGGCCGGGCGAACCGAGGCCGACGGCGGCGACCGAATCGTCCTGGACGGCGCGGGCGGCTTGGATGAGATTGGCGAGGACGCGGTCGGCGCCAAGGCGGGCTTGGGCGGGAATCTTGACGCTGGCGAGGATGCGGCCTTTGAAGTCGGCACGGGCGGCGGAGATGTTGGTGCCGCCGAGGTCGATGCCAATGACGGTGGGTGCGGGCGTGCGGCCGGGCGTGCGGCCGGGTCGGGCCGTTTGGGCGGGGCGGGCGGGTCGGGTGGCTGGGCCGGGTGGGCGGCGGGATTTATTGGGGGCGCGTGCGGCGGAGGAGGGTCGGGCGGAAGCGGGCATGGCGGTGGAGGACTCCCAACGGCCGGGGGGACCGGAGGCTGAAAAACCGAAAGCGCCGGCGATCAGAGGACGAGGTCGAGCTGTTCGTCGGCGTAGCGGTAGGAGACCTGGGCGTTTTCGCGGGGCGCGCCTTCCTGGGCCGATTCGATGTCGACGGTGAGCCAGCCGGAGTAGCCGAGTTCACCGAGTTTGGCGATGAAGCGGCTGAGGTCGAGGACGCCTTGGCCGAGGGCGACGGGGTAGGTGAGTTCGGGATTTTTGGCGATGGCGGCGAGCGCGCGGGCGCCTTTGGGTTGGGCTTCGGGATCGGCTTTTTTGCGGCCCTTGGTTTTTTTGTCGGGGGAGCGGAGCTTGAGGTCTTTGATGTGGATGTAGCCGATGCGCTTGCCGACGTCGGTCAGGAACGATCCGCCGGTCAGGCCGCGCTTGGCGAGGTGCCCGTAGTCGACGCAAAGGTTGACGAATTTGGGGTCGGTGAGTTTGAGGAAGGTTTCGATTTCGGCTTTGCTGTCGCAGAGGGTGCCGATTTCGGGATGGAGGCAGAATTTGATGCCGAGGTCGAGGCAGCGCTGGCCGATTTCATTGAGGCCTTCGGCGACGGCGGCGACGTAGCCGTTGAGGTCCTGAATCTGGGGCGCGACGTTGAATTCGGCGCCGAGCGCGGCGCCGGGGGCGGGCAGTTGGGGCGCTTGGTTGAAGGCGTCGGCGGGGGGAATCTGCGGCGCGAAATAATTGAGGACGTGGGTGTTGGTCTGCTGCATGAAGCGGGCGGCGTTGATGACGCGTTCGACTTCAAGGGCGAGCTGGTCGTTCAGCATATTGCGGCCGCCGCCGGTGATGGCGACCAGTTCGAGTTCCTGGTGCTTCATGATTTCTTCGAAGACGCCGAGGCGGTCTTCGAAGCGGGCGACGAGGCCGATGCCGGATTCAATGCCGCGGAAGCCGACGGCGGTGATATCGGACAGGGCGGTGACGAAGTTCTGCGAGCCCCAACTGGCGGTGTGGTAGGCCAGTTCCATCATGTCGGGCATATCAGGAGTCCTCAGGCGGGCCGTCGTACACCGGTCGCGCGCCGGCTTCAGACCGGTCGCAAACCGGCTGGTGGGCGGAGCGAACGGGGGAAAACGGCCGGAGTCGGGAGCGAAGACAAAAGATTCCACGCCGGAATGGGTGCTCCGGCCCGCGGTGAACCAAGAATTAGAAACGAACATTATGGCGTAAAACATCAAACCGGATGATTTTAAACCGGGTTGAAAGCACGAATTTGTGCACGTTGTTTGCTACAGCGGCGGCACATTGTGCGGGAAAAGGAGGGGAAGGGAGGCGGGTCGGCGGGCCGGCGGAGGGGCGGTGAGGCGGTGGGCGGGGGATCAGTGGCCGAGGATCCGGGCGTGCAGGGAGCGGGCGTGGGCGATGTCGGTGGTGCCTTGGAAGATGGCGCGGCCGTCATGGAAGACGGTGACGCCGATTTCGCCGCTGCGGAAGCGGCAGAGGTAGGGGGTCAGTTCGACGTCGCCGTCGACGGTGCGGCGCAGGCGGGCGGCGAGCCGTTCGAGATCGAGGCGTTCGCCGGGCGGGGCGGAAATCTGGACGCCTTCGCGCGCGCAGAGGACGGCGTCGGCGGATTTGTGGCGGCCGGAGAGGAAATCGAAGCGGTGTTTGCCGCAGCAGGGGCAGGTTTTGCGGCGGGCGTCGCGGGCGTTCATGGCGCGCAGTTCGTCGGTCCAGAGATCGATCGAAATGAGGCGTGGCGAAACGGCGGCGGGGCCGGCGGCGAGGAGCTTGATGGCTTGGCCGGCCTGCCAGGCGCCGATGATGCCGGTGAGGGGGCCGAGCACGCCGACGGTGTCGCAGGTGGGGGCGGCGCCGACGGGGGGCGGCTGTTCGAAGAGGCAGCGCAGGCAGGGGCCGACGCCGGGCAGAATGCTCAGGCCGAGGCCGGCGGCGCCGACGGCGGCGCCGTAGATCCAGGGTTTGCCGTGTTTGACGCAGGCGTCGTTGAGCAGGTAGCGGGTGTCGAAGTTGTCGGTGCCGTCGACGATCAGATCGACTTCGCGGGCGAGAGCTTCGACGCCGCCGGCGGTGAGGTCGGCGACGCGGTCTTCGAGTTCGATGCCGGAGTTGATGCGGGCGAGCGCGCGGGCGGCGGCGACGGCTTTGGGCAGCGTGGCGGCGACGTCGGCTTCGGTGTAGAGCACCTGGCGCTGGAGGTTGGTCAGTTCGAGGCAGTCGCGGTCGATCAGGATCAGGCGGCCGACGCCGGCGCGGGCGAGGTAGTCGGCGCTGACCGAACCGAGCGCGCCGAGGCCGACGACGGCAACGACGGCGCGGGCGAGGCGTTCCTGGCCGGGACGGCCGATGGCGGGGAGAATCATTTGGCGCTGGTAGCGGCGCAGTTCGGGGGGCAGGCCGTGGACCAGCAGGCTGGGGGCCGGCGGCGGGGCGACGTGGCCGCGGGAGGAATTGGCGGCGCGGGCCGGTTGGGCGGGGCGCGGTGCGGCTGGGGGCCGGCGGCGGGCGCGAGG
>JBOHNC010000467.1:0-7934 GCA_050730415.1 Planctomycetota bacterium
CGACGCCATCGGCGAAATGGCCAAATCCAAATTCGAAATCGAAGGCCACCGCCGCGGCAGTTGGACCAAAGACCGCGACCTCCCGCCCATCCCCGACCACGAAAAAGCCATCGTCGAAGGCCGCTGAACCGGCCGCGCATCGCCGCCAGGTGGCTCAAGGCCTTTTATCGGGCTGTTTCGGGTAACCAAGCGGCTCGACTTGGACACATAGTCGAAGCCTTATAATGGCGCCATGCGTACGGCTTCGTATCCCACCCTTGCCACTCTTGTCTTGTTGCTCGCAGCGGCCATCGTGGCCGCGGCCCCGCCGGGCCTGGGCGCCCAGGACCAGCCCCCGAACGTCGCGCTGGCCGCGCAACTGGCCGCAGCCATCGACCGCAACGACCGCGCAGCCGTTTGCACGATGTTCGACCGCAACCCGAAACTGGTGGACGTCGAATTTCCTTCTATCGGCGAAACGCCGCTCGAACGCGCCATCCGCAAGGATTTGCCGTGGCTTTTCGACGTCGTGCTCGCCCACCATCCGGATCTGAAGCGGCGGGAGCCGAGAACCGGTCGTACGCCCCTGCTGTACGCCGCGTACATGGTGCACAGCCAGTGGGCCATCCCTAAATTGCTGCAAGCCGGCGCCGACCCCAACGCACGGGACAAGGACGGAAAAACCGCGCTGTTCCTGCTGTGCTACCTTAATCTTCCATCCGAGAAAACGCTGGCGGTGCTACTTCGCCACGGCGCCGATCCCAACCTGGCGGAAAAGGACGGCGTAGCAGCGTTGGCGACATTGCTCTCGCCGGACGTGTCCCCTGTTTTGAACGCTTCCAATGTCGCAATCCAGGCGCGAGAGGCCCTAATGCTGGCCGACGCCGGCGCCAATCTCAGCACCGCTCATGACGGAAACCAGAACACCATCCTGATGTTGGCGGCCCGCGTCGGGAATCTTCCGTTGATGAAACGTTGTCTGGCGGCAGGTGCGGACATCGAGGCCGCCAACAGTAACGGTGATCGAGCGCTGGAACTGGCCTTCATGGCCACTTCCCTAGAACCGGCCCGCTGGCTGCTGCAACACGGGGCCACCGTCGGAAGCCGAACCGATTCCAAAATAACTCCCGCCCCGTTCGATTGTGCGCTCCAACGCGACGACAGCGCCCAAGCAGTGCAACTTCTTCTGGATCACCACGGCGATCCGAACCGGCCCGAGGGAATATTTGAATTGTTGCCACTGATTTCTGCCTGTGAGGCCGGGAACCTGGCGGCTGCGCGGGTGCTGCTTGAACACGGCGCGGACCCGAACGCCGCCCACGGACCGTTACGATCTCCGTTGGAGACCGCAGCCCGCGACAACAATCTCGATCTTGCCCGCCTGCTCCTGGATCACGATGCAAACCCCAACTTTTGCTATTCTGTCGACGGTCCACCGCTGGTGTTGGTGATCCGCAACGATAAGCCGAATCTGGCTCTGGTCCAACTCCTGCTGGACCGCGGCGCCGATCCCGATGCGCCGACAGGCTTGAAACCACCGATGTCGCTTGCGTTGGATGATCGAAAATGGACCGCGGCCGAATTTCTCGTGCGGCACGGCGCACATGTCGATCTGTTTTGGATTGGCGAACCGTTGATCACCGATGTCGTGAAGGAAGACACCGCGCCGGTGGACATTCTGACTTGGCTGCTGGCCCATGGCGCGGATATCGATCAGCCCGACAAATCCGGTGAAACCGCTCTGTTTTTTGCGGCCAAGCGCTGTGATTTACAGCTCTGCCAATGGCTGTTAGACCATGGTGCAGACCCCTGGCGCCGCGACCGCGACGGGGGAACCGCCCTCGAAGAAATGCTCGAAAATCTCGATGGGAATCAAAAGGCCGATATGGCGCAGATGGGGTTTTCACCGAGCGAACGAGGCCTGTTTGAACGCCTGGCAGGCCAGACCGGCCAAACGCTTTATCTTGCCCAGGCCGACCGACGGCGTCCGTGGATTCTGCTCGGGCTGGCCGCCGCACTGGTCGGCTTGGGAGTCGGCCTGCGTCGCGCCGCGCGGCGATCCGCGCCTCCCGCACCCGAAGCGCCGCCCGCTTCCGGCGCGGTGCCCGACGACCTAGCCGCGCTGACCCGCCACCGACAGGCTTGGGCGCTGCACTTGGCAACGGGACGATTCCGTGCGCGGGCCGTCGCCGCCGCCGCGCTGTCGGCCACCGCGCTGTCGGCCGTCGCCTGGTGCGATCCACTCCTCGGGTTCCGCCTGCATGATTGGAGCTGGTTTTCGCTTAGCGATCCGTTCCTGCCGGCCTGCGCATTGGGCGGGCTGCTGGTGGCCATGCCTCTGCTGTGGTGCCGGCGGTTTTTCCTGCGTGCCATCGCCGGGGTCGTCGCACTGACGGCAGTCGGCGTTTCGCTGTACGGGGTGGCGCCTTTTTGGTGGCTCTTCTGCAAGCCATCATGCCTGCCTACCGCCCTGATCCTGCTGATCGCCGGCCTGTTTTTGGTCGTGGCCGCGTGGTACTGGCTGCGGATCGCGAAAAATGACATCACGCTGCACCGGCTCAAGCTCCCCTACCGTATCGGCGTGACGCCGCCGCCGCCGCGCGATCCGGCGGAGTTTCCCGTCCGCCCCGCCTGGGATGCCGCGCCCGTCGATCCGCCCGTCCAACCTTGAATTGACGCGCCCACCCGCTGCGCAGATGTACCCAGCGGTGGAAGACTTTCTCCAGCATTTCATGCGCGAAAACCTCGGTGAACTGCCGAGAACCGGCGAAAAATGGAATTCTGAAAGAAATGTCGAACAAAAACCATAATAGTTGCGTCTTACAACTAACTGCGGAGCGCGCTTCCCATGTACCGGCTCGTTTCGAATCTCCCTTTTTTCCTTCTGTGTCTGCTGGCGGCCGCGCTGGGGCCGACCTCGGACCCGCTCCCTGCCGCCGACGCCGCCCGCGCCGCGCCCGCTCCGCTGCCAACCCCGAACCCAACCCCGAACCCAACGCCGAACCCAACCCCGGCGGTGGGCGTCGCCGCGGCGGTCACGCCCCCCGATGCGCGCGTCCGCATCACCCCCACCACCAGCCTGCCCTATAGCGCAATTTGCCGCCTCTACATCACCTGGCCCGATGGCAGCAACGAAGTCGCCACCGGCTGCCTGATTGGCAGCAATTACGTGCTGACCGCCGGGCATTGCATTGTCAACTCGGACCTGGAGTCCTACGCGACCGCCATCACCGTGATTCCCGGTCAGGACGATTCCACGCTGCCCTACGGCTACGATCAGATGGTCGATAACTACGTGCCACCGGAGTGGGGATACTACCAGTCCTCCATCGAAGACTGGGGCCTGATCAAAATCGACCGGCCCTTGGGCCTGGCCGCCGGCCGGCTGAATTTCAACGTGGCGCCGGACAGCTTTTTCGCCGCCAATCCGACCGTACACACCGTAGGCTATCCGGGCGACCTGAGTCCCTACGCCACGCAGATGTTCACCGCCCCGGGCGCCGTCAACTATTACATCCAGTCGGTGTTCAGCGACGACAGCGATACGGCCGCCGGCGAGGACGGCGGGCCGGTGCTCGACGCCGGCGGCAACATCGTCGGGCTGCTCACCACCGCCTACTACGGCTACTCGCTCAACCAGGACCTGCGATATTCTGCCGACCTGCAACACCGGCTCAAGGCACAGATCGACGATGGCTTCGACGCCAACGCTCCCAACGACACGCCGGCCACCGCCACCGACCTGAACTTCCTGCGCGGCCAGTGGGTCAATACCTACCTGGGAGCCCCCTGCGTGCAGTGGGACGACGACTGGTACGCCGTTTCGCTGCCGCCGGGCCAGACCCACATCCAGGCCCGCTGCACCTTCACCAACGCCAACGGCAACATCGACCTGGAACTGACCGACGCCCACGGCAACGCCTTCACGCCGATTGCCGGCAACCGTGTCTCGGCCGGGACCGGCGACCAGGAAATCGTCGACTGCTGGGTTCCCGCCGGCGGCGCCTATCTGCTCCACGTCTACGGCGCCGACATGGCGAACACCTACGACCTGGTCTGGGACCGCTACGTGACGCCCGGCGTTCAATTTCCGACCAGCGGCAGCACGCTGAACCTCGCCGAAGGCGGCCCGTCGCAAACCGTTCCGCTCGCCCTCACCGCCAAACCCGCCGCCGACGTCACGCTCACCCTGACCCCGGATGCCTACACCACCGTCAGCCCCAGCACCCTCACCTTCACCCCGGCCAATTGGTATATACAGCAGCCGGTCACCGTCGGCGCCTTCGACGACGCCATCGATGAAGGCCTCCATGACGGACAGGTGACGCTCACCACCGCCAGCGCCGATCCCCTCTACAACACCGCGCAGACCTGGGCGCTGTTTGCCACCATCACCGACAACGACCACGCCGGCCTGACCCTGACCGAGTCGGCCGGTTCCACCGACGTCTCCGAGGCCGGCGCGACCGACACCTACACCGTCGCGCTCACCAGCCAGCCCACCGCCGACGTGACCGTGACCCCGGCGCCCGGCAGCCAGCTCACCGTCAACCCCACGTCGCTGACCTTCACTGCCGTCAACTGGAACCTCCCGCAAACGGTGACCGTCGGCGCGACCGACGATGGAATTCCCGAAGGCGCGCACCAGAGCCAGATCGCGCATACGCTGACGTCGACCGACAGTTTCTACCGCAACCTGACCGCACCCAGCCTCACCGTCAACATCGCCGACAACGACCCCGGCATCGTCGCGCACCCCAACCCGGCCGGCGCGCAGCAGCCGGTCACCGAGGGCGCCACGGTGACCTACACCGTCAGCCTCTCGCTCGCGCCGACCGCCGATGTGACGGTGACACTCACCCCCGATCCGCAGCTCACCCTGAGCCCAACCACGCTCACCTTCACCGCCGCCAACTGGAACACCCCCCAGCCGGTCACGCTCCACGCCCTCGACGACACGATCATTCAAGGCAACCGCACCGTGCCGGTCACGCATCAGGCCTCGAGCGCCGACGCCAACTACAACGGTTCCACCACCACCCTGAACGTTCTGATCTATGACAACGACGCCCCGCCGAAAAAGAAACCGAGCGGCTGCACAATCGGCGGCGGCGACGGCACGGCGGCCGGCTCGATCTGGCTGCTATTGACCCTGACCTGCGCCGCTTGCGGCTGGGCGGCCCGTCACCGTTTCGCCTGACCCCACTCACCGGCGCCTTTGCGCGCCCGATCCGTCCACCCCCTCTCTCGATCCGGCTCTTTCTGAGTAAAATCTCCATATCGACGCTGTGTCTCTGTGCTTCCGTGGTGAGTTTCTTCCCATGCCCCGCGACGCCCTCCGCATTCTCGACGCCAACCTCAACCGCGCGCGCGAAGGCCTGCGCACGGCCGAGGAATTCGCGCGCCTGAGCGCCAACGACGCCGACCGCGCCCGCGCGCTCAAAAATCTGCGCCACAACCTCGACACCCTCTTCCGCGCCCCGGCCCTCCACCGCGCCCTGTTGGCCGCCCGCGATGTCGCCGCCGACGTCGGCGCCGGCCTGACCCTGCCGTCCCAAACCGCCGCGCGAGCCGCCGACCTGACGCCCGCCGATGTGGCCCGCGCGGCCGTCAAACGCGCGCTCGAAGCGCTGCGCAACCTCGAAGAGTATCTGCCCGCCGCCCCGCCGCCCGCCCCGGCTGGATCGGCGGCCGGATCGGCGAAATGGCCGGCGCCCCGAGCCCTCGCCGCGCTGCGCTACGCGCTGTACGATCTCGAACGCGACCTGTTCCTGACGCTGCGCCGCCGCGAACTGCTGGCCGGCCGCGTGCTGTGTCTGCTCTGGTCGCCGGAACACTACACGCTCGGCGCCGAACAGGCGCTGCACGCCGCGGCGGCCGGCGCCCGGGCGGCCCGGCGGCCGGATGCGCTGCTGATCCAGTTGCGCGTGAAGCAAATGGACGACGGCCCGCTGCTCAAGCTGGCTCGCGCCACGCGGAAAATCTGCGCCCGCCTGGACCTGCCGCTGATCCTGAACGATCGGCCGCTGGTGGCGCTCCACGCCGGTTGCGATGGCGTGCATCTGGGCCAGACCGATCTGCCGCCGGCGCTCGCGCGCGAACTGCTCGGCCCGGACAAGCTGATCGGCCTGAGCACCCACTCCGCCGAACAGATTCGCGCGGCCCTCCGCGAACCGGTCGACTACCTCGGCCTCGGCCCGATGTTCGCCTCGACCACCAAGCCGGAACTCAAACCGCAGGGGTCGACCCTGGCGCAAGCCACGCGCGCGGTGCGGCGCCACGGCGCCCTGCCGGTCTTTGCCATCGGCGGGGTGAGTGCGGCGAATATTTCCACGCTGGTGCGCCATGGCCTCGGCGCAGCCGCGGTCAGTTCCGCCGTGTTTGGCTCGAGCGAGCCCAAACGAATCCGCGCCGCCGTGCATGACCTGCTGCGCGCCCTGCCCTGATGGATCCCTGTCCTGGCGTCTTCCCAACCCTGCAAAGGATGCAACCCATGAACACCGCTGAACGCTACGCCAAGTATCTGCTGCCGGTCGCCGCCAAAACGACCGAGCCCATCACCATCGTCAGCGCCGCCGGGCGCACCATGGTCGACGAGACCGGAAAAAAATACCTCGACTGCTTCTCGGGCATCAGCGTGGTCAACGCCGGCCATGGACACCCGAAAATCCTGGCCGCCGCCGAGGCCCAGATGAAGCAACTCGTCCATGCCTGTTCCTACGTCTACCGCGTCGAGTCGGTCGGGGCGTTGGCGGAAAAACTGGCCGAGATCACCCCGGGCCGCCTGCAGAAATCGTTCTTCGGCAACAGCGGCGCCGAAGCCATCGAAGGCGCGCTGCGCCTGGCCAAGCAGGCCACCGGCAAACGCGAACTGGTCGCCCTCGGCTTCAGCTTCCACGGCCGCACGCTGGCGACCCTCAGCATCACCGGCAACCGCGCGCGCAAGAAAAACAACGGCCCCTATCTCTCCGGCGTGGCCTTCGGCCCCACGCCCTACTGCTACCGCTGCCCCTTCAAGCTCGAATATCCCACCTGCGACCTCGCTTGCGCCCACGCCCTGAAGGAAACCCTCCAGACCCAGACCTCCGGCGACGTGGCGGCGTTCATCGCCGAACCGGTCCTCGGCGAAGGCGGCATCCTGGTCCCGCCCAAGGAATATTTTCAGATCGCCACGACGATTTTCCACGAACAGGGCGCGCTGTTCATCTGCGACGAAGTCCAGTCGGGCTTCGGCCGGACCGGAAAAATGTTCGGCATCGAACACTACGGCGTCGAGCCCGACATCCTGACCATGGCCAAGGGCATTGCTTCCGGTTTTCCCCTGGGCGCCTTCATCGCGCGCGAGCCCGTCTCCGAGGCCATGCAGCCGGGGGACCACCTGAGCACCTTCGGCGGCAACCCCATTTCCTGCGCCGCGGCGCTGGCGAACATCGCGGTCCTGCGCGAGGAAAAACTGGTCGAAAACGCCGCCGCCCGCGGCGCGCAGGTGATGACCCGCCTCCAGCGTTTCCAGGAATCCTGCCTGCTGCTGGGCGACGTTCGCGGCCACGGTCTGATGATCGGCTTGGAGCTGGTCCGCGACCGCAAAACCAAGGAACCGGCCGACAAGGAAGCCAAAGCCGCCCGCGCCGCGCTGCGTGAAGCCGGCGTGCTGGTGGGCCTCGGCGGCGTCTTTGGCAACGTGCTGCGTCTGCAACCGCCCCTGAGCATCACCGCCGAAGAATGCGATCAGGCCGTCGCCGCGGTGGAAACCGCCCTCCGCGCCCTGTAGCGCCCCGCATCTTGGATTTCCTCTTTTCTTGTCCCCCCCTGGGAGCGCCGGTGTTCACGTCTGTGCCTTACCCACATGTTTTCGAGCTTCCATCTTTTCTTGCGCCCGAAGGGTGCACCTGTCGGTAGCCGGGGCGTGACCGAAGGTTCCGGTCCGCCGGAACCGCAGGGAACCCCCGGAAAGC
>JBOHNC010000468.1:0-47759 GCA_050730415.1 Planctomycetota bacterium
TACCAGGGACACCCTTCCGTGGGTTTACAGCCACGGCTACCCAAATGCGGCCCCTTGCGGGGCCAAGGAACGGACGACGGAAAAGAAATGAGGAAGACGCGGGGAGGGAACCAAGGCCGAATCCGCTTGATGCCTGAGCGGAAATGACTAACTGGGATTCGTATTACAGGGGCGATGTCGCGTATCCCACGTTTTCCGCGCGAAAGGTTGCAGGCGACGGGCCGAAATGCATTCGCTTCGTTGAGCGCCGAGTACGATTCCGCGCGATGGAAGGTCGGGTGCGTCGTTTTGCTGCGGATCGCGCGGGAGTGTTGCTGCGCACCGCTTTCCCAGCAGATGGCCTTTAGGCTGCGCCTTCCGGCCAACCCGATCGACCGGAGGCTACACCTCTGCCGCGCCTCCGGCGCTAAAAGCATCATGCGGGCGGTGGCCTTGTGGCGTGGTTTCAAGAGCGGTGTGAATGCCGCGGCTGGAAAACAAAAGGGCACCCAAAAAGATGTAGGTAATGCGCCGGCATCTTGCCGGCTCTTCGTCCGAAACTTCCTTTCGGCTCCGCGCTATATTTTGGGGTCGCCGACCGCCGGAAGCGTCGCATCGCGCCAACGGGCGCGAGCCACCTGGGCCCGGGCGTGCCGAAGGTATTTTGCAGTCGCATCGGGAGGCGATCGTTTTGTTTCACGGCCAGAGGTGGAAATGTCGCGTGTGCCGGTGCAGTTTGATCACCGGGCCGGTCGGCGGCTTGGGCGCCACGGTCGCGGGCAAGGCCACATAGCGTTCGATGACCGCCGCCTGCGCCGGCGTCCAGCGCCGTTCAAATGCGGAGAACGGCGCGTTCGGATTGCGGGCGACCTCGCGCAACCGGTCGACGACATCCTGCGGCGGCAATGCCGGCGTGCACAGCAGCGCCGCCGCGTCGGCGGCGGCGAAGGGAATGCATGGAGCCTCAGCAGCAGAAGCAGCGGGGTCCGACGCCGGCGGTGGCGTGGGTCCGGCCGCCGCGACGAAGGCGGCGAAGGTGCCCGCACACAGCACCAGCGCCAGCGCCGCGGATTGCCGTTTGGAGAGGCGTCCGGATCCGTGCATGCTCGATGGCCTCTTGCGCGACTGCGGCGCGTTGGCCGCCGCGATCCTGTTGCGCAACCTCGGTGGAACCGGCGTGACCGGTGCGAGCGGTGCGACCGGTTCGACCGGTGCGACTGGCACGACCCGCCCGGTCGGCATTTCCCGCCCGATTCCAGTGTATCAAGCCCGGCGCGCGCTTGATTTGCCGGGCGTTCCGCTATCGTAGACGCTGGCCCGGCAATGGCCAGTTCCAATCGGCGAGCACCGCATGGATTCCATCGCTTCCCAACCTTTCACCGTCGGCTTGGTGCAAATGCAGATGGCCGCCGATCCGGCCGTCAATCTGCGCCGGGCTCGCGATTTTGTCGCCGCGGCCGCCGCCGCCGGCGCGCAGGTCGTCTGCCTGCCCGAAATGTATCGCTCGCGGTATTTTTGCCAGCAGGAAGACCCCGCCGCTTTCGACCTCGCCGAGGCGCTCGACGGCCCCAGCACGCGCGCCTTTCGAACAATCGCCAAGGCCCGACGCATCACGGTCATCGTGCCGATTTTCGAACGTCGCGCGCCGGGCCTGTACCACAACAGCCTCGCCGTCTGCACGCCGGACGGCCGCCTGGCGGCGCACTACCGCAAGATGCACATTCCCGACGATCCGGCCTACTTCGAGAAGTACTATTTCGCCCCTGGCGACCGCGGCTTTCAGGCGGTGGACACGCCGGTCGGTCCGATCGGCGCGCTGATCTGCTGGGACCAGTGGTACCCCGAAGCCGCCCGGCTGACCGCGCTCCAGGGCGCGCAGGTGCTTTTCTATCCGACCGCCATCGGTTGGCATCCGGCCGAAAAAGCGCAGTTCGGCGCTGTTCAGCACGACGCCTGGCGCACCATTCAGCGCAGCCACGCCATCGCCAACGGGGTCTATGTCGCGGCGGTCAACCGCGTGGGTTTCGAGCCGCGCGGCGGCGACGCGGCAGGCGCCGTCGGCGGCTCGGCGACCGCCGGCATTGAATTCTGGGGCCGCAGTTTTCTGTGCGATCCTTTCGGCGAAGTCCTCGCGGAAGCGCCCGCCGACGGCGAAACCATTTTGTACAGCGCCGTCGATCCCCAGCGCATCGAAGCCGTCCGCCGCAATTGGCCGTTTCTGCGCGATCGGCGCATCGACGCCTATGGCGGCCTGACCGCGCGGTTTTTGGACGGCGACCTCGATCCGCCCCCGCCGCCCCCACCACCACCGCCGGCGCGCGGCACCGGCCGAGATCGCAGCACCAGCCCACGGAGACGCCGTCGATGACCGACCTGTCTGAAGCCGCCCCCGCCGCCGCACCCGAATGCCCCGCCGAACAGGGTTTCCGCATGCCGGCCGAATGGGAACCGCATGAGGCGACCTGGATTGGCTGGCCGCACAATCTCACCGACTGGCCGGGCAAATTCGAACCCATCCCGTGGGTCTACGGCGAGATTGTCCGGCGCCTGACGCAGAGCGAAATCGTGCGGATTCTGGTCCAGTCGCGCCAGCACGAAACCCAGGCCCGGCGGGTGCTCAAGCGCGCCGGAGTCGATTTCGATCGCGTTGAATTTTTCGAGTGCAAAACCAACCGCGGCTGGACACGCGACTTCGGGCCGACTTTTCTGACGCGCCAGCTTCCTCCCGCGCGGCGGGGGCGCAAGCGCCGCCAGGAACTGGCCGTGGCCGGCTTTCGCTTCAACGCCTGGGCGCGCTACCGCGACTGGGAGCGCGACACCCAGGTCGCGGCGCTGGTTTCGCGCAAATTCAAACTGCCCTATTTTCTGGCGACCGTCGATGGCAAGCCGGTGGTGCTCGAAGGCGGTTCGATCGACGTCAACGGCCGCGGCAGTGTGGTCACCACCGAAGAATGTCTGCTCGATCCGCGCATCCAGGTGCGCAATCCCCACTTGGATCGCGCCGGCATCGAACGCGCGCTGCGCGAAAACCTGAATGTGTCGAACGTGATCTGGCTGGGGCGCGGCATCGTCGGCGACGACACTCACGGCCACATCGATGACCTGTGCCGCTTCGTCAATCCGACCACGGTTGTGCTCTGCGCCGAAGCCAATTCGCGCGATGAAAATTTCGGCGCGCTGCGCGAGAACCGCGAACGGCTGCGCAGCGTGCGGCTGGAAAATGGCAAGCGGCTCAAGGTGATCGACCTGCCCATGCCGGCGCCGCTGTTCTTCGACGGCCGGCGGCTCCCGGCAAGCTACGCCAACTTCTACATCGCCAACGCCGCGGTGCTGGTGCCGACCTTCAACGAACCCAACGATCGCGTGGCGCTGGAAATCCTGGCCGACTGTTTTCCCCGCCGCACCGTCGTCGGCATCCACGCCGTCGATCTGGTCTGGGGCCTGGGCACTCTGCACTGCATCACCCAGCAGCAACCCGCCGTCAGGACCTGACCCCCCTGCGAGCGCCGACGTTCACGTGTGTGCATTACCCACATCTTGCGCGCGTCCGGCCCATCTTCGAAGTCACGCACAGCGGGACGGCCGACGGCAACCCAGAACGGCGCCGCCTTGGCGCAAGTGCTGGGTTGGCGGTACGCAGCAACGCTCCCGGGCGATCCGAAACAGAACCAGGCACCCGACATTCCATCGCGCGGAACCGCACCCGGCGTGCATCGAAGCGAATGCATTTCGGCGCGTCGCCCACGACCTTCCGCGCGGGAATACGTGGGAAGCGCGACATTGCTTTGGACCGCGCGGGGCGGTCTGGCGACCGCTTCCAGGGGTAGCCTGCGGAGGACCTCCGGCAACCCCTGGCTTTGAACCCTCGCGCCGTTGGCGCGAAGAGCCAGAGCCGGCAGGATGCTGGTGCTCCCGGGGAATGAGCGAAAGATGTGGGTAATGCACGGGTGTGAACACCGGCGCTCCAGGGAGGCGCTTCCTTGGCACAACCGCGGAATTGAATCTTGAAGCGACACCCGGGCCCTCATGGCCGGGGCCGGGGCCGGAGGCGCCCCATCAAATCCGGCGTGCCTGGGCGATCAACTCGCGCAGGGTGTGTTTCACCTCGTCCAGGGTCAGCGTGTCCGGGTCCAGCGCCCGCAACGCATCGATGACCGCCAGCATTTTCGGATCGCCGAAGAGCGAAAGCTGACCGTCGCCGCGCAGGGCGCCGGTGAGTGTTTCGCGGATGTGGCCGGCGGCATCGGCGCTCTCCAGTTCCTTCAGAATCGCCGTGGCGCGCGCCACCAGCGGCAGCGGCAGGCCGGCCAGTCGCGCCACTCCGATACCGAAGCTGCGCAGTGCCGCGCCCGGCGCCACGCGATACAGAAATGCCAAACGCCCTTCGTATTCGCGCACTTCGACGTGGCAGTTGGCGACCCGCCGGCGGGTCTGCGCGATTTCGGTCAGTTCATGGTAGTGCGTGGCAAACAGCACCCTTGCGCCGCGCTCCTTCGCGTCGTGAAAATATTCCACCATCGCCCAGGCGATCGACAGCCCGTCAAAGGTGCTCGTGCCGCGCCCCACTTCGTCGAGAATCACCAGGCTCTGCGGCGTCGCGCGCCGAAGAATATGCGCGGTCTCGGTCATTTCGACCATGAAGGTCGAGCGCCCGGCCGTCAGGTCGTCGCGGGCGCCGATCCGCGTGAACAGCCGGTCGACTACGCCGATGGTGGCCGAGCGCGCCGGAATGTAGCAGCCGGCCTGCGCCAGGATCACCAGCAGCGCCGTCTGCCGCAGGTAGGTCGATTTGCCCGCCATATTCGGGCCGGTCAGAATCAGAATCTGCCGCTCGGCCGGATCGAGCACCACGTCGTTGGCGACGTACTCGCCGGCGGGCAGCAGCGTTTCGAGCACCGGATGGCGGCCCTCGACGATGTTCATCGCCCGACCTTTCACCACCGCCGGCCGAATCCATTCGCGTGTGCGCGCGACTTCCGCCCAGGCGGTCAGCACGTCGAGCTCCGCCGCCGCGCGGGCCACCGCCTGCAGGTCCTCCACGAACAGCGCCACCCGCGCGCGCAGTTCGCTCAGCAGCTTGTATTCGAGCGCCTGCGCACGCGATTCGGCCGAGAGGATTTCTTCTTCGCGCTGCTTCAACTCCGGCGTGACGTAGCGTTCGGCGTTGGTCAGCGTCTGCTTGCGGATGTAGTCGGCCGGCACGGCCTTCGCATGGGTGTGGGTGATCTCGAGGTAGTAGCCGAACACCCGGTTGTAGCCGACCTTCAGCGAGCCGATTCCGGTGCGTTCCTGCTCGCTGCGCTCCAGCCGCGCGATCCAGTCCTTGCCACCGCCGGCCAGGGAGCGCAGGCGGTCCAGCTCCGCATTCACGCCGTCGGCGATCATTTCACCGTCGGCGATCCCCACTGGCAGTTCGCCGTCGCGCAGCGTGGACGTGATGTCGCGCAACACCGCTTCGGGCGGAACGAGCGCCTCCGCCAGGCGCCGAATTCCTGCCGGCGCGCGTCCACCCCCGGCGCCAGTGCCGCCGCCAGCGCCGCCAGCGCCGATTTCCAGACCGGCCAGGCGTTCGCGCACCGCCGCCACGCGGCCGAGGCCCGTCGCCAGCGCCGCCAGATCGCGAGCATTGGCGCGTTCAGTGCAGACCCGCGCCGTGAGCCGCTCCAGGTCCCCCATGCCGGCCAGGCCCTCGCGCAGCGAATGCAGCAGGGCTCCTTCCGCCAGGAATGCGGCAATGCAGTCCTGGCGTTCTTCGATGGCCTTCAGTTCTTTGAGCGGCTGGCACAGCCACTGGCGCATCAGCCGTGTTCCGACGGCCGTCTTGTTCAGCCGCAGCGTGCCAACCAGCGACCGCATCGGACCGGCCGATGAATCGACCAGTTCAAGGTGCCGCGCGGCGTCGCCTTCCAGCACCATGCCGCGTTCCCGTCCCGCGCGTTCGGGCGGTTCGACGTGACCGAAACCTTTCAATCCGCCGGAGAAACTGGCCGTCGCCAGGGGCGGACGGTCGGTGGCGGCGGTGCCGACGGCAGCGACGTCGGCGGACCCGGCGGCGGCGGCGACGGTGGTGGCGGCGGCGCCGCCGGCAAGCAGACCGTCCGCGCCGGAGGCGCCCGGCGCGGCGGCGGAAACAATCTGCGTGGCGCGGAGGTAGTACAGGATCGCACCGCAGGCGCCGAGGCCCGGCCCGGCGGGCGGCGGTTCGAACTGTTTGCGCCGGGCAAACAGCGCCGCCAGCGCTTCGGCCGCAAGCAACGGATCGAACTGGGCTCGGTCGCAGGCCACCACCGCGGTGTTGTTCAGGCGCGGGGATTCGCTCGTGAGCGTCCGCCCGGGATGTGGTTCCGGCGCGCTGGCGGTCCCGGGTCCCTTTGCGGAGGACGGCGCGGCGGCAGGCGGCGGCTCTGCCTTGGAAAGGTTGGGATCCGTTGCCGCGGCCGGGGCGGGGGCGGGGGCGCCGGCGGCGCGTTCACCGGCGTCGGCAGCGACTTGGCTGCCGGTGGCGGCGCCGAGGTTCGGCGTCGTCGGCTGCGCCGGTCGCCCCGGATGCGCTCGCGGCGTGGGCCGAAAGGAGGTCAGATATTTGCCGTTCCAGGTCGGGCCGGACACCAGCAGTTCGGCCGGGCTCAAGGATGCGAGCAAATCTTCGATGACCTCGCGCGAGCCCTCCTCGTAGCCCCACGCGCCGGTGGATAGATCGAGCCAGCTTGCGCCCCAGTCGGTCGCGAAGTCCACCAGCGGCCGTCCCTGACGATCGGTCGGTGCGCGCCGTCCTGCCTGAAAGCCGAGAAATCCGGCCGTGTCGATCGGCGGGCAGATGGCCGCCAGAAAATTGTTGCTTTCTCCCGGCAGCAGCGAATCCTCGATCACCGTCCCGGGCGTGATCACTCGCACCACGCCGCGTTTGACCAGGCCCTTGGTGAGCGCGGGGTCTTCGAGCTGCTCGCAGATGGCGATCCGGTAACCCTGCACGAGCAGCCGCCGGATGTACTGGTCGGCCGAGTGATACGGCACGCCGGCCATCGGCACCGAGCGATCCTTGTTGCGGGAGGTCAGGGTCAGGCCGAGCGTTGCGGCGATTTCCTCGGCGTCCTGAAAAAACAGCTCGTAGAAATCGCCCATGCGAAAAAACAGCAGCGCGTCCGGCGCCTGCTCCTTGGCCTGCGCCCATTGGCGCATCGCCGGCGTGTCGGGTCCGGTCTCGGCCGCCGCCGCCCCTTGATCTCCCCCGGCTTTGCGTGCCACCGCTTGCGCCTTCTCCTACCCAGCCTCTGCAACCTCTGCGCGACGCCAGGTTCGGCGGCGTCTACAGCGTGTCTGCGCGTTCCTGGGCCAGAAACGCGGCGCCGATCAGGCCCGCATCGTCGCCCAGTTGCGCCGGCACGATGGTCAGCCGCGCAAAGGGCGTGGTCCACGAGCGGCTGCGGCATTCCGCCAGCATCGCCGGCGCGAAAAGATCCCACGCCGCGCCGGCCCCACCGCCGACGATCGCCCGGTCGATGTTCAGCGAATTCACGAAGGTGGCGATCGCGGCGCCCAGCACCCGGCCGACCTGCTCCCAGACCCGGCGAGCAATCGGGCAGCCCTCCTGCGCCGCGCGGGCGACATCGGCCGCGGCCAGGCCGGCGGCCATTTTGGCCCGCAGCGGCGAATCCGTTCCCGGGTCCGCGCGCAGCAGTTCGAGCGCCAGCGCCGCGGTGGCGGGCGCCGAGGCCAGCGCCTCCAGCGTGCCGAAAAATCCCGACTGGCGGTGCTGCGTGTCGCGGATGTCGAGCGGCATCGCGCCCAGGTGCCCGGCGGTGCCGTCGGCGCCGTAGTGCATTTTGCCGTCGATCATCACCGCACCGCCCACGCCGGTGCCAAGCGTCAGCATGATCATGTCCCGCCCGCCGCGCGCGGCGCCGGCATGAAATTCGCCGGCCAAATGGCAGATTGCGTCGTTCTCCAGAAACACCGGCAGCCGATTTTTCAGCGCCGCCCTCACCAGCGCCACAAACTGCACGTCGCGCCAACTGCCGCCGCCCAGGTTCCGCGTTTCGGGAATCACCCCGGCCAGGCGGTCCAGCGGCCCCGGCGAGCCGATGCCGATGGCATCGACCTCCAACCCGGCACGGTCGGCTTCATCGAGCAACTGCGTCGCCAGATGGGCAACTCGGGCGGCCACGGTAGCCGGCGACTGGTCGCCGACCGCCCCGGGCGCGCCCTCGCCGCCATTGGTAGCGCAACGCGCCCGCGCCAAAATGGTCCGTTCCTGATCGTCCACCAGACCGCCGCGGAGATTGGTGCCGCCCAGGTCGATGCCGATCATTGCCGTCAGGTCGTTCATGTGCAGACGTCATTCCAAGGTGAAGTGGGAGCGCGTGGGCCGGAAATGGGCGGCTTCATCATATGCCATTCGGGCCAAATTTGAACCGCCGCCGACGGGCCTGAATCGGGTTGACAGAAGGGCCAAGGTGAGCTATGTTGCTGGTTCGAAAAACGGTGTCGCATCCGGCGCCATCGGTGCCAAGGTAGCTCAGTTGGTAGAGCACAGCCCTGAAAAGGCTGGGGTCACCAGTTCAACTCTGGTCCTTGGCATTTTTTCTTTCCCGCCTGCTTTCAGGTGTACCGCAGTCCGCGGTGCTCCTTGCGGTAGAAACGCGGCAGCAGGGCGTCCACCTGCAAAAGCCCGGCGCGGGTGAGCATCACCCACTCCGGCCGAAGCTCCGCCAGACCTTCCGCCACCAAACCGTCGAATTCAGGCTTGAACGTTTCCCGCACATCCACCTTGTAGCGGATCCGCAGCCGGCCCAGGTCCACCCGCCCGGATTTCAGCGACAGCAAAAGTTCGCGCCGCAACCGTTCGTCGTCGCTCAGACGGTAGGCGCGCCGGATCGGCAACTGCTGCCGCCGCAGCGGCGCCAGATAGGTCTCCAGCGTGTCGCTGTTCTGGTAGTTGAAGCCTGCCAGCATGCCGAAGGCGGACTCACCCAGCCCCAGCAGATCTTCTCCGCGCCACAGCACCTGTTCGGTGTAGGCCGCCGTTGCGGCTTCGGGCCGCCGCACCGCGGTGTAGCCGTCGGCCACCTTCCAGCCGCGCTTCTCGAGATTCTCAAACGCCGCGCCGACCCATTCGCGCTTGGCGGTCCAGCTGGGCAGCGGCAACGCGCGCCCGGCGCGCTTCTGCGCAAAATATTTGCTGTTGTGTGTCAGTTGCAACTGGCACATGGTGATGGATTCCGGTTCGAGATCGGCCACCTGCCCGACGCTCCAGACCCAGCTTTCCAGAATTTCCCCCTGCAACCCCGCCAGCATGTCGATGTTGATGTTCTCGAAGCCGGCGGTGCGCGCGAGCCAGTAGGCCTGGATACAGTCGTTGCGGCCGGCCAGCCGGCCGATGCGGAATCCCAGCCCTGGCGTCAGCGTCTGGAAACCCAACGACAGGCGGTTCACTCCCAACTCGCGCAGCAGTTGCAGCTTTTCGAGCGAGACCGTGCCCGGGTCGGCTTCCACGGTCACTTCGCCCACGGTCCGCCACGACCACAGATCGCGCAAGCCCGCGATCAGGCGCTCCAGTTGCTTGACCGTCAGATAGGTCGGCGTGCCGCCACCCAGGTAGACATGCCGCAGCGGCCGCCCGCGCAGCGCCGGGTGCTCGCGGTACAACGCCGCCTCCACCAGCGCCGCGTCGATGTATTCGTCCACCGTCACCGACCGCGCAGCGGGATGCACCCGGAAATAGCAATAGTAGCAGCGCTGCCGGCAGAAGGGCAGGTGCAGGTACAGGCTGAACGGCCGTTCGGTCGGAGCCAGGCCCCAGGGGGAAGCCGCCAAGCTCGGATCCAACTTCAGTGCGGCCTCGAACGTCGCTGCATGCTCTGACTGCCACACCGAAAACGGCGGGTAGGCCGCGACAAAATAGTCCCCGACCTCGGTGGCCTCCTCGGCTGGGCAGCCGGCCACCGCGGTGCTGGGTTCCAGGGGGCAACCGGCCGCTGCATGGCCTGCGGCGCCATCGGCCGGAGAGCCTGCGCTGCCGGCCACGGTCATCACCGGACCGCTCTCCATCGACTCAGCCGACAGCGCCATGGCGCCCGGACCCGAATCACCGTCAGGCTTCAAACGCAGTTTCGGATCGGCATCTGGGTCGGTGGGATTGCCCCGGCTGTCCTGGCAGCCGGAGCAGGCGGAGCTGGCCGGATCGGCCGAGGGATCCGGACCGCCCGGCCCGACCGCGGGTTCCTCCATCGGCAGCATGGCGAGTCTTTCCTCTCGGGGGATTGGGAACGCCGCCTCAGCGGTAGACCGAGGTGAACGAAGCCAGCACCTTCATGTAATTGGCCCGTTCGAAGGATTCGGGGTCGGGGCAGTTGAGTTGGCTCAGACAGCCTTTCAACTGCGCCACCGAGCCGTATTCATGCTCGGCCATCCACGTTTTCAGGCTGTTCAGCATCGCCCGCAGGTGGTCGGGGCCATGGCGGATCACCGTCGCCGCGCACTGCGCGACGTCGGCGCCGACCATGATCGCCTTGATGACATCGGTGGCCTCGTAGATGCCGCTGTTGGCCGCCAGCGAGATATCCACTCGTCCCTTCAAAATCGCGATCCAGCGCAGCGGCATCCGCAATTCTTCGGGATGGCTGAGCACCATCGAGGGCGCCACAGCGCGAGTCTCCAGGTCGATGTCCGGCTGCAAAAATCGGTTGAACAGCACCAGCCCGTTGGCGCCCGCGCCCGCCGTCCGCTTGGCCATGTTCGCGAAGGAGCTGAAATACGGCCCCGTCTTCACGGCGATCGGAATCTTCACCCGCGAGCGCACCGCGGCGACGATATCGAGATACCGCTTTTCGACTTCCAGGCTGGTCGCGTCGATGTCGGTCGGGATGTGGTAGATATTCAGTTCCAGCGCGTCGGCGCCGGCGGCCTGGATTTTCGACGCGAACTCCAGCCACCCGCCCTTGGTCGTGCCGTTCAGGCTGGCGATCACCGGGATGTCCAGCGTCCGTTTGGCGTCGGCGATCAGGTTCAAATAGTAGCGCGGGCCGGTGTTGTAGTCCTCCAACTCGGGAAAGTACGTCAGCGACTCGGCGTAGGATTCGGCGTGGAACTCCTGCAGCGCCTGAACCTGCGATTCCTCATGCGTGATCTGCTCTTCGAACAGCGAGGGCAGCACCACGGCGGCCGCTCCCGCGTCGCGCAGCCGCTTGAGCGTCTCCAGCCAGCCAGTCAGCGGGCAGGCCGCCACCACCAGCGGATTGCGCAGCGCCAGCCCTAGGTACTCGGTACGCAGATCGATGTTCATGGGCGTTTCCTCCGTTCCCTGCTCCAACCGATTCCTGAATCCATCGGCGTTCGACATGGCCTCGATGCGCCGTGCCGAATGGCTAGGTTTCCGCGTTTTCCTGAGCGGCCGCGCCGCCGGCTGCCGGCGCCTCGTCGGCCTGACCCGCCTGCGTGACCGAACGTTCCACGCCGGCCAGTTGCTCGTAGTACTTCCACTGCGCGTCGATTTCGCGCTGGTTCAGTGCCAGCAGCCGCATGGACTGCTCGCTGTTGGCCCTGGCCAGCAGCGCGAATCGGCCTTCCTGCAGGGCGAAACTTTGGAAGGGCGTGGAGGGTTTCGCGCTGTCGAGGTGGAAGGGATGGCCGCCGTCGTGCGCCGTCCGCGGATCGAACCGGTACAGCGGCCAGTAGCCGCTCTTCACCGCGTCTTTCTGATGCGTCATCGCCGTCGACATGTCGATGCCGTGCGCGATGCAGTGGCTGTAGGCGATGATCAGCGACGGCCCTTGGTAGCTCTCCGCCTCCTGCAGCACCTTGACGGTCTGCAGCGGATTGGCCCCCATCGCGATCCGCGCCACATAGACGTTGCCGTAGGCCATCGTGATCATGCCCAGGTCTTTTTTGCACGACTGCTTCCCGGTTATCGCGAATTTGGCCGTCGCGCCGCGCGGCGTCGCCTTCGATGCCTGCCCGCCGGTGTTCGAATACACCTCCGTGTCCAGCACCAGCACGTTGATGTCCAACCCGGTGCTCAAGGCGTGGTCCAGCCCGCCGAAGCCGATGTCGTAGGCCCAGCCGTCGCCGCCGACGATCCAGACCGACCGCCGCACCAGATTGTCCGCCACCGCCAGCAGCGCCCGGGCCTGTACGGCCGCGGTCGATTGAGACTGTTCGATCGCGTGCAGCAGTTTTTTCAGCTCCGCCACCCGGCTCCGTTGCGCCAGCACCTCGCTTTCGGTCAGCGCGGTGGCGTGGAGCAGCCCGTCCACCAGCCCGCCCGGCAGCGAGGCCGACAGGTCGCGCAGCCATTGTTTGGCCAGCGCCTCCTGGCGATCCACCGCCAACCGCATGCCCACGCCGAACTCGGCGTTGTCTTCGAACAGCGAATTGGCCCACGCCGCGCCGCAGCCGGCCGCGTTTTTCGTCCACGGCGTCGTCGGCAGGTTGCCGCCGTAGATCGACGAGCAGCCGGTCGCGTTGGCCACCATCAGCCGGTCGCCGTAGAGTTGCGTCAGCAGTTTCAAATAGGGCGTTTCGCCACAGCCGGCGCAGGCCCCGGAGAATTCGAACAGCGGCTGCAGCAACTGCGCCCCCTTCACCGTGGTGCGATTCACCGCGGTGCGGTCGGCTTCGGGGATCGACAGGAAGTACTCGAAGTTCTTCTTTTCGACCTCCAGATGGTTCAGCAGCGGCTGCATGTTGATCGCCTTGTGTTTCGCGACCTCCTTGCTGCGCGCCGGGCAGACATCCACGCACACGCCGCAGCCGGTGCAGTCTTCGGGTGCAACCTGGATGGCCATCCGCAATTCGTCCACGCCCGCGGGCAGCGCCAGATCGCGCCCCGTCCAGCGCCGCGTCTGGAAGGTGCCCGGCGCGCCGGCCGCCGCTTCGGCTGCGGCCGCCGGGAAGGCTTTCATGCGGATCGCCGCGTGCGGACAGACCAGCGCGCATAGGCCGCATTCGATGCAGATCGCCGGATCCCAGATCGGAATGTTGTCCGCGATACAGCGCTTCTCGAACCGGCTGGTCCCCGTCGGGAAGGTGCCGTCCACCGGCAGCGCGCTGACCGGCAGCCGGTCGCCCTGGCCCGCGAGCATCAGCCCCGTCACCCGCTGCACGAAATCCGGCGCGCTGGCCGGCAACAGCGGCTTGCGCGTGCGCGTGGCGGTGGCCTGCTGCGGCACGTAGACTTCGTGCAGCGCTTCCAGTGCGCTGTCCACCGCCTGGTAGTTTTTCTGGAGCACGCTTTCGCCGCGCTTGCCGTAGGTCTTCTTGATCGCCTCCTTGATTTTCTGGATCGCCGCCTCCCGCGGCAACACGCCGATCAGCGCGAAGAAACAGGTTTGCAGCACCGTGTTGATCCGCCCCGGCATGCCCGCTTCCAGCGCCACCCGGTCGCCGTTCACCACGTAGAACTTCAACTTCTTCCCGATGATCTCCCGCTGCACCTCGGACGGCAGGCGGTCCCAGACTTCCTCGGCGGCGTAGGGGCTATTCAGCAGGAAGGTCGCCTCCGGCGCGGCGATCGACAGAATATCCATCCGCTCCAGAAAGTTGAACTGGTGGCAGGCCACGAAATTCGCCTGCTGAATCAGGTAGCTCGAATGGATCGGCCGCGCGCTGAAACGCAGGTGCGAGACCGTTACCGACCCGGCCTTTTTCGAGTCATACACAAAATAGCCCTGGGCGTGCAGGTCGGTCGTCTCGCCGATGATCTTGGTCGAATTTTTCGTCGCCCCCACGGTGCCGTCGCTGCCCAGCCCGTAAAACACCGCCCGCGACACCTCGGCCGGTTCGCGGAAGGTCGCGTCGTCCCAGGCCAGACTCAGGTGGGTCACGTCGTCGTGAATGCCGACGGTGAAGGGCGACCGCGGCGCCGGGGCGCTCATTTCCGCAAACACCGCCTGGACCATCGCCGGCGTGAATTCCTTGCTCGACAGCCCGTACCGCCCGCCGATCACCGTCGGCAGACCGCCCGCCGCCGCCGGCCGCGTGCCCCAGTGCGTGAATACCGCCGCCACCACATCCTGGTACAGCGGCTCGCCCGGCGCGCCCGGCTCCTTGGTGCGGTCCAGCACCGCTATTTGTTTAACGCTGGCCGGCAGCCCCGCCAAAAACGCTCCCGCCGCGAACGGCCGGTACAGCCGCACCTTCAACACGCCGACTTTTTCGCCCTTGGCATTCAACGCCGCGACCGCTTCCTCGACTGCGCCCGCACCCGACCCCATCAACACCACTACTCGCTCGGCCTCGGGATCGCCCACGTACTCGTACAGCTTGTATTCACGGCCGGTCAGTTGCGCGAATTTTGCCATTGCGCCCTCGACCACCCCCGGCACCGCGGTGTAAAACGAGTTCACCGCCTCGCGCGCCTGAAAAAATACGTCCGGGTTCTGGGCCGATCCGCGCAGGACCGGCCGGTCGGGATTGAGTCCTCGCTCGCGGTGCGCGCGCACCCATTCCGCCTGGATCATGCCGGCGTAGGCCGTCGGCGGCAAAAGTTGAATCTTGTTCACCTCGTGTGAAGTCCGGAAGCCGTCGAAAAAATGCAGGAAGGGCACGCGCGATTCCAGCGTCACCGCCTGCGCAATCAGCGCAAAATCGTGGGCCTCCTGCACCGAGGCGGAACACAACATCGCGAAGCCGGTGCCGCGCGCCGCCATTACGTCGCTGTGGTCGCCGAAAATGGAGAGGGCGTGCGTCGCGATGGTGCGCGCCGCGACGTGAATCACCGCCGGCAAGAGCTCCCCGGCGATCTTGAACATGTTGGGGATCATCAGAAGCAGGCCTTGCGAGGCCGTGAAGGTGGTTGTCAGCGCGCCGGCCTGCAAGCTTCCGTGGACCGTCCCCGCCGCGCCTCCTTCGCTTTGCATCTCGATCACCCGCGGCACCGCGCCGTACATGTTGGTACGGCCGGCTCCGGCCCAGGCGTCGGCGAATTCGCCCATGGGCGAGGCCGGCGTAATGGGGTAAATGGCGATAACTTCGTTGGTCTGGAAGGCGGCCAACGCGGCCGCTTCGTTGCCATCGAGCACGGTAAATACTTTGGCCATGGGATTCATGCCTCCAACCTCATTATTTATATTAGCATGTCTTTGTCCAATTTCTCGAAAAATCTAGCCTATTTTTGCCAAAATCTCCACTGGTTTTTTTGGGAGATGTAACGCGTTCAATACAAATTGGTTACATTCAAATCTGGGGCCGGCCGCCTAACGCGCGAAGCGCCGCGCAGCCATCCTCCCAAGCAAAAGCCAGAGCGCCAGCCTTCTCAGGCAAAACCTGCTCAGGCAAAAGAGATGGCCACATCGTCGGCCACGCTGCCGAGAATGTGATAGCCGCAGTTGGTGTCCTGCAAAATCGAACCGGGCACCAGCGTGTTCACCGGGCCATGCGCTGCCAGCCGCGCGATGAACCGCTGCCAGGCCATGCTCGACCCCATCGCGCCGTCCAGCCAGAAACTGCGGTCGCGTGCCCCCAGGATTTCCCGCGGCCCGATCGACGCCGCCTTCGGCGGCACCCAGCTCCAGTCGCCGCCGAAGGTGTGCAGCGCATTCTGCATGATGGTCATCGGGTTGAGTTCCACGATCCGCCCGTGCGCCTGTTTGTAGGCCTTCAGATCGTTGCCGTATTCCAGCCCCAGGTGCGACTCCCAGAACGCGATGTGGCCGCACCAGCCGATCCCGCCGTAGCAGCAGTCCGCGCCGCCGGCGTCTTCGATCAGCTTCCAGTAGTCTTCAATGTTGCGGTCGGTCGGGAAATGGATGTTCTTGGGCAGCGGCGCCAGCTCCTTCCGGATCTGGTTGAAAAACGACTGCCGCATCGAGGTCGCAAACGACCCGGCCCAATCCGCCGGCGCAGTCTTGCCGTGATCGTCGGCGTATTCGTCCATGTTGAAGGTGATCAGATGCCGGCACGAAATGTTCAGCCGGTTGATCATCTCCGCGGCAATGGCATACTGCGGCACCGGCCCGACCGGCAGGATCAGCACGCATTTTTTGCCCTTCTTTCCGGCGTCGACGATGCGCGAAACAATGTCGATCGCGAACCGCGAATAAAAATCCGCCGCCGCGTCGATGATTTCGATCTTGAACCGCTTGTTCCTGTGCTTGCACAGGTCCTGGCGCTTGATGGCGCGCACCCGCGCGCATTCCTTGGCGTCGCGAAATGCGATGAACTGCGCCAGATTGTATTGAAAAGCCATGCGAATCTCCTGCTCACCCATGGTGTCGAATCTCAGCCCGCCGCCGGGGCGTCAAACGTCTTGACCAATTTTTTCCCCAGCGTGGCGGTCAGCACATCGGTGCGCGGGAAGCTGTGCCCCAGGTGCTGGTTGAAACCCTCCGCGTACAGCACCGCCTTCTGGCGGAAGTCGCGCGCCCGGTCGGCGGCCCAGCGCCGCATCGCCAGCAGATATTCGTCTTCGCCGTGCTGTTCCCGCAGCCAGCTCCGCTGCGATTCATGCGCGGCCAGCATCATTTCCTTGGTGTCGATCACCGTCGTGATGTCCACCACCTGGCGCGCCGCCACGCGCGCGCCGGTCCAGTTCACGTTTTCGATCGGATCGGCGTACAGCAGCACCGGCAGCGCGGAGCACGGCTGCAGCTTCTCTTTGCTCCGGTCGTCCTTCACCTTCCAGTTGGGAATCGTCGACACAAACGCCGCCTCGCGCACCGTCCGCGAAGTCTCCTCGTGGTCCATCATGTAGTCCGCCGGCGGATGGGTGACGATCACATCCGGCCGCACCCGCCGGATGTGCGCGCACACCCGCCGCTTGGCCTTGGCGTTGCACAGGATCGTCAGGTCGTCGAATTCCAGGCAGGCGTAGGAGGCGCTCAGATGGTCCGCGCTGCGCTGCGCCTCCCCGCGCCGAACGGCCGCGATTTTGCGCCGCGAAAGGGTGCTCGATCCCAAATCTCCCGGCGTCATCGTGGCCAGATGCACTTCCCAGCCGGCATGCTTGAGCAGCGCCAGCGTGCCGGCGCAGGTGATTTCAATGTCGTCGGGATGCGCCATGATGGCGAGCACGGTAGGCATGGGGGAATTTCGCTCCGCAAAGCCAGCGGTGATGGAAAAATCGACCGGAAGAACTTTCAGGGCTCCTCTATATTCGTGAAGTCGGCGATTTTGGCAAGCGTCCCGCGTCCGCGGCTGGCGCCGGCGGCTCTTTCACCGCCCCGCCTGCCTACACCGCCTTGAAACTCTGCCGCGCCGCGGTCACCGTCGCGGCAATGGCCTTCGCGTCATGCGCCGTGCTCAGAAACCACGCCTCAAACTGGCTGGGCGGCAGATACACTCCGCGCTCCAGCATCGCGTGGAAAAATCGGCCGAACGCCTTCGCATCGCGTTGCATCGCCGCGTCGAAATTGTCCACCGGCCCGGGGGTGAAAAATACCGTCCACATCGATCCGACCCGGTTGATCGTCACCGGCCTCTGCGCCGCCCGCGCCGCCGTCGCCAACTCCGCACACAGCGCGCGCGCGGCAGTTTCCAGACCCCGGTAAACCGCGGGCGTCAGCAATTTCAAAGTCGCCAGCCCCCCCGCCGTCGCCAGTGGATTGCCCGACAGCGTTCCGGCCTGGTACACCGGCCCCGCCGGCGCCACCTGTTCCATGATCGCGCGCCGCCCGCCGTAGGCTCCCACCGGCAGGCCGCCGCCGATGATTTTTCCCAGCGTCGTGAGGTCCGGTTCGATGCCGAGCAGCGTCTGCATGCCGCCCGGCGCCACCCGGAAGCCGCTCATCACTTCGTCAAAAATAAGCACCGCGCCCGCCTGCGTGCAGAGTTTCCGCAGCAGCGCCAGGAACCCGGCTGCCAGCGGAATCACCCCGCAGTTGCCGGGCAGCGGTTCGACGATTGCCGCCGCCAGTGAACGCCCGTGCTTCTTGAAGGCCGCCCGCAGCGCGGCCGGATCGTTGAACGGAATGGCCACCGTCAGTTCCGCCACCGGACCCGGCACCCCCGGCGTGCCGGGCAGCCCCAGCGTCAGCACCCCCGAACCCGGCTTCACCAGCACCGCGTCATGCGCGCCGTGGTAGTGCCCGATGAACTTCAGCACTTTCGCCCGGCCAGTGAACCCCCGCGCCAGCCGGATTGCGTGCATGGTGGCCTCGGTCCCCGAACTGCACAACCGCAGCATCTGCACCGCCGGCAGCCGCCGGATCACCTCCTGCGCCAACGCCGTCTCATTTTCGGTCGGCGCCCCGAAGCTGGTGCCCTTGGCGATTTGCGCGCTGAGCGCGCGCCGCACTGCCGGATGGGCGTGCCCGACGATCATGGGCCCCCACGAGCCGATGTAGTCCACGTACCGACGCCCGTCGAGGTCGGTCAATCGGCAGCCCTGACCGGATGCGATGAACCGCGGCGTCCCACCGACCCCCTGGAAGGCCCTCACGGGGCTGTTGACGCCGCCGGGAATGACCGCCGCGGCGGCGCGGAAGGCGGTTGCGGATTTTCGGGAGGAACGTGGCATAATGTCACCCTCGATAAGGTTTTATTTGGTATTTTATTAGCTCGGGTCCCACCCCATTCAAGTCGCGCAGCATGGTTTGAGCGCTCATTGTAGGACGGGACGAAGGAACGTCTATGAATCCGAAATTCCTGATTGCCCCGATCCTGACCGGAGCCATCGTGGCCATTGCGATGGCGCTCTACATCAAAACCCTCAAGACCAACATGAAGGATCAGGACAAGGACGTCTCCACGGCCACTACCGCGCGCGATGCGGCGCTCGGCAAGATCAAAGCCGCCGAAGACGCCGTCGCCAAGGAAAAAGCCGCCGCGGCCGAGGCGGCCGCCGGCATGACCAAAGAGAACACCACGCTCTCCGATCAGTTGGCCGCCGCCAAGAAGGAACTCGACGCCACCAACCGCATGGTGACCGACGACCAGGCGCAGATCAAGACCCTCAAGGAAAGCTCGGCGCAAACCGTCCGCCACGCCGCCGATCTGGATGGCAAACTGGCCGAAGCCCAAAAGGAACTGGCCGACGCCAAAGCCGCCCACGCCCAGGCCGAGGAAAACATTAAAACGGTGCAGGCCGAACTGGACGCCGCCAAACAGCAGGACGCCAAAACCCTTGAACCCGGCTACCTCGCCGCGGAATACAAAGTCAACGCCACGCTGGTCCGCACGCAGGTGGCGGCGCTGGTCAAGGAGGTCCCCGACCTCGCCGGAAAACCCGGCACCGCCGGCGGCGGCGATGGCGATGCCTTGCGCGCCGCGATGGGCCTCCGGATGGCGACGCTGCTGATAAATGCCGAGTTCCAATACAACGCCGACAGCGGCGATGAAAAGAAGGATGTCCAGACCTGGACGACCGGAGCGGTCGTGGTCGGCATGGACGGCAACCAGGTCTACCTGTTCGCGACCCCGCCGCCGCACGCAGCCGATCTGGCGGCCGCGAAGAATTCGCTCACCAAAAACTGCACCCTGGATTTCGGCGTGCTCCCGCCCGGCTGGTCCGGTGCGCAGACGACCATTCCAGCCCAGTTCCTCGGCGTCATTCAACTGCCTGGCGACAGCCATGTGCCGAACGGCTTCAACGTCGCGGTTTTCGCGGCGCCTCTGGCCAACTGGCCGGACGCCCAGGCCAAGCCCCTGCCGCTGCTGCCGGCGCCCACTGTCCAGGAATGCCAACAGTGGACGGTCAACGGCGATTTGGATTTCGTCTATTCACGCGGCGTGCCCTCCGGAACCGCCTCGGGCGCCGTGCGCATGGAAACCCCCGTGCACCTGAATGGCAATGTCGTGACCCTGACCCTGCCGGCCCAGGCCACCGGCTACGAACTTGGCCTGTTCGGCTCGATCAAGGCCCCCGCCGACCGCTCGGTGCTGGGCATTTTCTACCCCGATGACAACCGCGTGGTTTGGTTTTCGGACCTGTACAATGGCGCGCAGGCGCTGCCGGCCGCGCTGCCCAAGCGCAACGACGCCGCCAAAAATTGGGTCGGGGCGGACTGGGTCGTGACTGTGCATGACTCGAAATCCGCGCCGCCCGCCCAGGCGACGTTGACGGACTTCGTCGCCTTCGTCGCCGAGCGCTGACCGGCGGCTTCTGAGAAGGAGTTGCCCCGGCACGTCTCATTCGCAGCGGCCGCAGTCGGTTCCCACCGGGCCGCGCCACGCTCATCTCAAGGAAACGTAGCATGAAACGTCGGATCGCATCAATCGGCCGCTGTTCAACGACGGTGGGGATTCTCCTGTTGGCCGCCGGTGCGCTCGCCGGGCTGGGCGCCACCGAAATGGCCCGGCCGTTCGGCGAGCCGACCCCCAAAACCATGACGACCACGATCGGATTTTACCTGCGCCACACCGAGCCGGACGCGGAGGGCGGGAGCGAAATTCCGCGCTTCATCCTGAACTGGAACTCGCCGCTGTTCGGCGAACAGGCCGGTCGGATGCGCATGTTTTTCAACGGTACCTACGCCGACGGCGAGGTGCTCGTCACCACCAAGGACGTGGCCTTCGGCTTCGGCGGATTCTTCCAGCCGCTCGACTACGTGGACCGTGAATATCTGGCCGGCGTGGAACAGGCCGGGACCGAAGTCAACCGCGTCAGCTACGGCGGCCGCGTGATGCTCGGCACCCTCAACCAGGACGCCTCCTACCTGCACAACACCGAAATGCTGATGTTCTACCAGTGGGGCTTCGAGGACTTCCACCGGCGCGCGCGGACCGACACCAACTTCATCATGCCCCATGGCACCTCGACCGAGAGCTGGGGTTTCACCATCGGCTTCGACGACGCCTGGCAGACCAAGACCGAGGAAACCCAGCAGCAGGCCGGCGGATTTCAGGCCCCGACCGAACACACTGGATCGTATTTTCAGCTCATGGGCATTTTCACCCACCGTCTGAACTGGCATGCGTGGGGGTCGCCGACGCGCTTCAACAATGCCGCCGCCGCCGATTCCTACTACCCCAAGGTCGCCATGGCCGGCGGGATGGACCAGAACCAGGTCAGCGGCGACCAGGTGAACTTTTCGGTGAACTTCCGCGCCGGCTGGGGCGACAATCTCGACCGCTTCAGCGCCTTCCGCCTCGGCGGCGGCACCGATCTCGACCGCGACCTCAACCGCGCGCCGCTGTACGGCTACCACTGGGAGGAATTCCTGGCCGACCGCTTCGCCACTTTCATGGTCGATTTCGGCGTCAAGTTCAACGGCCTGAACGGCAACGCCAATGCTCCGGCCGGCAACAACGGCCAGCCTATTCCCACCCCCGGCCTGACCAGCAGCGCCGCCATCACCCGCTACCACATTTACTACCAGCACGCCATCCTGAACGAAATGAACGAAGACTCCGACCAGATGAGCAAAAAACTGGAACAGAAAAAAGCCGCCGGCATGGCCCTGACCACCTCCTACATCAACGGCGTTTATATTCGTGTCGACGTGGCCTACGGCTTCGACGCGGTTCGCCAGAACGGCCAGAAAAAAGGCGGCTGGGAAGGCGTCTTCAGCGCCCAGTCCAGCTTCTAACCCACCGCCCCCGCCGGGACCGCGGACGGGCAACGCCCGCTCTTGATCCCAACCGGCAATTCGGCTTTGCGAGTTCGAGCCTTCCCCCCGCGCGCTGCCCGCGCCCCTTGGGAGCGGCCTCTTCGCACGGAAATGTACAGGAAGTCGGCAACGCGCGGCGCTGCCGTTAGAGCGCTTTTCAATTTGCGGTGAAGATTGGGACCAGCCTGCGGGCGCAGAGGCCCGCTCCAACCGTAGGCTGGAAGCCTGCGCTACAACGTGCAGAGCGTTCACAGCAAATCGAAAAATGCTGTAGGGAGCGTGGCCTCCAGGGCCACCTCACAGCTTCGCATCGGCCCACGTGAACTGCACCCCGACTGCTTTGTCTTTTTCCTCGATCAGCATCCGGTACATTCCCGGTCCTTCGGTGTACGCCACGCGGTGGGTCACCACCGGTTCCGGCCGGATCATCCCGCCCTGCATCATGTTCAGGATTGCTGCATGGTTGGCGTCGTCGGAGTCGAACGGGTAGTCGGCGTGATAGGCAAACCCACAGCCGACGATCGTCTGGTTCGATTTTTGAACGTGCGTGTACAGGTCCATCTCGACCTTGCCGTGGATGCCGCCGAGAATCACCAGAATGCCCTCGTAGGCGGTGAGCGCCGGCAGGGAGGCCACCACGCGCGGCGTGGCCGTACATTCGATGGCTGCCTGCACGCCCTGGCCGTTGGTGGCCTGCCGCAGTGCGGCCGTGACATCGTCGCGGAAGGGATCGAGCACCAGATCGGCGCCCATCCGCCGCGCAATGCTGCGGCGCAGTTCCGACGGGTCGATGCCGATCACCGGGTAGCCCCCGGCCAGCTTGCTCAAGTGGACCGCGTACTGCCCGATCACGCCCAGCCCGAAGACCGCGGCCGATTTGCCCAGCGTCACCTTGCCGCCGCGCACCCCCCGCAGGCTGATGCCCATCAGCACCGTTGCCACCGCGTCCTGGGAGGCCACGCCCAGCGGCACGGGCGTGCAGGAATCCTCCGCCACGTCCATCGCGGCAAAATGAGCGGCGCGGAATAGCACCCGTTCCCCCAGCGTACGGCGCGTGACCGCCGACCCGATCCCGATCACTCGCCCCAGCGCGACGTAGCCGGTGGCGGTCGGAAACGGCCGCGCCACCGTGTGTGTGTCCTGGATGCGGTGCAGCTCGGTGCCGGTGCTGACCATGGAAATCTCGGTGGCCACCCGCACCTGCGTCGGCGCCAGCGCATCGAGCTGCCGCTCGCGGACCTCCACGGTGTTGACCGCCGTGGCGATCAAGCAGGGAACGCGGCGCGGGGCGGTGTCGTTGGCAGGCATGGCGATTCTCCTCAACCGGACACAGCACGGCGCAAGGGAAACAGGCAGCCTCCTCCGGCCCCTTCCCACGACCCCGTCCGCGGCCCTGGCTTTTCGATTGTACTTCCGCGCCTCGTCCGCCGCTCGCCGGGTTCTATTCCCTGGCGAAGATCTCCGTTCAGGTCGCTATGTGGCGCCGTTCCCCCCGCCGCCGTCCGCGCCCGCTTCGACCGGCCTGCCCGTTCCGCCCGCCCCGCCCGTCCCACCCGAGGTGCTTGCAGCCTCTTCGCCCGTTGCTCCCGCCGCGGTTCGCACCACCAGCGTGCGCCGCGCGCCGCGCCAGAACCCCGTGTCGCGCAGGAGCTGTTCCAGCAGCAGCAATAGCGCCACTCCGCCCGCCAGCCAGATCCACAGTTGGCTGGAGCGTTTCGCGGCGTCGCTCGATTCCGCCGTGATCGTGTGGTGTTCCGGGTGCTGCACCGCCGAACTCGCCAGCGCCGCCAGCAGCGCGCCCGGCGCGGCCGGCGTCAGCACCGCCTCCGCCGGATCGATCGACACGGCAATCGGCACTGGCGGCGGCGGCGTGCCTTCCGCGCTGATCGCTCCCAAGTAGTACAGCCCCGGCCGGTCCAAATCAAGCGTCGAATTCAGCGTCAGATTTTCGATCCGCAATGGGTTGCTCTGCACCGGCGGCGCCGCAAACGGCTGCGCCGGATCGGGCTGCTGCAAGTAGTAGCTCGGCGCGCCGGCATCCGGCGAATTGCCCGCCCCGTCGGACTTGCCCGTCTTCGATGGCGGTGCCATCCCGAACACCTCGCCAACGGTCGGTTCAGCCCCCGCGTAGAAACTCGTTTGCAGCCCGCTCCCGCCGGCGCCGGTGGCGCTCGTGCCGCCCGCGCCGGAGCCGTTTGTCCCGCCCGTGCCGGAGGCGTTCGCGCCAGCCGTGCCGTGGGTCTCGACGCGCCGGCCCCATTGGCGGATCACCGGCAGAAAATTGCGCTTGCGGATCCAGTTGGTCCACTCCGGCCGCGCGGCGCCGAACACCGTCAGCACCCGCCCGGCGCCGTAGGGCCGGTCGAGCATGAACGGTCGGGTGGGGGAGAGCGCCTCGATGACCTGCGCCCCGCCCCGACCGGGGTCATCGGGGTCGGCCAGGTTGTCTCCCGCCTCTTCCGCCGGGCTGCTGAATGCCGGGGTACCCGGTCCCGAAGTCCCCGGCGTGGTGATCTCCGGCGGCGGCGTGGCGGTGCTCGGCGCCGCGCTGCGGCCGGTGGGCGTGCTCCCGGCCCGCGCCGCCGCCGCCGACAACAGCGGCCGCGCCGTGATTTCCGCCAGGTCCTGCGCATTCACCGCCATCTGGCCGTAGACCGAAAACGCCGTCGGATCGCCGGCATCCGGCGCGGTGAACGGCGCGAAGATATCGCTGTGCCGGTCCCAATTGTTCGGGCTGACGATGAACTGATCGGCCGCCGGCGGCGGTGGATCGAATCGCACGCCGATCAACCCGCGCCCGCCGCGATAGAACGCGCTGTTGTAGAAGGGCCGGTTGGTCAGGTCATCCGGCGGCCGCAGTGTGCCCGGCGTGCCAGGTTTCACCCGGGCCGCGAAAATCAGCACCTGCCCGCCGCGTGCCGCGAACCGTTCGAGACTTTCGACCTGCGTCGGCCCGAGGCTCGACACTCCGCACAGCACCACTCCGCCCTGCCCGGCCAGCGCCAGACTGGTCAAAGCCGCCGGCGCGATGACCTTCACGTTGAATTCATGCCCCGCGCCGCCGCCGCCGCCGCCGGCCGCGCCACCGCTGGATTCATCCCCCACGTTCGCGCGCAGCGCCTCCGCCACGAAATACGACTGCCCACGCGTTTCGTCCTCCCGCACCTCGTCGTCGTCGGCCGCGCCTTCCACCACCAGGATCGAAGGCCGGTCGGTCAGCCGCGCCACCGCATAGGCCACATCGTCCGCGGGCAGCGCATCGCGGCCCAGCACCTCCGCGCGCACCGCCTGCCAACCGGCGCTTTCAAAGCGCGGCGCCAGCGTGACCTGTGCGTCCCCCGACCCGGCCATGGTCAGGCTGCCGAGCACCGTCGCGCCCGGCGACCTGTCGTTTCCGCCGCCCGGCGCCGTGCCCGTTCCGGTTCCGCCGCCGGGCTCGGCGTGCAGCACGCTGAGTTTCACCGGCAGCACCCCCGCCGGCTTGGTGTCCACGCGGTGGACCGTGACCGTGACCGGCGCGGCCTGGTGCGGAGCGTAGCCCGCCAAGTCAACATGAATCCCCGTGACCGCCGTGTCCGGGCTGGGCGCGGTGACTCGCGGCGCGGAACTGCCCACGCTCAGCACCGCCGGGTTGCCCGGCGTGGGGTCGGACAGATCGACCAATTGGACTTCGACATGGAACTTGTCCACCAGCGGCGCAATCCGGCGCGCGAGATCGGCCGCCGGCCAGTGCGCCGCCTGCATGTCGCTCAAAATCACCACGCGGTGCGTGTGTTTGTCGGCCGGATCGTCGGCGAAGCTGTTGCAGGCGGTGGTCAGCGCGTCCAGCGGCCGGTCGGCGCCGAAGCGCTGCGGGATGTTCTTCACCGCCGCCACCGCTCGCGAAAGCACCCCGTCCAGCCGCAGCACCGGGTCGTTGGGACGCGTAGCTTCCAATACCCCCACGCGGTCACCGGACTGCCGCTTCGCGATCAGCCGCAGCGCCGCCTCGCGCGCCATTTCCAAGCGGCTCACCTGGTCCGGCTTGTAGCTCATCGAAGCGCTGTTGTCCACCACCACGACCAGATCGACCGCGCCCGACTCCACGCCGGCTTCCAGTTGCTGGCCGATGAAATACGGCCGCGCAAACGCCACCACCAGGCACAGCACCGCCAGCACCCGGCACAGCAGCAGCAATAGATCGCGCAGCTTCAGCCGCGCGCTGTGAACCGTATTGGTTTTCTGCAGGAACCGCAGTGCCGGAAAAATCACCCGCCGCCGCCGCAGCCGGTAGAACAGGTGGATTGCCACCGGAACGCCCGCCAAGGCCATCCCCGCGAGCATCAGGCTATTTAGAAACAGGGGCATGCCGCACCGGCCTTCCGCTTTGAAACAGGTTCCCGGCGCGCCGCACTCGGCCGCGCGCGAGCCTCTCCATTGTACGCGCTTCACGGCCGGAGCTTCACGCGCCCCAAACCGCTTGCCATCCGGCCTGCCGCTCAAATGCCCCCGCAGCGTGACATGGGAGGCTGTCCCTTGCAAAATAAATGTGCGTGAAGCACGCGCCTTTATATCTAAGCATTACCCACATCTTTTTGGGTGCCCTTTTGTTTTCCAGCCGCGGCTTTCACCCCGTTCTTGAAACCACGGCACAGGGCCACCGCGCGCAGAATGCTTTTAGCGCCGGAGGCTCGGCAGAGTCATAGCCCCCCTGTCGAGCGGGTTGGCCGGAAGGTGCAGCCTGGAGGCAATCTGCTGGGAAAGCAGTGCGCAGCCACGCTCCCGCGCGAACCGAAGCAGAACCGTGCACCCGACCTGCCATCGCGCGGAATCGTACCCGGCGCTCAACGAAGCGAATTCAGTTCAACGCGTCGCCTGCGACGATCCGCGCGCGAGAACGGTGGCTGCGTGACATCGCCTCGGCCCGCGCGGGGCGGTCTGGCGACCGCTTCCAGGGGTAACCTGCGAAGGACCTCCGGCTACCCCTGGCTCTGCTGCGGTCGCACCGTTGGCGCGAAGAGACGGAGCCGGCAGGATGCCGGCGCTCTCGGGGCATGCGCGAAACAGGTGGGTAAGACACAGGCCTTTGAATCATCCAAAAAGCCAAGGGGAACGCGATCCCTTGAATACACGAACCTCTCGTACTTCAGGCTTTCCCAAATGCGCGGGTCAGTTTTACCGCACCGCCGCCTGCGCCTTCAACCGGTACTGCCGCGGCGACAACCCAAATTCGCGCCGGAACAGTGCGTAGAAATGCGCCAGGCTGGCGAAGCCGCACCCCAGCGCAATCTCCAGGATCGGCTGCGAAGACAGCGACAGCTCGCCGGCCGCATGACTCAGCCGCGCCCGGTTCACGATCTCCGTCGGCGTGACGCCGAAACACCGCCGCGCCTCCCTCGCCAGGTGCTCCGCGCTCCGTCCGGCCAGTTCCGCCAGGCGGCGGGTCCCGCCAGGGAATTGACCGGGGTCGCGAATCTGCTCGCAGGCGCGCCGCAGCCACTCGGGGCAATCGCGCCGCTCGGCAAAGTCGCCGCTCGCTGGCGCATCCAGCGGTGGGCCGGACGGCTCGACCGACCCTGACCGAAGCAGCGCGGCGCCACCGGAGCCAGGCGAAGCCGGAGCGGCCGGGCTTCCCGGCATTCCCTGCATCAGGCCCAGATCGTGAAACAGGTTCAGCAGGAATCGCTCGATCGTCACCGCCGTGCGCGGCGCGGTTGACAGTTCAACCACCGCCTGATGCCAGGCCCGGATCTGCGCGGTGCTCAGACGGTATTGCGCCGGCAGCGCTGCATGGCCCCCAAAAAAGCCCGCGTCCTGCGAAAAGTATCGCTCGCGTAGAAACGCCACCGTCTCCCACGCAAACGCCAGATTCACCAGGACGTACGGTGCGTCCGCTCCGGCCGCAGCATCCGTGTCCTCCTCCGCCGCAGAATCCCCCCCGCCTCCCTCCGCGCCATCCTCGGCCTGCTCGCCCGCCTCCAGCGCCCCTCCGCCCCCGAAATACTCATGCGCGTCGGCGGGCCGGATGAGCTGCAAATCGCCGGCGCTGAGCGTCTGTCGCACCCCGTTCACCACCTCCACCCCGCGGCCGCTTTCCAGCCAGAAGATTTCCGCGAAATCATGGTCGTGCAGGCCGCAGGGCCGCCGCCCCCGCATTTGCCGACGGGCCAGATGGAACTGCTGCCCCGACTCGACAATGTCTCGCCAGTAGATGGTCCGCATCAATTTTTCCACCAATATCAATATACAGTACTAAATTGTCATTATCGGGGAAGAAATGTCAACAGAAAGAAGGTACTTTGGAGGTGTCCGGAAACGGAGCACGGGACAGCGTAGCTCCATTTCCGGCCTTGTATCCGCCACCGTAAAGAGCCCCGGCCCTGCGCCGGATCAGGAGCCCCGCCCATGTCGACCGCCGTGCAAGCCCGTTTGACCCCGGCCGAGGTGGCACGCTACCGCCACGACGGCTATCTTTTGTACCAGCAGCCGGTGTTGCCGGAGGCCAAATTTCAACGGCTGAAGGCCTACTTCGAGGACATGCTCAGTGTCTGGCCGCAGGACCGCCGCCCGGAAGGCATGGACGTGCCGCACTTCACCCATCCGGCCCTCTTCGAGTGGCTCTTTGCCGACGAAGTGCTGGATCTCATCGAGCCGATCCTGGGACCGGACATCGCGCTATTTTCAAGCCATTTCATCTGCAAGCCGCAGGGCGATGGTAAGCGCGTTCCCTGGCATGAAGACTCCGCCTACTGGCGCGACATGGTGGCGCCGATGGAGGTCTGCACCCTCTGGCTGGCGATCGACCCTTCCACCCGCGCCAACGGCTGCATGAAAATCATCCCGCAGACCCACAGCAACGGCTACAGCGACTACGACCCGGTCGATCCGAACAAGAACGTCTTCGGGACCGAAATCAAGGCGACCCAACGCGACGACTCCCGCGCGGTCGCGCTCGAACTCCAACCCAATCAGTGCAGTTTGCACGACGGCAAGCTGATGCACGGCTCCGACGCCAACACCAGCACCCAGCGGCGCTGCGGCTACACCATGCGCTACATTTCCGCCGGGACGCGCTTCAACCGCGAAAAGCACGGCCACTACCACCAGATTTATCTGGCGCGCGGCAAGGACCGCGCCGGCAATGTCTACGGCGACCCGACGCAGGTGGCCAACGAGTTGATGCAGGGCCGCGTCAAATACGGCAAAAAAGGCCACTAAACCCCCCGGCGCTTTTCTTCCCCTCGGAGCGCCGGTGATCAGACCGGCTTCTTCGCGCCAACGCTGCGTGCGGCTCCGATGGAGCGTTCGGCACCTCCGTCTTTCAACCTTTGCCCCGGGCGCGGTTCCGCGCGATCGAACGGCGGCGATAATCGCTGGCTCAGGGGCGCGGGTTGGCAGCGGGTGGTGGTTCCTCGCCCGGTTTGCGTTGGTCCCAATCGCCTGTGGTTTCCAGTTCTTCGCCGCGCCGCGGCCAAATCAGCGCGAGCATTCCCACCGCCAGCAGCGCAGGTACGGCGCCGCAGGCGGTGTCGGCGGCGAACGATCCACCAGCGAAGTAGGCCGGCCCTGAGTCGAACTGGCTCATGACGAATGGATACGGCCAGCCGTACCATTGGTCTTCAGGAAACAGCGCGCCACGGTTGGGGTGGTAGAGCAAAAACGGCAATGGCGCGCCGACGAGCAGCACGACGGCGGCCGCCCAGAACCATTTTGGACGCTTCATGGGTCGATCCCCACTTTGCAATTGAATCTACCCAATTCCGCCACACCCTGCAAGAATATATTTTTTCCCGAGACCAACGCTTTTCAGGATTCACCGCGGATTCGTTAGGAATATATTAAGACGATCATCTCGATATATAACTTTGAGCATATCATTTTCATTTTTTGCGCATAAACAGCCTATTTTCATAGAAGAATACGAAATCCTAACCTTCTTCACATAATCATAATATGGATTTTGACGGTATATATTTGCATTTCACCCGAACTAAAAATATAGTGATTAGCGAAGGAGGACTGGATGCCGACACTCAAACGTTGCCCGATCTGCGGACGCAAACGTGCCGACCGCGACGATTGGTCGGACGAATCGAAGTGGATCCAGCCCGCCAAAGGCAATCGCCAAGCCGTCACCATGCGCTTCTTCGAATGCGAGCATTGCCGCTTCGAAATCGCGCTTACCCTCGCCGGCAAGCGCCGTAAAAATGGCAAGAAACTCTGGAAAGCCATCTTCAAAACACTCGCCAAGGAGTGCGAATCATGACCCTCCACCCGCCCGTATTCAACGCCCGCCCCTCCCGTCGCCTGCCGCCCACGCCGCTCACCGGCACCGCTCCGGCGGTCCACCCGGCCGAACAGCTTGAGCCATCCGGTCCGACCGATTCGACGATTTCTCAGGCGCCCGAGGCCGCGCCCGCGCGCCGCCTCGCGCCTCCTCCTTTGTTCGTCCAGGTGCGTCGAGCGGCCTGGACGCTGGTCGGCCTGACCGCCACGCTGGCGCTGCTGCGCGCCGCCGGCGCCATTCATCCCGCCTGGTGGATGGTGGTCACGCCTGCGTTGCTGCCGGTCGCGGCCTTCGCGGCTTTGAGTCTCATCCGCGACCGCGTGCGGATCCGCTACTGATTTTTTTGGGGGGAGTGCCGCTGTCTCAGCCTGAGTTTCAGCCTGGTACAAAGGAGAACGACACGATGAACAACCGCGACCAATATGTGGAGAAGGAAATCTCCCAGTTGGAGGCCGCGATCAACCAGCGCCTGGCGCAATTCGGCATTGACTCCCTCGCCGTGCTGGGCATGGAAGAAGACTGGAACGCACTGCTCACCCACCTGCGCGCCTCCCTGCGCAACCTGTACGAACAGGGCTGGAAGACCGGCATCGCCGAACACAAACAGGTTGAAGTCACGAAGAACTGATCGCCGCCCACCGGTCGCTATTCGGGCGCTATTCGGTTCCGTCGCCCTCGGCGCCTACCGCCTGCAAGGCAATTTCCTCGGCCTCAAATTCGAAACTTGGCTGCACCGTTGCCGGCTCCAGTGCCGCCACCGGTGCGACAATAGCCTTCAGACGGCTGAAGTCTCCCGGCGCGGCGCTTTTGAGCGCCATGCCGCGGCGGCGGTTCTGCGAAGTGATCTGAATTTCCTTCACGCGGTAGCGAATGCAGCCGCTGTCGCCCAGCGTCGCCTGGATCGCTTCTTCCAGCGCTTCAGTGGGCAGCACTCGCATCGGCGTGCGAATCAGCGTGTCGCCGGTTTCGGGATTCTGGACGTCGAGCACCAACGGCGTCGCGCCGGCGAATCCGGCGACCACCTCGCGCAGCGCCGCCATTTTGGCCCGGTCGCGCGAACCGTTGCGGATCAGCACCATGATGCTGTCGGCGAGCTCGGCGCGCGCGTCGGCGGCCGCGATGATCCGTTCCGCGATCACTTGCGTGCCGCGCTCCGGCCGCGACTGGTCGATGGTGCCGAGCACGAAAATCGCCTGGTCCTTGGCCATCATCGATGTGGCGCCGACCGCCGCGAGCGCGCCGGAATCGCCCGTCGCTCGGCGCTTCGGCGAACTGCTCCCATTCGCGCCATTGCCGCCGGCGCTGCGCCGCACACCGCTTTGCGCCGCGGCCAGTTCCGCCACTCGCGCCTGTTGCGCCTGTTCCTGCTGCGTGAGTTCCGCCAGCAGGCGCGGGAACACCACCGCGTCGAAGGCTCCCGTGGCGTCCTCCATTTTCAGGAAGGCCATCCGGTCGCCTTTTTTGGTCTGGATCGGCTTGAACTCGGTGACGATCCCGCCCAGGATGACCGGGCATTCGTGCGGCAGATGGGGAACCTGTTCGGCGCGCGCGGTGGCGAAGCACTGGAACAGGCCCTGCTTGCGCTGCAGCGGCGTTTCGCCCAAGGTCACGCCGAGCACTTCAGTTTCGTAGGCCAGCTTTTCCTCGAGCCGCCATTCGTTTTCCGCCGCCGCTTTGCGATCCCGCGGCGTGGCTTGGCCGATCGCGCGCGGCAAGGCCGCCGGATTGCCAACGCCTCGTCCGCCGATCGGCGCGCCGCCGCCGCCGCCGAAATCGCCGAAGAGGCTCTGCTGGCCGATGGAACGGTCCTGCATCTGCTTCTGCGCCGACCCGATGTAGGCTTCGAGCCGGTCGAAGGCGCCCTTGCGGGTCGGTTCCAGCGCGTCGAAGGCGCCGGCTTTGATGAGCACCTGAATCGAGGCCCGCATCACCGTGTGCAGGTCGATCCGGGTGCAGAAATCGGCCAGGTTTTCGTAGGGGCGGTCTTTGCGCGCATCCAGAATCGCCTGCGCGCAACTGCCGCCGATGCCCTTCATTCCGCCAAAGCCGAACCGCACCGCACCCGTGCACGCAGGCGCGCCGACGCCGGTTTTCTCCGCGCCGCTGGTTCCGTTCGAGCCGTTCGCCGCGTTCGTTTGGGCCGCGCCGGCCGATCCGGAAGTTCCGCTCGCCGGCTCCAGCGGCGCGATGGACTCCGGGCTGAAGGCCGTCTCCGAACGGTTCACGTCCGGCGCCAGGACGCGGATGCGCATCCGGCGGGCTTCGAGCAGATATTTCTGCAGGCTCTTGGTGTCTTCCTGGTTGATCGTCAGCAGCGCCGCCATGAATTCGGACGGGTAGTTGGCCTTCAGGTAGGCCGTCTGGAGCGCCACGAAGGCGTAGGCGGTCGCATGCGATTTGTTGAAGCCGTATTCGGCGAACTTTTCGATCTGCTCCCAGATCGAATTGGCGATCTCCGACGGCACCTGGCTGACATCATGAAAACCCTGGATGAACTGGTCGTGATATTTTTTCATCAGGACTTTGTCTTTTTTGCCCATCGCTTTGCGCAGCTTGTCGGCTTCGCTCAGCGTGAACCCGCACAGCAGGTTGGCGATCTGAATGACCTGCTCCTGGTAGACAATGATCCCGAGCGTGTTGGACAGGATCGCCTCGGTCGAGGGATGCGGGTAGACCACCGGGGCCTGCTTGTTTTTGCGCCGCACGAATTCGTTGTGCATGTCCTGGCCCATCGGACCGGGGCGGTACAGCGCGTTCAACGCGACCAGGTCTTCGAGACGGTCCGGCCGCGCGCCGATGAGCAGCTTCTGCATGCCCTCCGATTCGAACTGGAACAGGCCCAGCGAATGGCCGTGGCCGAGCAGCCGGTAGGTTTTTTCGAGGTTCTCCAGCGGAAAATTGGGGTGCCGCTGCTGCGGATCCAGCCGGCGGTAGTCATCGAGAATCGTCTGCGGCACCTGGCGGATGTTCAGTTGCAACCCGTGGCGCTGGCGGATCAGGTCGCAGGTCATTTCGATCACGGTCAGCGTGGCCAGGCCGAGGATGTCGATCTTGAGCAGCCCGGCGGGGTCGATGAGCTTCATGTTCAGCTGGGTCGAGATGGTGCCGGTTTTGGGGTCTTTGTAGAGCGCCGAATAGCGGGTCACGTCCTGGTCGGCGACGACCACGCCCGAGGCGTGCGTGCCGGCGTTGCGGATTTTGCCTTCGATTTTGCGCGCGATGTCGATTACTTTGCGGGCGGGCGGCTCGGTTTCATACATCGCTTTGAAGTCGGCGTTGGTTTCCATTTCGGTTGCCAGCGAATGGCCCGGGCCGATCGGGATGGTCGACGCCCAGCGGTTGATGTCGGCCTGGTCGTGGCCGAGCACGCGGGCGACGTCGCGGATGGCGTTTTTGGCGCCCATGGTGCCGAAGGTGATGATGTTGGCGACGCATTCGCGGCCGTAGCGCTGAATCATCCATTCGATGATTTCGCCGCGGCGCGACTGGCAGAAGTCGATGTCCACGTCGGGCATTTCGTTGCGCCCGGGGTTGATGAAGCGTTCGAAAATCAGGCCGTAGCGCAGCGGATCGAGGTCGGTGACGGTCAAGGCGTAGAGCACGATCGAGCCGGCGCCGGAGCCGCGGCCGGGGCCGACGGGGATGCCCATCGCCTTGGCCTGCGCGACGATTTCCCACACGATCAGGATGTATTCCACGAAACCCATCTGCTTGATGATCGATATTTCGTGGCGGCAGCGCGCGGCGGCGGCCTCCGGCAGCGGATCGCCGTAGCGTTTTTTCAGACCGTCCCAGACGAGGCGCTCGAAGTAGTCCGCCACCGGCGTGCCGTCAGGCGGCTGGAACTTCGGAAAGTGGTAGTCCTGATTGCCGAAGGCCAGCTTCACGTTGAGCCGTTCGGCCAGTTCCAGCGTGTTGCGGACCGCTTCGGGGCAGAGCTGCGCAAACTGGGCGGCCATTTCGGCGCCGGACTTGAGGTAGAAGGTGTCGTTGGCGAACCGCAGCCGGTTGGTGTCTTCGAGTTTCGACTGCGTGCCGATGCAGAGCATGATGTCGTGCGCCGCCGCGTCTTCCTTGCGGACGTAGTGGCTGTCGTTGGTGGCGATCAGCGGCCGGTCGAATTCCTTGGCGAAGCGCATGATCTGCTTGTTGATTTTTTCTTCCATCCCGAGCAGTTCCTGCTCCTCGGGATTGCGCCGCTGACCGACCCGTTCGTGCCACTGCAATTCGAAGTAGTAGTTGTCCTTGCCGACGATGTCCATGTAGGAGCCGATCACTTTTTTGGCGTCGGCGATGCGGTCGTGCAAAATGAGCTGCGGGATTTCCCCGCCGACGTCGGTGCTGGTCATGACCAACCCGGCGGCGTGGCGGCTGAGGATTTCCATGTCGATGCGGGGATTGCGGTAGAACCCGTCGAGGTAGGCGGCGGAACTGAGCTTGAGCAGATTGCCGTAGCCGGTTTCATTTTCGCACAGGAGAATCAGGTGGTAGTTTTTCTTGAGCAGCGAATCGCGCTTGTCGTCGTATTTGGGGTCCGACGGCCGCTCGGGGCGTTCCTTCAGCGTGAACCCGTAGGGGACGGTGTAGGCTTCCATGCCCAGAATCGGCTTGGGCACCGGCGTAGCCGCTAATTTTTCCCAGTAGGTCCGTTGGGCCTGCTCGGCGGCGCTGGAAGCACCCTGCAAGCCCTTCAATTTGCGCTCGATGAATTCCTTGACGGTCTTCTTGCCGGCGAGGTAGTGTTCGGCGACGCCGAGGACGCTGCCGTGGTCGGTCAGCGCCAGCGCCGGCTGCTGATCTTCCATCGCGCACAGATGCAGGTCGAGAATTTTCGACGCGCCATCGAGCATCGAATATTCGCTGTGGCAGTGCAGATGGACAAAATCGCTCATGGCCGCTCGATGATTTCTGGACACGCACGTTCGCCGGCGCCAAGCCGCCCAACCGAAGCCAACGCAATGCCGCCACCGCCGCCACCGCCGGAGAAGGGCTTCATCCGGCGCGCCTCAAGCAGCATTTCCCCCGCGTCTTCTTCGGCAGATCTTCGCCCGCCCGATCCGTCCCCGTGCGCTTCCGTTGGTGCTATTTTCAGACCGTTTTTGTTTTGGAAACACAATCCGCAAGGGCAGCGCTCCCAATATCCCCTCGCGCCGACGGTGCCGATTGCTTTTGATTTTCCGCTAGGAATTCTACAACACGAATCTTTCCGTCGCCGAAAATTTCGCTGCAAAAAATATCCCGCCTCACAAAAAACAAACGAAAGTTGGTCGCCGATTTGCACGGCCAAATTTTCGGACGAGCATTCCACCAGGGCCGTGACGAAAGGGCTTTCGGCTTGGTTGAGACCTGTGCTTTGCCCGCAGCTTCCTCGGGTGCGGTTTCGCGCTGGGTGGCACAAGAGAAGAGCTAAGGCGCGAGCTTCGCTCGCTTTTTTTTGCAAGGGCCTGGAGACCCGTGCCACATTGCTTCGGGCGGTTGAGCGGGATGGATGGAGTTGCGGAGCCGAAGGGACGGTTGGGACGAAGAGCGGGCATGTCCGCCACCGGTCCCGGCGAAGAGAGCGCGAAGCGCGCTTTCCAGCGGAAACACTCGCGGACTCGCTCGACACGGGTTGGTCAGCCCGTGCTACTTTAAGGTGCGCTCACGCGCGCGGGAGCCGGCAGGATGCCGGCGCTGCCGGGGTATTTACGCCGGGACGTAGCGTGCGATCACGCGGTCGGCTTGGCGCACGCCATCGACGGCGGCGCTGGTGATGCCACCGGCGTAGCCGGCGCCTTCGCCGCAGGGGTACAGGCCACTGACGCCGAGCGCTTCGCCTTCGCGCGGGCCGGTTTCGTCGCGGGGGATGCGGACCACTGCGCCGGTGCGCATTTCGCTGCCGTGGAGGGTGGCCTCGGGCGACAGAAAGCCCTTGTAGCGCCGGTCCCATTCGGTGACAGCGGTACGAATGCTGCGCAGCACCGTGCGCGGCAGGCATTCGTTCAGGTCGGCTTCGCGGCGCCAGTTGTTGCGCGGGCCGTCGGGCAGGCCGTCGGGATCGCTGTCGGCCATGAACGCGGTCAGCCGCATGGCCGGCAGGCGATGGTCGCCGCCGCCCAATTGGAAGGCGAGGCGTTCGAAGCGACGCTGGAAATCGATCCCGCAACGCGGCCCACGCACACCGGTTTCGTGGGAGTAGTCCTCAGGCGTCACGGGCACGATCAGCGCGGCATTTCCCCACCCGGACCCGCGCTGCGAATTGGACATGCCGTTGCAGGCGACGCCGTCGGGTTCGGTGGCCAGCGGCAGGACCACGCCGCCCGGGCACATGCAGAAGGAATGCACCGCGCGCAGGTGCTGATGCTGGTCCTTTGGGGTCGGCTGGCGCTTGAGGAAGTACTCGGCCGGGCCGAATCCGGGAACTCCGCATGCGTTCTTGAGTTGCACTTTGTCGATCCAGCCTTGGGGGTGCTCCACTCGAAGGCCGACCAGCGAGGCCCGCGCTTCCAGTTCCACGCCAGCGTTTTCGAGCACCTCGTACAGGTCGCGGGCGCTGGCACCGGCGGCCAGAATCACCGCGCCGGCTTCTGTGCGCGTGCCGTTCAGGTCGATGTGCGTCAGGCGGCCGTCGTCGAGCGTCAACCCGGTCAGTTTGGTGCCGAAGCGGTATTCGACGCCAGCGGCCTCAAGCTGCCGGCGCATTTCACGCAAAATGTGGTGCAGCTTGTCGGTTCCAATGTGCGGATGGGATTCGGTCAGGATTTCATCTTGGGCGCCGGCCGCGTGCAGGACCTTGAAGACCTCGCGCGTCAGCGGGGTGTGGATGCGGGTGGTGAGCTTGCCGTCGGAGTAGGTTCCCGCGCCGCCTTCGCCGAAGACGACGTTGCTGTCGCGGTCGAGTTTGCCGGCGCGCCAGAACTCGGCGATATCCCGACCGCGCGCGAGGACGTCCTTGCCGCGTTCGACCAAGACCGGCTTGAAGCCGGCCGACGCCAGCCGCCAGGCGGCGAACAGGCCGGCCGGTCCGGCGCCGATCACGTAGACCGGGCCGGGCAAAGGACGCGTTCCGGACGGCGGCGGCGGGGCGTCGATCCGTTCGAAGAAGGCGACGCGGTCGTCGGAGAATTCGGCGATGATCTGCTGTTCGCGTTTGACGCCGGCTTTCAGGTCGATCCGGAAATGGCATTGGAAGTGCGGGTTTTTGCCGCGGGCGTCGAGGCTGCGGCGTTCGAGGGCGATTTCCTTGACCTCGGCCGCGGGCAGGCCGAGGGCTTCCAGGGCGCGGGCTTCGCAGTCGCTGTCGGACTCATTCATGTAGCGCGGCACGTCCCGCAACAGAATCGCCATTGGAACCCCTTCCCCGGAGCAGGCTATCGCTGCCCGCAGGATCGTTGTGGAGCAGGCTCAGCAGCGGCCCGCTTGGATTGAATCGCTCATCCCGCCGTTGGCGGGGGCCCCTATAATACCGTCAACCGGTCGCCTGAGGTCCAGCATGTCCGATTCCCACCAATCTACTCTGCCGCCCGGCGTGTTGCTGGCCGTCGATTTCGGGCGGGCGCGGCATGGGGTGGCGATGGCCGATGGCGCGGGAATCTTGGCCTCGCCGTTGACGGTGGTCGAGGTCGCGTCGGAGCCGGCGGCGGTCGCCGAATTGGCCGAACTGGCCGGGCGGCATCAGGCCGTGGGCTGGGTGGTGGGGTTACCGCTGAGCAAGGACGGGGAGGAGAACGAGGCGACGCGGCGGGTGCGGAGCTTTGCCGGGCGGCTGAAACAGGCTTCGCGGCTGCCGGTGGCGTTCCAGGATGAGCGGCATTCGACGGAAGAGGCGTTGGATCGGCTGAAGGATACGGGGGCGGGGTTGGTGCGGGCCAAGGCGGGGAAGGACTCGTGGGCGGCCGCGCTGATCCTGCAGGACTGGCTGGACGCGCGGAAAGGGGCTGGTGAAAGGGGATCGGCCGGTTTACAAAACGAACCTAACGTTTAACCAAACGAACTATGGTATCTTATGATACTTTAGTTCGTTTGGTTTTCGTCGCTCGGAAACGATTACCGGCGTCGGATGCGGTTCCGCGCGATAGCACAGCGGGGGCAAAATGGCCGCCTCGGATCGCGCGGGGCGATCTGGCGACCACGCACCAGGGGTAGCCTGCGGCTGACCTCCGGCAACCCCTGGCTGTGATACGGTCGCGCCGTTGGCGCGAAAAAAGGCGAAGAGGAGCGCGAGGCGCGCTTTCCAGCGGAAACGCTCGGGGACTCGCTGGACACGGGCTGGTCAGCCCGTGCCACGACGGAGTGCGCTTGCGCGCAAGAATGAAATCCAAGAAGCCGGGCTGGAGCGCGGCGCTCCCAGGGGGCCCCGGCTAGAATTCTTCGGCGAGGCGTTTTAGGCCGCGCCAGAGGCGGGAAAAGACGCCTTGCGGAGCAGTGGGCAGTTCAGCGGCGCGCTGCTGCGCGGCGGAAATCAGGACGCCGTGGAGGCCGCAACAGGCGGGGGAGTTCATCTGGGCGCTGACTTCGGGGGCGGCGCGCAGGTACAGGGGTTTGCCGACGCGGACCGGGACGTTCAATTTGGCGGCGATCTTTTCACCCAGGCCGGTGAGCAGGGCGCCGCCGCCGATCAGGACCACGCCGGCGGGCAGATGGCCGGACAGATCGACAGCCGCGTCGGCCGCGCCGGCTTTGGAGTTTTCAGCCAGCCAGACGCAGAGCTTGCGCACGAAATCGTCGACCGATTCTTCGATGACGGCGCACATTTCGCTGCGTTGGAGCTGGCGGCGGCCGTCGCCGTCGGCGGTGATGACCGGGATTTTTTCGTCGGCGTCGGCGGAAAAGAGCGCTTGCACCGAAGCGCCGCCGAAGCGGACCTTCGCAGTTTCCGCCGACTGGCGGCTGAGGCGGAATTTGCGCATGATCGCGTCGGTGATTTCGTTGCCGCCGAAGCCGAACATCCGGACGGCGCGCAGTTCGCCGCTGGAAAAATACGCCGCCGCCGTCGAGCCCGCGCCGATGTCGACCACCACAGCGCCGAGGTCGCGCTCGTCGGCCGACAGGCAACTGAGCGCCGCGGCGGAAACGCTGAGCCGCCAGTGTTCGGGGTAGACGCCCACGCGGCGGATGGTGTGTTCGATGTTGGAAATCTGGGCTGCGCCGGCGGTGATGAGCTGCGCCTGGGCGATGATCGAGGGCGAAGTCAGCCCGACCGGCGAGAGGGTACGCAGGCCGCCTTCGAGGGTGTAGCGCAGGGGCAGCAGTTCGATTTTGCGGCGCTCGGCGGGGAGCGGGGCTTCGGCCAGGGTTTTCTGGAGCTTTTTCAGATCGCCGGCATCGACCTTGTCGCGGGTCTGGGGCAGCGCCATGGCGGCGGTGATCGGCTGGCTGTCGAGGTGCAGGCCTTTCAATCCCACGAAGGCGCTGTGGATACCCATGTTGGCGTGCTGCGCGCACTGGCGCATGACGCGCTTGGCGGTTTCGGAGGCGCGTTTCAGATCGAGCACTTCGCCGAGGGCGACACCGTAGGCGGGGGATTCGGCGTAGGCCAGCACGCGGACCGAATCGGTGAAGCATTCGGCGATGGCGGCGCGCACGCAGGCGGTGCCGAATTCGACGCCGACGACGAATTCCTGGGTGGACTGCAAGTCTACGCGCGCGACGGTTTCGCGGTGGGGCAGCACGCCGGTGGGGGCGGGCGGGAAGGCCGGCGCCGCGGCCGGGGCGCCGTCAGAACTCGCGCCGGTGCCCTGCGGTACGGGCGCTGCGACCATCGCCATCCGCTCGGTGGGCGCTTGGAAAATGAGCACCGGGACCGCGGCGGTGGGCGGGGTGGCAGCATCGCTGGGAGCGTCGGGAGCGTCGGGAGTTTGGGATGCGTCCGCGGTGGCGGGGGCGGCAGGCAGTGCGGTCAGCGCAAGCGTGGCCGGCCGGTCAGGCCGGGCCGGCGTGGCGGGTGTGGCGGGTGTGGCGGGTGTAGCGGACAGGGCGGGTGTAGCGGACAGGGGGCGTTGGAGGCAGGGCAGTTCGGTTTTGGGGACCGCCGGGACCCCGAAATTCCCGGCGTCGGGGTTGCGGGGCGCCACTCGCGGCGGATCGATCACCGGCGCGGGCTGTCCGTGCAGCGTGATCGGGACTTCACGGGTGGACTGGCCGTCCACGTAGATCACCGTCGAGCCGCGGGTGTTGCCGGATTTCTGGAGGTGGTGGAGCAGATCGGCGGTGCTGGTGGTGAGGGCGATATCGGCCATTTTGGCGGGCGGCACCGGCGGCTGAATGTGGGGCGATCGTCCGGCGCTGGATGGGGCCGGGGCCGTTCCGGAATCGAAGTCATTGGAATCGGCGGGCGTGGCGGGCAGGTCGCGGGCGCGGTCGCGTAGAGTCATGGCGGGGGGGCTCCTTTCCAAGCCGTTCGATCTAAGGCCTGCGGGCGTGCGAGGCGCTGAGTGTCAAGCGGGCGCTGGGGGCGGTGAGTTTGACACCCGGCTGCTGGCGCAATTCGACCGGGGCGTCGGCGTCGTACAGGCGGACGACGAGCAGTTTGTTCAGGTCGGCGTAGCGCGCCTGCACGGCTTGGACCGCGGCGCGGCGTTCGGCCAGGCTGTCGGCGAACGAACCGGCTTCATTCAGGCGGCCCCATTCCAGCCGCGCGCCGTTGGCCAGCGTGAGGGTCAGTTCGGCGGGGCGGCCGGCATCGGCGACGTGGGCGGAGACGATGTGGAATTGCGGATCGCGGGCCAGGGCGGGCATGGCGTCGGTCAGGGTGCGGACGGCCTGCACGACCAGCGGGTAGAGGGGATCGCTGAGCCGGCCATCGGCGGTGCGGCCCTCGGGATCGCCATCGCAGCTGTATTCAGGGAGGGAAAACTGAGTGGGATGGCCGAGATCGACGGGGAGCAGCACGCCGTCTTCGTCGAGGGCGCGGCCGCTGGCTTTCAGGCGGAACTCCGGGACGCGCACCGTGGCGACCACGCGCAAGGTGCCGGGAAACAGCGGCTGGACGCAGTCGAGCGAGCGGAGCGCGGGGTTGTGCTGAAGCTCGGCGCGGACATCGGCGACCAGATCGCTCTGGCGGGGATTGCGGCCCAGGGCGGTCTGGAGAATCTGGCGCAGGTCTTGATCGGTGCAGGTGCAGGCGAATTTCACATTGGCCGCCGGCGGCAGGGTGTGCGACAGCCCCCCGGCGACGGGCGGTTCGACGGCCAGATCGATGGCACGGATGCGGCCGGTGCCATGGGCGGAGGCGGCCTGTTCCAGGACGAACACCAGGCCCAGGTAGGCGACCGCGCCGACGGCCAGGACCCAGGCGGGTTTCAGCGCGGCGAGGCCACGACCGATCCAGCGGCGCCAGCGGGCGGGCGAGCTGGGGCGGCCGGCTTCTTTGGGCGGTGTCTTGGCGGCTTTTTTACGTGGCATCGGACGGCGCAACTCCAGAAGAATCCCCTGCTATATCGGCATGGAGGCGGGTTCAAATTGAGGAATTCCGGCTTTATCCATTTGTGGCGGCCGCGGCTTTTGCAGTTTGTGAGACTGGCCTGTGTTGGGGGTACAAGACAGAGTTAAGATGCGCGCGGAGGCGCGCAGGAGAAGATGAAATCCAAGAAGCCGCGCACAGCGACGGCGCTCCAAAGGGGCGCGGACGCGCGCAAGCGGAATGCCCGCTTCGGCGTATTCTCACGTTTTTCTTGTGATCCCTTTGGTGCAGGTGATTTAAAATGAAATGAGGGTATTGACGGCGTTCAGAAACGCCCTAGTGTAGTGGATTCTTGGAACGGCGGCATGGTGCCGCTGCAAGGCGGCGCGTGAGCGCTGCAGGTAGGAGGATCGCTGCTTGGCTACTACGCCTGAGAATCGTCAAAAGGTTATCGCGGACAATCGCCTCCACGAGAAAGACTCTGGGTCGAGCGAAGTCCAGGTAGCTCTGCTGACGGACCGCATCGTCTACATGACCGAGCACATGAAACGGCACCCGAAGGACAATCATTCGCGGCGCGGTCTGGTGGGCATGGTGCAGAAGCGAACGCAGCATCTGAAGTACCTGGAACGGGTCGATTACAAACGGTATGCGGAGTTGGTGAAGCGACTGAATCTGCGCTAAACGCGCAGGAACGGAGAGCCGGTGGACACACCGGCTTTTTTGTTGCGTCTGAAATACGGTCGGGAAGGCGACGGCGGGTGCCCGCACCGACCCCGTTTGACAGGCGCACAGCGGACAAAAAGCAAGCAAGCGTGGAAGACCCAGGCGTCTTGAACACACGCGACGCTCGCGGCGGGTGCAACTTCGCCACGAGTGCGCGACCTTCCCCACTTTCCCACATTTTGCCCGCCGATCCCGGCTGCGCGGATCTGTTTTCCGCGCGCCACCCCTGATTTCGTTGCGTCTTCTTTTCCACCGCTCATCTCAAGAGGAGAAAACCATGTCTCTGGTTCGTGTTGAACGTCAGATCGGGGAATACACCCTGTCCATCGAAACCGGCAAGCTGGCCAAGCAGGCCGCCGGCAGCGTGGTCGTCCGGATGGGCGACTCCATCGTCCTCGTCGCCGTGTCCGAAGACAAGCCCCGCGAAGGCATCGACTTTTTCCCGCTCACCGTGGACTACCGTGAGCGCGGCTATGCCGCGGGCATGATCTGGGGCGGCCGGTTCCGCAAGCGCGAAGGCGCGCCCAACGAAAAGGAAATTCTCACGATGCGGATGATCGACCGTCCGCTCCGGCCGCTCTTTCCGGAAGGCTACATCCGTGACGTGCTGGTCCAGGCGCTGACGCTGTGTTCGGAACCGAACGTGCCCGTGGACATTCTGGCCATGATCGGCGCTTCGGCGGCGATCAGCCTGTCGCCGCTGCCTTTCAACGGCCCGACCGGGTCGGTGCGGGTGGGCCGGATCGACGGCAATTTCATCATCATGCCGTCCGAGGAGCAGTTGAAGAGCTCCGACATTGAACTGACCATGTCGGGCAAAAAAGAAGCGCTCATGATGGTCGAAGCCGGCGCGAAAATCGTGTCCGAAGAAGACATGTTCGCCGCCTTGCAGTTCGGCCAGGGCTTCATCAAGACCATCGTTGAAATGCAGGAAGAACTGGTTGCTCAGGTTCAGCCGAAAAAATACGAATTCAAAACGCCCGAACCGCCGGCCATCGCCGCCACGCTGCTGAGCAAGCACCTGGAAGAAGCCAAGAAAGCCGCGCACACCGAAGGCAAGTTCGGCCGCCGGGACGCGTTGAAGGCTCTCCAGACCGCGTTGATCGCAAAATACGCCGCCAAAGAAGGCGAGGAAGGCAAGCCGACCGAAGCCGAAGTGAAAACCGGCTTCGCGAGCCTGAAGGAAGCGGCGATCCGTCGCCTGGTGGCCGAAAACAACCGCGTGGACGGCCGCGACCGGTTGACGGTTCGTCCGATTGAATGTGAAGTGGGCTACCTGCCCCGGACGCACGGTTCGTCGCTGTTCACGCGCGGCGAAACCCAGGCGCTGGCGGTGCTCACGCTGGGCTCGGTGGATGACGCGCAGTTGAGCGAGTCGCTGTACGGCGAGGGCAAGGAAAAGTTCCTGGTCCACTACAACGCGCCGTCCTACAGTGTGGGCGAAGTGAAAATGCCGCGCGGCCCGGGCCGGCGCGAAATCGGCCACGGCAACCTGGCGCGCCGCGCGCTGGCGCCGACGCTGCCGAAGTTCGAAGACTTCCCCTACGTCGTCCGGATCGTTTCCGAAGTGATGGAAATGAACGGATCCTCGTCGATGGCGACGGTGTGTTCCGGTTCGCTGTCGCTGATGGACGCGGGTGTACCGGTGAGCGCACCGGTGGCCGGCATCGCGATGGGGCTGATCACCGAAGGCGGCAAGCCCTACGTGGTGACCGACATTCTGGGCGATGAAGATCACTACGGCGAGATGGACTTCAAGGTGGCCGGCACGCGCGAGGGCATCACGGCGCTGCAGATGGACATCAAGATCGAAGGTCTCTCGATGGAGACCGTGAAGGAGGCTCTCGATCAGGCCAAGACCGGCCGCTTCCACATCCTGGACAAAATGGCCGAAACGCTGGCCGAACCGCGCCAGGACATCAGCCAGTTCGCGCCGAAGATGATCCAGATCATCATCCTGAAGGAACAGATCGGCAAGGTCATCGGCCCGGGCGGCAAGACCATCCGCGGGATCGAAGAGGCGACCGGTGCGAAGGTCAACATCGAAGAGAACGAAAAGCAGGGCATCGTGATTGTCACCTCGCCCGATCGCGCCAAGGCCGAAGCCGCGGGCAAGATGGTCGAAAACCTGACCGCCACGCCGGTGGTCGGCAAGGTGTACAAGGGCGAGGTCAAGTCGATCCGCGAATTCGGTACGTTCATCGAAATCCTGCCGGGTGTGGAAGGGCTCTGCCACGTCTCCGAATTCAGCACCGAATATATCAAGAACATCGAGGACGAAGTCTCGATGGGCGACTTGGTCGAAGTCAAGTTGATCGCGATCGACGACCTGGGTCGGCTGCGGCTGAGCCGCAAGGCGCTGCTGCTGGACCAGCAGGCGGCGGGCGGAACCCCGGCGGCGGCCGAAGGCGGCGCGGAAGGCGTTCCGGCGGCGGTGGCATCGCCGGCGGCCGAAGGTGCGGAAGCGCCGCCGGTCGATCGATTCGAGCGCGAGACGCGGTTTGAACGTCCCGAGCGTGGCGGCGATCGCGGCGGGCGGGGCGGGTTCCGTGGCGGCGACCGCGGTGGACGCGGCGGCGATCGCGGTGGACGTGGGGGCTTCCGTGGCGGCGACCGCGGCGGGTTCCGGGGCGGCGACCGGGGACCTCGTGAAGACCGCGGCCCGCGGGATGATCGTGGCCCGCGGGATGCAGCCCCGCGTGAAGATCGTGGCCCGCGCGATGCGGGCCCGCGTGAAGATCGTGGCCCGCGTGATGCGGGCCCGCGTGAAGATCGTAGCCCGCGTGATGCAGCTCCGCGTGAAGATCGCTCCGGTTTCCGTGACGACCGTGGCCCGCGCGACGATCGCGGTCCGCGCGAAGATCGACCGCCGCGCGACGACCGTGGTGGATTCCGGGACGAACGTCCGGGGCGTGACCGCTTTGAGGAACCGCGCCGGGGTGGTGGTCTGGAAGACGACCGCTTCAACGATCGCGGGCGCTTCGGTGTGCCGTCCTACGGCGCCGGGCCGGCGGCGGAAGATCCGCAGCCGCGCTTCGACGACGAACCCGGCCCGGGCGGACCGCCGAGCGACGACCGTTTTGACGACCGTCAACCGGATGAGGATTTCAATGCCGACCCGAACGAGCGCCGTTTCGGCGGCGGCGGCGGCGGCGGTGGCGGCGCTGGTGGCCCCCGCGGCGGACGCGGTGGCCGCGGCCGGCGGGGCGGTCGGGGCGGACGCAGCGGCGGCGATCGCGGCGGTCGCTACTAGACAGATTTAACCACGCCCGAGCGGAGGATCGGCCGCGCGCCCATGGCGCGGCAATCCACTGCGCCGGGCGCGTGGGAAACCGCTTGACAGCGGAGCGAAAATCCGCAAGATAGTCTTCTTCCAAGTCCGATTGCCGGGGGACTCGTCCCGGCCACGGCACGGATCTTTCAATCGATCTCTCCACTGCCTCCGTAGCTCAGTTGGCTAGAGCAGCTGACTCTTAATCAGCGGGTCCAAGGTTCGAATCCTTGCGGGGGCATTTTTTCTTCCTCGTTTATTTCCTCCTTGTTTTGAGGTTCTCGAAGGGCGGTTGCGAAGAGAACTGAATAGAAATCGCATGTGAGTGTCCGGTTTTGAAATCGCGTGGTAGAATGTGGGAGTCCGGGTGGTCGCGGCCGACCCATCGACTTCGTGCCAAACGGTCTCGACCCACCGGACCGTTGTTTGCCCCTTACCCATCCAGCGCACGTGCTCGCGCGGCGCGGAGGATCGTGTCGGCGCCGTCGCGCGCCGGGCGGCGTTTGGGAGGTGGTCGGCATGGCAGCGCTGCAGCCGATTTTTTTCGAATCCAAGCCCGACACCAACAAGGCCATCCAGCGCATGGAGGCTTGGTGGGAGGGCGAAATTCTCGACCGGCCGCCGGTGCAGATCACTGCGCCGCGCAAAGACCGCCGGCCGCTGCCGACCCAGAACCATGCCACGCTGCGCGAGCGCTGGATGGACGTGGATTTCAACCTCGACCGCGCCGAAGCGCAGATCGCCAACACCGCGTGGATCGGCGAAATCCTGCCCAACTACCACCCCAACCTCGGGCCGGATTTCATGGCGGCGCTGTTCGGTTCGCCGCTGGAATTCGCGGCCGACACGTCGTGGTCGGCGCCGATCCTGCAAGACTGGTCGGCGATCGACGGGTTGAATCTGCAATTCGACAGCCGGTATTTTGAGACCCTGCTGGCGATGACTCGCGCGGCGTGTCAGCGCGCGCCGGGCAAATTTCTGGTCGGTCACACCGATCTGCATCCGGCCGGCGATCTGTGTGCCGCGCTGCGCGGACCACAGCAGTTCTGCCTGGACGTGATCGAATCGCCGCTCGAAGTTGAGGCGCTGATGCGCCGGATCGAGCCGGCGTTCTATCTGGTCTACGAAGCGCAGCACGCGATCCTGCGCGCCGCGGGCCAGTCGTTGACCACCACCTGGCTGCCGGCCTTCGCGCCGGGACGCTACTACGTGCCGAGCAACGATTTTTCCTGCATGGTGTCGCCGCAGATGTTCGAGCGTTTTTTCGCGGCGGAAATCGAACGCGAAGTCGCCTGGCTGGATCGCTCCATTTACCACCTCGACGGCCCTCAGGCGCTGCCGCACCTCGACCGCCTGCTGGCGATGCCGCGGCTGGACGCGATCCAGTTTGTGTATGGCGCCGGCGCCGGGCCGGCTTCGCGCTGGCTGGATGTCTACCGCAAAATTCAAGCCGCCGGCAAGTCGCTCCATGTGTACGTCGATCCGGAGGACCTGGGCGCCTTCATCGGCGGCATTGCGCCGCCGGGCGTGCTGATTTCGACGCATGCCGAATCCGAAGAGCACGCCGCCGCGCTGCTGGCGCAGGTGGAGAAGTGGACCGCGTAACAAACCTACTCGCCCCGGCCGCCCCGGCCGCCCCGGCTGGCGCGCACTCAGGAGGTCGCTGACCATGACATCGCAACTCCAGGTTTCGCGGTCGGCCGCGGATGTCGCGGATCCGACGCCGCGGCAACGGTTCATCGCGGCGCTCGAACGTCGGCCGCTGCCGGGGCTGGTGCCGCATTTCGAACTGGTCTTTTTTCTGACCATGGAGGCCTTCGGCAAGGTCCACCCCTCGCAACGGCGCTACGACCAGTGGGACCAGATGCGCGAATCCGAACGGCGGCTGCACCGGCGGGAGATCGCGCAACTGTACGTGGACACGGCGCGGCGCTACGGGCACAGCGCGATATTCCTCCATCCGAATCCGTCGACCGACGAGGAAATTCTGCGGCTGGTCGATCTGGTGCGGGAACTGTCCGGCGATGAATTTTTTCTGATGATGCACGGCGACGCCACCGCCGGCATTCCCGACGGCGAGAAAATGTCCGACTACAGCTTCCGGCTGTTCGAAGAACCCGAGAAGGTGCACGCCGAATCGCAGGCGCGGGTGGACCATGCGATCGAACGCGGCCGGCGACTCAAGCGCAAAGCCGGGCTGGACGGCTTCGCGCTGTGCTCGGACTACTGCCTGAACACCGGGCCGTTTTTGAGCCCGCGGATGTTCGCCAAGTTCATCACGCCGTATCTGAAGAGCCTGGTGGAAGGCTACCGCGCCGAAGGGTACTACGTGATCAAACACACCGACGGGAACATCATGCCGATTCTCGACCAGTTGCTGGCGGCCAAGCCGCACGCGCTGCACTCGCTGGATCCGCAGGCCGGCGTGGACATGAAGACGATGGTCGAACGGGCCGGCGACCAGGTGTGCCTGTGCGGGAACGTGAACTGCGGGCTGCTCGACACGGGGACGGAGGCGGAGGTGGTGGAATCGGCGCGGTACGCGCTGCAAAACGGCATGAAGGCGCCGGGGTATATTTTTTCCACCAGCAACTGCATTTACACGGGGATGGACCTAAAACGGTACGAACTGATGTTGGAGGTTTGGCGCAAGGA
>JBOHNC010000469.1:0-4773 GCA_050730415.1 Planctomycetota bacterium
GTGGCGAGCCGCCCCGCAGCGCTCCGCGCTGGCTGGGCATCGCGCCGGTGGCGAAGGGCGCCGACTGGCTGCGCCAACTGCGCACGCGCCGATCGATCCGCAGTTCGCTGACCCTCTCCGACGGGAACGCGGCGGGCGCCCGGCCGGCCGGCTCCGCATCGGCCGGCGACGCAGGAATCGTCGCTGCGGCAGCGCCGGACGCGGCTGGCGGTGAAGATTTCGACGGGTTCGTGTTCGGCGCCGCGATGCTTGCTGACCTGGAGCGTCTCGATCTCCAGCGCGATCTGCGCCCGAGCCGCGGCGTGCTGATTCAGGCCGGGGCGGCACGGACCCTTTCGCGCGAATCGACGGTGCTCGGCGGCGCCCCGCGCCGGCTGACGTTGCAAGCCGTCCGGCAGGAGCCGTTCTGGGAACGCGGCGAGGCCGTCGATATCACGCCGCTGGCCGAAGCGCTGCTGGCGGCATTGGAAGCCGACGCGACGAGCGCGCAGTAGTGGCACCTCAAGATTGAATTCAGGGGTGCGATGAGAAGACATAGGCAAGAAAAGACAAAGCCAGGAGCCGGTCTGGAGACCGGCGGTCCCAGGCCGAGCCAGGAGCCGGTGTGAACACCGGCGCTCCCAGGGGGGCGCTTCTTATGCACCAACGCCAGATTGAATCTTGATGCGCCACGAGGCTTGGAAAACGGCCCCGCCCCCGCTCCCGGCTTCGGCCCCGGCCCAGCGCGCGGGCGCGGGATGGTGTTGAAACCGTCTCTGAGTAGAATGTCCACTTCGCCCGCCGGCGGCTCCGGCCGGGCCGTCCCCTGAAGGAACGCTCGTGCCTGCACCGCTGAAAGAAACCGTCGCCGCCGCGCTGGCGGCCGCGCTGAGCATTCCGCCGGCCGAGGCCGCCGCGGCGCTCACCGTGCCGCCCGATCCGAAACTGGGCGACCTGGCGCTGCCGTGCTTTAAATTCGCCAAGCAACTCAAGAAGGCTCCGCCGGCGATCGCCGCCGAGCTGAAAGGCAAAATCAACCTTCCCGCCGACGTGGTCGAACGGATCGAGGTGCAGGGGGGGTTCCTGAATTTCTTCGCGGCCAAGGCCGGCCAGGCGCAGAACATTTTGCAGGCGATTTTCCAGCAGCGCGAGCAATACGGCGCCACCACCGAAGGCGCCGGGCAGACGGTGGTGATCGATTTTTCCAGCCCCAACGTCGCCAAGCCCTTTCACGCGGGCCATCTGGGCACGACCATCCTGGGCGAATCGCTGGCGCGGCTGTACGACTTCGCCGGCTACAAGGTCGTGCGCGTCAATCATCTCGGCGACTGGGGCGTGCAGAACGGCTTCCAGGTGCTCGCCTGGCTGCGCGGCGGGCGGGAAAAATTCGCCGGCCGCACGCCGACCGTCGAAGACCTGGCCGACCTGTACGTCGCCATCAACCTCGAAGCCAAGACCCACCCTGAGCTGGACCAGGAAGCGCGCCGGATTTTCAAGGCGATCGAAGACGGCAACGCCGAATATCGCGCCATCTCCGACATGTACCGGGACATTTCCATCGCCGCGCTGGAAAACTTCTACACCGAGCTGGACATTCGTTTCGACAGCTTTAAGGGCGAAGCCTACCACGAGCAGTTCATCAAGGCGATGCTGGCCGAGTTTCGCGCCAAGCCCGGTTTCCTGGTCGAAAGCAAGGGCGCGCAGGTCGTGGACCTGACCGAATTCGGCATCGAAGCCCCCTGCATCGTGGTGAAGGCCGACGGCGCCACGATCTACGCCACCCGCGACCTCGCCACCGCCATTGAACGCGCGAAAACCTGGCACTTCGCGAAGAACATCTACGTCACTGACCTGTCGCAGGAGTTCCACTTCAGCCAGTTCTTCAAGGTGCTCCAGAAATTCGGCTATCCGTGGGCGACGCCCGAAAAACTGATCCACGTGCCCACCGGGCGAATGTTCCTGCGGCTGGACACCGGCGAGGTCGTGTTGATGACCACCCGCGGCGGCGTGATGATCACGCTCACGCAGTTCATCGCCCGGATGCAAAAAACCGTGCGCGACATCATCGCCGAAAAAAATCCCGACCTGCCCGATCCCGACGCCGTGGCCAAGACGCTGGGGTACAACGCGATCAAATTCTGGATTCAGTCGAAGTCGCGCCTGAGCAAGATCATTTTCGACTGGAAGGAGGCGACCAATCCACAGGGCGCCACCGGACCGTATTTGAACTACACCTACGCGCGGATGGCGAGCATCCTGAAAAAACTGGCCGAACAGAAAGGCATCGGTGTCGAGGCGCTCGACCCGGCCCGTGTGAGCACGCTCGGCGATCCCAAGGAATCGGCGGTGCTCAAGCGTCTCGAGCAGTTCCCCGCCACGCTGCTGCGTGCGCGGAACGAACACGAACCGAGCGTTCTGGCGGGGTACCTGATCGAACTGGCGCAGGAATTCAATGCGTTCTATTTCAGTCAGCAGGTGCTGAACGCCGAGACCGACGCGCTGCGCCACGACCGCGCCTGCCTGGTGCGGGCCGCGCAGGGGGTGCTGGGCCGCGGCCTGACGTTGATCGGCATCAAACCCATTGACGCAATGTAGGCCGGTTGCCTGCGAAACCGAACTTGTAAAAAAAGGGCGGACCCGCAGGTCCGCCCGTCGTGAAATTCAAACGACCGTCGTGCGGCGTTATTTGCTGACCGACTTCGCGTGCTTGATCAGGTCCGCCATGCGGTTGCTGAAACCCCACTCGTTGTCGTACCAACTGATCACCTTGATCAGGTTTCCGCCCTGCACCATCGTGCCCAAGCCGTCGGCGATCGAGCTGTGCGGGTTGTCGAGGATGTCGCTCGAGACGATCGGGTCCATGGTGAAATCGAGGATTCCCTTGAGCGCCCCGTTGGCGTATTCCTTGAGCGTCGCGTTGACTTCCTCGACGGTGGTCGATTTTTCGACCAGCAGCGAGCAGTCGATCAGCGAGCCGTCGGAGACCGGCACGCGGATGGCGGTGCCTTCGATCTTGCCTTTCAGTTCCGGCAGCACCTCCGCGATGGCCTTGCTCATGCCGGTGGTGGTCGGAATGATGTTCTGCGCGGCGGTGCGGGCCCGGCGCAGATCGCTGTGGATGGCATCGAGGATGCGCTGGTCGTTGGTGTAGCCGTGGACGGTGGTGACCATCCCGCGCACGATCTTGAATTTTTCGTTGATCACCTTCATGATCGGCGCCGTGCAGTTGGTGGTGCAACTGGCGTTGGAGATCAGGTTGTGTTCCGCCTTGAGCGTCTTGTCGTTCACGCCCATCACGACGGTGTGGACCGCGCCCTTGGCCGGCGCGCTGACCAGCACTTTTTTGGCGCCGGCGACCAGATGGCTGTCGAAGCCGGCTTTGCCGCCTTCGGCCGGGCTGGTGAAAATGCCCGAGCATTCGGCCACATATTCGGCTTCCAGCTTGGCCCACGGCAGCTTGGCCGGGTCGCGTTCGCTGAGGACCGGAATTTTCTGCCCGTTCACCACCAGGTTGGCGCCGTCCACTTCCACCGTGCCGTCAAAGCGGCCGTGGGTGGAGTCGTAGCGCAGCATGTGCCGCAGGTGCTCGGGATTGGTCAGGTCGTTGATGCCGACGACTTGGAATTCGCTGGTGCGCTTGGCCAGAACCCGAAAGAACAGCCGCCCGATGCGGCCGAACCCGTTGATGCCGACGCGAATAGACATGGATGCGTCTCCTGAGAGGGGAAAAAACCTAAAAAAAGGGGCCAGTTGCGGGCCGTTTGGGACTCACGGCGAAGCCGGATATACATTCGGGCCAAAGCGGCGGATGTCAAGCGGGCGGCGACGGGAAAGGTCGCGTTTCGCACCGGCGCGCGGCAGAGGGCCGGCGGAGGTCTCGCAGATGCCGCTCCTGCGCGGCTTTGGGTCCTGGCGCGAGCTCTTCGATTCCTGTTTCTTCCACCGGCGCCGAATGCTACCAGTCGTGCGGATACAGCACGTGCGGCGCCGACAGCGTCGGCTGTTCCGCGGCTTCGCCCGGCGGCACTCGCACGAAGCGGATGCGTCGGCCGTCGCGCTGCTGAAGTTCCACCGCCAACAGATGGTGGTGCGCGCCGAAATAGGCGAAGATCGCGTTCCCCGGCCCCTGCATCGAAAGCATCCACACCGCACCCTGCCCGTGTTCCATCCGCTCGCGCCACTGCGACGGGTGCGGATCGGGATCCGGCGCGCCCTGCGCGGCGACCAGTTCGATGTCCGAGCGCCGGGCGTAGGCGTCCTCGTCGGGGTCGGCATTCGAAGGCACCAGCAGCGCGGCGGAAAAGCGCGTCAGCGCCTCCTCCCCGCTGATCCGCGTCAGGTGGCAGAGCATCATCTCCGGCGTGTCGCTCTGCACCTGGTACACGCCGACCAGCCGGTCCGGCTGGTCGCGCAGGTCAAACTGTTCGGCCAGCGCCATGAACTGCTCGATGCGGTTGGTGTCGAAGATGCGCAGATTGGCGTCGCGGACATGCGCGCGCGACCACGGCGTCTTCGGGCCGTCGGTGAAACTGCCCGGATTGGCGGGGTTCGGGACCTGATCGATGGTCAGGCCGTTCATCGAAATTACCCCGTCGTAGCAGTAGATTTCCTGGATGTAGGCCATGGTGGTGTCGAGCGTCCGGCGGCCGCTGATGAAGATTTTGCGCACCTGTCCGCCCGGCACGTACCAGGTCTCGGCGGTTTCGCTGCGGTCGTTGGGGCCGGCGGCGAATTTCAGCCGCGCGAAGGAGCGCACATTCACGTCCTGGACCATTTTCTGCACGCCGCTGGAAC
>JBOHNC010000470.1:0-2149 GCA_050730415.1 Planctomycetota bacterium
GCTTAACGTTCTTTCGATCATCGATCCCGCTGGCGATGTGCTGTGCCGCTACGCCAAGCTGCACCCGTTCAGCTTTGCCAAGGAATCCGATCATTACGATCCGGGCGAAGGAATTTTTTCCTGCCGCATCCATGGCGTCACCGTCACGCCGTTCATTTGCTACGATTTGCGTTTCCCGGAAGTCTTCCGCATCCCCGCCCGCCAGACGCAGGTGTATTTGGTTCCCGCCAACTGGCCTGCCACGCGCACCGATCACTGGGACGCGCTGCTGAAGGCTCGCGCGATCGAAAACCAGGCTTTCGTCGTCGGCGTCAACCGCGTCGGCCGCGCCAAATCTCTGGAACACACCGGCCATTCGGCGGTCTACGGGCCGCTGGGCGAGCGGCTCGGTTTCGCGGGTGAAACCGCCGGCCTGACCACCGTGCGCATCGACCCGGCGGAGGTCGCCCGCGTGCGGGCCGAATTCCCGGTCCTGCCGGATATGAAAAAACCCGGCGCCACGCCGCTTCTGCAGCATCGTTTCTACCGGCCCGTCGATCAGGCCGACGCCGAAACCGACGCGACCTGAATCTGGAAGAGGGGTATTTATATGATTTCAGTTGGTTTCCGTCGATACGAAAGAAGGGGTCCGGGCGTCGAACGCGGTTTGACCTGGTCTGGGCATTGGAGGGGAAGAGGTCGCGGGAAGCGGTGCATGATTCAGCGGCGGGTGCGGTTCCGGGCGGTTCGGCGACGGGGCCACTGTGATTGTCTCGGGTCGCGCGGGGCGGTCTGACGACCGCTTCCAGGGGTAGCCTGCGGAGGACCTCCGGCAACCCCTGGCTTTGGTGCGGTCGCGCCGTTGGCACGAAGAGCAGAACAAGAGCCGGCTGGAGGTCGGCGCCGCACCAAGATAGGAATCGCGCTCACGCGAATGATATGGGTATGGCGCAGGTGGGACAAGGATGAATCGTGAAGGATAAAGGAAAGCGGAAGAAACCAGAGGAAAAGGACCGCGGCTAAGCCGCGGTTTTTTGCACGGGCCTGGAGACCCGTGCCACGGGGTTTGGAGCATTTGGCGGGTGATGCCGGGGCAGAGGCTTCCTGCGCGCGCAAAAAGCAAGGAGGAGGGCGAGGTGCAGGAGTTCACTGCACCGGGCGGTACACCACCGCGATGCGAAATCCCAGGGAAGGTTCGGTGCGGTGCGGCGGCAGTTCGGCGCGCTCGTAGGGATTGCAAAGGTCGGCCTTGCTGCGCCAGCCGCCGCCGCGAATCACTCGGTGCGGACCTTCGGGGGCGCCCAGCGGATCGATCTGCGGCTGGCCCGCCGGGCTGGGCAGATAGGGCGCGTAGCCGTCGAGAATCCACTCCCAGACATTGCCCAGCATGCCGCACAGCCCCAACGGCGGGGCCGGTTCGAACAGGCTCGGTGCGGTCGGCACGCCCAACGCATCGTCGCGGTCGCTGACGATGGTCGGCTGCTTCAGCCGCATCTGGCTGGGACCGCCGCGGCAGGCGAATTCCCACTGCGCTTCCGTCGGCAGTTCCACCGCCGCATGGGGGTTCAGCAGGTTGTGTTCGTGCGCCCATTCAGTCAGCCAGGCGCAAAACAGCCGTGCATCGTTCCAGGAAACGTTCACGACCGGGTGTTCCTCGACGTCGGCCGGGAAATCGACGCCTTTCCAAAGATTCCGTTCGGGGTGCCGCGGATGGCCCGGCGGCGGATGGCCGGTCGCGTCCACGAAACACTTGAACAGCCGGTTGGTGACCGTGCCCTGCGACAGGAAATAGCCGGTTGAAATCTGCACCGGATGAGTCGGCCGCTCGTTGGCCTTGCCGACTTCCCGCCCCATGGTGAAATGCCCGGCCGGCACCCAGGCGAAGCGGCAATCGAGCAGTTCCAAATGACTGCCCGCGTGCGCGCAGAATTCCTCGAAGGCGTCGATCGGCTCCTGCTGGGCCGGGGCGTCCGGATGAGCCGGGTGCGATTCATCGATGTGCAGGGTGGGGGGCGCGAATTCGTGCCCTTCTTCTTGTTGATCCGGCGGCAGATCGTAGCCGGGTCTTGTCTCGATTTCGATTGGCGGTGTCCCGCCACCGAACGATCCGCGCCCGGCGCGCGCCGCCGCCGGACTGGGCCCCGGGGCCGGGGCCGGGGCCGGCGCTGCG
>JBOHNC010000471.1:0-4974 GCA_050730415.1 Planctomycetota bacterium
CGCCTGCTCCGACGGGACACGCCAGCGCGCCGACGGCGCCGGCGCATGTGGCGGCGCATCCGCCGGCTGCGCCAACGCCGGCGCCTGCGCCGACGGGGGCTCCGGCCAACGCCGAAAATCCGCCGGCCAACCCGCCGCAGTAGGGGGCAGGTTACACGGCCGGCGCTTCAGGTTTGGCGATGCCGCTGCATTGCGGATTGCTGGGAGCGGGTTGTTTGCGTTGCAGCGGAAATGTGGGCTGCGAGCGGTTCTGCCGTCCCGCCGGGGCTTGCGATCCAAGCGTGTCCTGTTCCTATTCCCAGCACTGAAGTGCTGGGCCATGCCTCTGGCGTCCCGCAAGCGGGACTCAATGGCGGGAACTGGAACTGCTGATCGCAGTTTGAAATGGCAGAGGGTGAGATTCCGCGGGGTGGGTTTAAATTGCGACGAAAAAGAACGGCGAGTCAAGCCTCGCCTGAGAAAGGTGGCGGACACCTTCGTATCGTTCCCTGCCGCCGCATTCCATATGCGCTTTGGGTCGCGCTTGGCGGTCGGGCGGCAGATTGATGTAGGTGGGCGCTGAGCACGCAAGAGAAGGGCAAAGACAATAAGGACCGCGGCTGCGCCGTGGAGTTTTCATGCACGGGACAGCGTCCCGTGCCACGATGCTCGGGGCTGTTCAGGCTCCGATTTTGGGGGTGGTGACGCTGGAGTGTTTGGGTTTGCGCTTCATCGCTTTCAGGATGGTCAGGCCGATGTCGGCGGGGGACTGGCTGATGGCGACGCCGCACTTTTCCAGCTTTTCGATTTTGTCGGTCGCTTTGCCGGAGCCGCCGGAGATGATCGCGCCGGCGTGGCCCATGCGGCGGCCGGGCGGCGCGGTCAGGCCGGCGATGTAAGCGGCGACCGGCTTGGTCACGTTGGACTGGATGTATTCGGCGGCCTGTTCTTCGGCCGAGCCGCCGATTTCGCCGATCAGCACGATGCCCTTGGTTTTTTTGTCGGCTTCGAAGGCTTCGAGCACCGGGATGAAGTCGGTGCCTTTCACCGGGTCGCCGCCGATGCCGACGCAGGTTGACTGGCCGAAGCCGTTGATCGAAATCTGGTTGACCGCTTCGTAGGTCAGCGTTCCCGAGCGACTCACGACACCGATGTCGCCGGGCACGTGGATGTGGCCGGGCATGATGCCGATTTTGCCGGCGCCGGGCGTGATGATGCCGGGGCAGTTCGGGCCGATCAGGCGCACGGCGGGGTGGTGGACCTTCAGGTAATTCGCGACCTTGACCATGTCGAGGGTCGGGATGCCTTCGGTGATGCAGCAGATCAGGGTGATGCCGGCTTCGGCCGCTTCCAGAATTGCGTCGGCGGCGAAGGGCGGCGGGACGAAGATCATGCTGGCGGTGGCGCCGGTTTCCTGGGCCGCCTGCCAGACGGTGTCGAAGACCGGCACCTGGGCTTTCTTGCCCTTGCATTCGACTTCGATGGTCGTGCCGCCGCTGCCGGGCTTGGTGCCGGCGACCATTTTGGTGCCGTAGGCGTAGCAGCCGCGCAGATGCAGCGTGCCGGCCTTGCCGGTGCCCTGGGTGATGACTTTGGTGTCTGCGTCCAGCCAGATGGCCATGGGAAATTCTCCTGCAAGAAGCGTTCAAGACTTTGGAATGGGAAACCTGTCCACCGCCGGATGCGGAGGCCTTATTTCGCCGCCGCCACGATTTTTTTCGCCGCGTCGCTCAGTTCGTCCGCCGACTGAATCGGCAGGCCGCTCTTGGCGAACAGCGCCTTGCCTTCCTCGACGTTGGCGCCTTTCAGCCGGACGACGACGGGGACTTCGATTTTCAAATTGCGCGCCGCGGCGATGACGCCTTCGGCGATCACATCGCAGCGCATGATGCCGCCGAAGATGTTGATCAGCACGCCCTTCACGTTGCGGTCGCCGAGGATCAGTTTGAAGGCCTGTTCGACCGCTTCGGCGGTGGCGCCGCCGCCGACATCGAGGAAGTTGGCCGGTTCGCCGCCGTGGAGTTTGATCACGTCCATGGTGGCCATCGCCAACCCGGCGCCGTTGACCATGCAGCCGATGCTGCCGTCAAGCTTGATAAAGTTCAGCCCAAATTTGCGGGCTTCGGTTTCGCTGGGTTCTTCCTCGTTCAGATCGCGCAGCTCGGCGAATTCCTTGTGGCGGAACTCGGCGTTGTCGTCGAAGTTGATTTTGGCGTCGAGGGCGATCACGTCGTCGGACTTGGTGATGACCAGGGGGTTGATTTCGAACAGGCTGGCGTCGAGCGCCAGGAAGGCTTTGGCGAGCGTGGTCAGGAAGGCGGCGGCGGGTTTGAACTGCACCGGCTGGAGCCCCAGCGCGTAGCAGAAGCGGGCGGACTGGTGCGGCTGGAGGCCCAGCGCCGGGTCGATTACCGCGCGGTGGATTTTTTCCGGCGCGCTGTGGGCGACCTGTTCGATTTCCATGCCGCCCTCGGTGGAGACCATCATCACCGGCTGGCCGAGGTTGCGGTCGATGACCATGCCGACGTAGAGTTCGCGGGCGATGGCGGAGGCTTTCTCGATGTAGACGCGGTGGACGATTTTGCCCTTCGGGCCGGTCTGGACGGTCACCAGCCGGTTGCCGAGAATGTTGCGGACGAATTTTTCAACTTCGGCGCCGTTGCGCGCGACCTTCACGCCGCCATCCATGACCAGCGCGTCGGTCTTGGGGTCGTGGAGCTTTCCCTTGCCGCGGCCGCCGGCGTGAATCTGCGATTTCACCGCGACCATTTCGACGCTCAGGGTTTTGTAGGCCGCCAGCGCCTCTTCGACGGTGGTGACGACCTGGCCGTCGGGGACGGGGACGCCGGCTTTGCGCAGCAGCGCTTTGGCCTGATATTCGTGGATGTTCATGCGTTCACCTTTGAGCGGCGTGAGTGCGCCGGGTCTTGAAAAACAGTCTTGGAAGCTGTTTCAAAACCATTCCGTGCCCGCGTTGGCGCAAAGAGCATTTTGACGGCTTCCGCCATCGCCCAACCCTTCGGGCCGGGCCGTCTGGCGAATTTTGCCTGCGTTGCGCCTTCTCGCTCGATGCTATCGCATCGACTCGTCGGCGCGCCTTGGCAAAATCCACCACCCGGCCCGTCGCGGCCTCGGGACGGTGTTGAAACAGCTTCTTAGCATAGCGTGAACCGGACCGCCCGCCATTGCGAGGCGCGGAAAATGCGGGTTCTCCAGCTCGGCAGACTCTACAATGGAGCGGCGGAGGGGATCGCGCCGATATGCGAATCGTCAAAATCAAGGAAACCTGCCTGTACGTCGGGGATCTCGACCGAACCGAAGTGTTCTACACGCAGGTGCTGGGCGCGGAGTTTGTGGCGCGGCAGCCGGGACGGCACGTTTTTTTTCGGCTCGGCGAAACGATGCTGTTGTGTTTCATCGCCGCGACGACGCGGGCCGAGCCCGGGCAGTCGGCGCATGGGGCGACCGGGAGCCAGCATGTGGCGTTCGAAATCCCCGCCGACGAATATGAGCCTTGGAAAGTGCGGCTGAGCGCGGCCGGCGTGGCGATCCTGCACGAAACCGATTGGAAGCCCGGGGTGCGATCGTTTTATTTTCACGATCCGGACGGCCACCTGCTGGAGTTGATCCAGCCGGGGCTGTGGGAGGCCTTCCCACACGATCGCTGAGATCGGCGGGGACTATTTTCCGGCCATGCCCAGCCGGTGGACCACGTCTTCATTTTGGAAGGCCCAGTCAGGCAGGCCCACCGCCAAGTGGGGCGCGGTTTCGAGCGCCGTGTGCAGGGCGCTAAACCCGGTTTTGAGTTGCTCAGAAGCTGAGAAGTAGCTGTTGGTGGGCTCCGGCCGCGGCTGGCCCGGTTGAGCGTGCGGGTAGACCGCGCGCCAGTAGACGGGGTCGTTCGGTTTGAAGGGGGGTTTGGCGTCGCCCGGCACGCCGCTGAGCATTTTCACCGTGTGGAGCAATTCGGGGGTCGGCTGTTCCAGCAGGTAGTAGCGCGGGCGCAGGTCCTGCGCGTTGGGGAACATGGCCAGGGGCGCGGGCACAACGATCAGGACCATTTTGGTGTTTTCGATCAGGTAGGTGCGGTCCCAGCCGGAATCCGAATGATCGCCCAGGATGAGTGTGTTGTGGGCGAGATCCACCGGGTCGGGCGCGGGCGCGCAGCCGGACCAGAGGAGGACCGGCAACAGGAGCAGCAGCCACACCGGACGAACTCCGGTGCGAAGGGGCGTGGCGTTCATGGTCGGGGCTTCCCAGGGTCAAAGGCTCGGCGGGTCAGAGGGTGGCCGGGATATCGATCCCGGGGCAAGGGGCGGGCGAACCGGTGCATTATCATGCCGGCGGCCGGTTTGCCCACCGACCGGGGACGGTCCGTCTTTCAACCGCCCAGGTAGGCCTTGCGCAGGTCCGGATCGGCCAGCAGTTCCTGCGCCGGACCGCGCTGCGCGATCCGGCCGGTTTCCAGCACCAGGCCCCAGTCGGCGATTTCGAGGGCCAGGTGGGCGTTCTGTTCGACCAGCAGGATGGTCACGCCATCACGCTTGAGTTCGAGCAGCACTTCGAAGACTTTTTCGACCAGCACCGGCGCCAGGCCGAGGGACGGTTCGTCGAGCATCAGCAGTTTGGGCCGGGCCATGAGGCCGCGCGAGATCGCGCACATCTGCTGCTGGCCGCCGCTGAGCGTTCCCGCCAGTTGGTTCGAACGCTCGCGCAGGATTGGAAACAGGCCGAAAACGTATTCGAGCCGTTCCTGGATGGCCGGCGCGTCGGTCTGCAGCACGGCGCCGAGCATCAGGTTTTCTTTCACCGTCATGTCGGCGAACAGCCGGCGGCCTTCGGGCACATGCACCAGGCCGGCGCCGACGATGCCGCGGGGCGAACGTTTCAGCACGTCGGCGCCGAGAAATTCCACGGTGCCCCAGGCTTTCGGCGCGATGCCCGAAAGCGCGCGCAGGGTGGTCGATTTGCCGGCGCCGTTGGCGCCGATGATCG
>JBOHNC010000472.1:0-15958 GCA_050730415.1 Planctomycetota bacterium
CCTGGACCACGTCGTCGCGCAAGCCGGAGGTCAGGTGCGCTTCGTAAACCGCCAGATCCTTCACTTCGCCGCCCAGGCCGATGACCTGGCAGGGCGTGGCGTTCAGCGCCACGCCCTCATTGGGCTGGTCGTTGACGCCGCAGCCCGAAAACAGCGCCGCCGCGACTGCCAACGCGAGCAACCGAACGGGCTTGCGCCCGGCGCTTTGGCGCGGTGCAGTTGGGACACGGCTTTGCAGCTGTGCAACACGGGCTGACGGCAAATCCCGATCCTCCGCCGACTTCCAATGCTCGAACCACGACGCCAGAAAGGCGGCGACAGTGGCTGGTACGCATTAGACGGGCATGCCCCCCATTATATTAGCGATTGCCGGCCCAGCCACCGGCCGGTGCCGCGAAAACCCGGTCGGCTCCGCCCCCGCAGCCCCCCTGGGAGCGCCCCCTTGGGAGCGCCGCGCTCCAGCGCGGCATCTTGGATCGCCTCTTTGCCGGGACCGCGTGCGGGCACGCCCGCTTTTCGCCCCAACCGCGCATTCGGCTGCGCGAGCGCGCGAATTCGCCCTCCCAGGAGCCCCTGCACCCCCCGTCAGCGCGGGTCGGCCTCTTCAAGCGCCTTGGAAGTCTTGATTTTCGCGCGATTTGTATGGATGTGTTCGACCTCGGCCCCATCCAGCGCCGCAATCCCGGTGGTCGATGTATTCGGCGCGCCCAGGTCCGCCTCGCCCGACGTACCCGGTGCCGCGGTGCCGGCCGGCGCCTTCGCATCGAGCCCCCCCGGCGTCACGGCCGCAGCCTTCTTCTCGCGCAACAGCTCCCAGATCACGTAGCCCACGATGGCGACACCGAGCACAATCAGCAGGACCACGTTGAACCGCTTCACGTAGGGAATGATGTACCCTCCGAAGTAGTACACCAGGTAAATCTGCGTCGGGATCGAAATCATACAGGCGATGCCGTCGGTCAGCACAAACTTCAGCGGCGATTGGCGCAGCAGTCCGGCGGCGAAAAAGCCGGGCATGCGGATCGGCGGCATGAATCGGAAGGCGGCCGTGGCCCAGACGCCCGAGCGATCGAACCAAGCTCGCACGCGCACGAAGGCGGCATCGGGCATCAGCCGCTTAAACCATTTCCACTGCCGGACTTTTTCGCCCTTGAAGCGCCCCAGCGAGTAGACAAACAGATCGCCGGCCAGAATCCCGAAAAAGCACACCACCGTGATGATCCGTACGTCGATGCCGATTTCCGGATCGCCGTGCGCGGTCAAATGCGCCAAATACCCGGCGGTCAGCAGAAAGATTTCCTCCGGCAGCGGAATGCCCAGGCTGATGGCCAGGAGCACCAGAAAAAACGCCAGGTAGCCGTAGTGGCTCAGGTAATAGTAGTACCAGGTGCTCTCCAGTTTTTGCACGCTCTTTTGCACCGCGGCTTCGTGCGTCGCCGACCCATGCCGCTCGCCTTGCGCGTCCCCCGACCCGGCCTGTCCCGCCGTCCCCCCCGTCCCCCCCGCTGCGACTCCAGGCGCGGCCGGCGTCGCAGTCGCGGCGGGCGATGTGGGTGCGGCGGAGGTGGCGGAGGTGGCGGAGGTGGCAGGCGTGGCGGGCGTGGCAGGCTGAGCGGGCGGCCGCGGAGCCGGCGCGTCGGCGCCTTGCAACCGCGCGCCGGTTCCCATCGTCAGCGCCGCGAGCACCCCGCACAGCAGGACCCGTGCAAAGCTCAGCTGCGTGCGAACTGGCCGCAGACGGCCGGTGGCGGACAGGATCATGAGGACTCCATCAACCCGACGGGCAACGAACGCGGCCGCAGAAGGGCGGGGCCGGTCGAGCGCATTTCTGAGGTTCCAAGCAGCCAGCCATTTTACCCGATTTAATTTTCCCTTCGCTTCGATTTTAAGCCCCCCTGGGAGCGCCGGGCTCCAGCCCGGCTTCTTGGATTGCTCCGCCTCTTGCGCCCTATCCGTCCGCATCCCAACGCAGGGCCGCTCTCCACTTCTACCGGCCGACCGCGGGGATATTCTCGTTTCCCGAAGCCTACCCCAGGTCCGCCAGCGACCCCACCACCAAGTCCGGCGCGGGCTCGAACCCGGGCACCATGGCCGCGGTCGTCGCGCCGCTGAGCACCAGCACCCCGGTCATGCCGATGGCCTTCGCGCCGCTGATGTCGGTGTCGAGCCGATCGCCGATCATGGCCGCCGCGGCGTGGACCGCCGGTTGCGCGGAGTCGCGCCCGAGCTTCTCCAGCGCGTAGCGGTACATCGGCGCGGCCGGCTTGCCGACGACGCGAGCTTTTTTTCCGGTGGCGACTTCGATCCCCGCATACAAACACCCGGTGCCGATCAGTCGCACCCCGCCGGGGCCGGGAATAAACGTGTCGGGGTTGGTGGCATACAGCGGCACGCCGGCCATGCACAGCAAAATCGCCTGTTCCAAGCGCAGCGCAGTCAGCTTGTAGCCTTCGCCGATGACCACGGCCTGTACCCCAACCGGGTCGATCCGGCCGTGGCCGTAGGGCGCGCCCTCGTCTTCGCGCGTGCTCCAGCCGGCCGCGCGCAGCGCGTCGTGCGTGCCAGGACCGGCGATCGTGTAGGCGCAGCCGGTCGGCCCGATCTGTTCGACCAGCGCGCGCGCCGTCGCCTGGCCGGCCGTGAACAGATGTTCGGCGCCGACCTGAATGTGCATGCGAGCCAGCTTGGCGATGAAGCTGTCGATGGGGTGGTCGGAATTGTTGGTGACGAACAGAAACGGCACGCGGTCGCGCTGGAGCCCCGCGATGAATTCGGCCGCGCCGGGGATGGCTTCGCCCCCGCGGTAGACCACCCCGTCCATATCAATGAGCAAAGCCTTGCCGGCCAAAAGCGAGTGCATGCGGGGACTCCGGAGGATGACGAACGAGACCATCCTATCGGAACCCGCGCCATTTTCATCTGCTCGGCCCGTGCCCCCTGGGAGCGCCACGCGCCAGCGCGGCTTCTTCGCCCGGTCCGTCCCTTCGGCTCCGGAAGTCTATCCACTCCTTTGGAACGTCCGAAGCATAGTGGCACGGGACGCTGTCCCGTGCAAAAAAAAGTGCGAGCGAAGCTCGCGCCGCCTAGGGTCATAAGCGCGCGGTGAAAGGCATCGACGCGGCGGCGCGACTGCTGGTGCTCGCGCGCCCGTTGAGCGCCTTCGGCGCGCAGCGCGCCCGAGCAAGCGCGGGATGTCCGGCGATGGCCTGGCGCGATTTACACCCCCGCCGCCGCCAGCGCTTCCTCGCGCCAGAATTCGAGCATGCCCAAATCGGCGGCGAGGTCCAGCACCGTGTAGCGATCGCGAATCCAGCGCGCCCAGTCGTAGGCGAAGCGCGCCTCTTCCGCGCCGATCCCCAGCGCTTGCACCGTCACGGGCGCGCCGGCGTCGGTCAGCCACCCGCGCAGCCTCTTCGCGGCGACCGTGATCGCGCGCAGCTCGTCGCGGAGTTCCTCCCAGTGGTCGAAAATCAACTTGCGCCGATGCGCCATGGCTTCAAGCGTCAGGAATTTCTTCGCGGCGAACGGCTGCACCGCCGGCGCCAGTTCCCGGAACGGTTTGGCGAGGCCTTTCTTCAGCGCCGCCGGAGTGGCGAAGGCCGGCGTGAGCGGCAGCTTGAGCAGTTCCTCCGCGTCGAGCGCCAAAATCTTCTCGTACAGCGTCAGCGCAATCAACGTGGTCACGCCGGTCTGCGCGCCGTGCAACGCCGGCGTGCGATGGCTCCAGTGCGCCGTCATGTCCCACAGATGGCTGATCAGATGTTCCCCGCCCGACGCCGGCGAACTGGAACCGGCCAGCGCCATCGAATAGCCGGACAGCAGCAGCGCTTCGGTGAGCGCTTGCAGCCCCGCCGGTTGGTTGGCGCCGATTTCACGCCGTTTGGCGATGGCGTTCTGAATGGCGCGATCGACCACCCGCGCGGGCCCGGCGCAGTAGTAGTCGTCAAAAAGAATGTGCCCGAGCAGCCAGTCGGCGCCGGAGGCGTATTTGCTGAGCAGGTCGCCGTAGCCGGCGGCGGCCATCGCGCGCGGCGCGGTCGCGATCAGCGCCGCGTCGGCCAGAATCGCCGCCGGCGGCCGGCACGGCTGCGTGGTCTTGACGCCGTTCGACAGAATCGCGGCGATCGCCGAAGTGTACCCGTTCATGCTGGCGGCGGTGGGGATGGTGATCAGCGGCGCGTCGAGCGCCGTACAGGCGGCTTTGCACAGGTCGTTGACGGTGCCCGATCCGAGCGCCACCACGGCGCGCGCACCGGCGGGGAGTTTTTTCAACGCAGCGGTCAGGCGCGCGACGGTGGCGTCGTCGGCGTGGAGTTCGCCACCGGCGGGCGGAGCGAGGACTTCGCGCTGTGAGCTGAAACCGGCCGCGCGCAAGGCGGCTGCAATGGTTTCACCGGCGGGAGAGGCGGACGCGCCGCTCGTGCCGCCGGCCGAAGCCGCCCAGGTGTGCGAGTCGGCGACGATGGCGACTTGCGCGCCGGCCGGAAAAAAGCGCTGCGCCAGCGGGCCGAGCTTGCCGCGGAGAATGCCTGCGCCGAGCACCACCTCCTGCGTGAAAATGCGGTGTTCGCGCCCGCAACTGCAATCGGTGACGTGAAGGTGGGTCAGGCGCGCGAGGTCGCCGCTCAGGAAGGCCGGATGCACGGTGGATCCTTTCGGAACGGGGGCGGGCGGAGCGAAACCAGCGCGGCACGATGCACGCAGGGGCCAGACGAAATTCTACGCCATTTGAAGTTCGGTTGGAGGGGAGACGGGGAGGAAGCGCGAGGGTGGGGGGGAATGAAAAACGAAGGTTGAAGCGTGACGGATGAGGGATGAAGGGAAATCGAAAGCGCGCACCCCCGGGAGCGCCGGTCATCAGACCGGCTTTTCCGCCTGATCCGCGCATTCGGCTCCGCAAGTCCATCCATTCCGCTGGAGTGCCCGTGGCATTGTGGCATCGGTCGCTGACCGATGCATTAAACAGTGCGAGCGAAGCTCGCGCCCTAGCTCTTTTTCTTGCGCGCGTCGGCGCGCAGCCGGGGCCGCAGCCGGGCCCGCCCGCTCTTCGCCCAAACTGCGCATACGGCTCCGCGAACGCGCGCACACCCCGGGAGCGTCGGCATCTTGCCGGCTCTTGCGCGAGAAAAAAACCAGCCCGCAGCCGCGCAGACCGCGTTTCGCGCCTGCGCTACAATGGACCGACGGCCGCAGAGGAGAGCGCGCGACATGAAAAAATGGATCGTCGGATTGATCGTCGCGGCCGTGGCGCTGCTGATCGTGATTCCGGTCGGGTTGCTGCTGATCGCCTGGATCTTCATCGATCCGATCGGCAAGGCGCTGATTGAAACCGGCGGCAGCCGGGAGCTCGGCGTCAAAACCGAAGTCGGCGCATTTCACTGCTCGATCCTGTCCGGCTCGGTGGCCATCCACGACATGACCGTCGCCGATCCGGCCGGCTTCGACCCGACCAAGCCGACGCTGTCGATGGGCCAGGCCGCGACCGGCGTGTCGCTGTCGAGCCTCGATTCGAACACCCTCGACATTCAGGAACTGGACCTGGAAAATCTGCGCGTCTACCTCGAGGCCAACGACAAAACCACCAACGTGCAGACCATTCTGACCCATCTCGACCAAGGCGATCACGGGGCAGGCGCTTCCGGCGGATCGTCGGGCGCGACCGGCACCCCAGCGCCCGCCGCGCCCGCCGCGCCGGCCCCCGAAAAACGCTTCAAGATCGCCCTGATCCGGCTGAAGAACATCGGCATGGACATCCACGCCACCTGGCCGGTGGAGTACAAGACCTCCTTCACGATCCCGCCGTTCGAAATGCACGACCTGTGGCGCCAGGATGGCAGCGGGTACACGGCGTCGGAACTGCTGGTGGAAATCCTGAACCGCGCCACCAAGGCCGGGCTGGATGTGGGCGGCAAGGACCTCCAAGGCGTGATCAAACAGCGGCTGCTGGCGGCGCTCGACGCAAATGAAAAGCAACTGCAGACCCGGGTGCAGGCCGCGGCGCAGCAGGCCGGGCAGGAACTGAAGCAGGACGCCACGCAGAGCGTGAAGAACGCGGTGCAGGATGCGACCCACGGCGGCAATCCGGCCGACGCCGCGAAGCAGGCGGCGCACAATGCCGGCACGGATTTGAAACAGGACCTCGGCAAGCTGAAAAATCCGTTTAAGTAATCTGCGGCTATACTGCACAGACTGATCGAGAGGGAACCATCGAGCATGAGTGTCCGGGTCCGTTTTGCGCCGTCGCCGACAGGGAATCTGCACTTCGGGAATTTGCGGGCGGCGCTCTTTAATTGGCTGTTCGCGCGCCACGAAGGCGGAAAGTTTCTGCTGCGCATCGAGGACACCGATCGCGAGCGTTCCACGCCCGAAGCCATCCGCAACGTCTTCGAGTCCCTCGACTGGTCCGGGCTGACGATCGACGAGCCGGCGGTGTACCAGACCGCGAACCTGGCGCGCCACCAGGCCGCCGCCGAAAAGCTGATCGCCGCCCGGCGCGCCTACCGGGCGACCTCCGCCAGCGCCTGGTCGGAACCGGCCGCGCAGGCGGCCGCAGTCGCGGCCACGCCGACCTTCGCGACTTTCCTGAACGACTTCCGCGCCAACCTGGCCGCCAACTACGCGCGGCACAAGCAGGAGTTCGAAGCGCGCGAGGCCGAGAAAAAACCCTCCAAGCGCCGCGACTACCGCCCGCCCCTGGCGCTCGCCGCCGCGGCGGAAGACCTCCCGGCGTTGTTTTTTCGCCTGCCTTTCCACATTGAAAATTCCCAGTTCGCCGTATCCAGCGACGAAGAAATCGCGCTGCAGGTGCATCCCGGCTGGCCGGTCCTGATTCACGAAAACGGGCTGGAGTTCGTGCCGCGCTTCGAGCGCCATTCCGGCAGCGAGCCCTTCGAAGCGCTGGCCTACGACCTGCAGCAGCGTTCGCTGGCCGGGTTTCCCACGCTGGAGGCGCTCGACGCCCACGGCCAGGTGCTGTACCGGCTGGCCGATGACCTCGCGGCGATCGAAGACGGCGCGGTGCGAGTGCTCCCGGGCATTTCCGTGCTGCGCAGCCGGCGGCGCTACGTGCAGTTCAAGGACCTCATCAAGGGCGCGCTCAAAAAGCCCCTCGATTCGCTGAAAAATCGCCTGGTCCTGCGCAGCGACGGCACGCCGGTGTTCCACCTGGCCAATGTCGTCGACGACGTGGACATGCAGATCACGCACATTTTGCGCGGCGACGATCACGTCGACAACACCTACTGGCACCTGCTGCTGTTCGAGGCCCTCGGCTGCGTGCCGCCTCTGTACGGCCACCTGCCGATGATCGTGAACGCCGAAGGCAAGCCCTACAGCAAACGCGACGGCGACGTCGACGTGGCCAGTTTCCGCGACGCGGGCGTGCTGTCGGAAGCCTTCGTGAACTACCTGTCGCTCTTGGGTTGGTCGCCGGGAGACAACCGCGAGAAAATGACCCGCGCTGAAATTGTCGCCGCGTTTTCGCTCGAGCGGATCGGCGACACGGCCGCGCAGTTCGACCAGGCCAAACTGCTGAACCTGAACGGACAGTACCTGCGCGAACTGCCGCTGGCGGCGCTCATCGAGCGCGTGCGGCCCTTCCTGGCGCAGGCGTTGGGCGTGGAAACCACGGCCGCCCTCGACCCGGCCTGGCTGGCGGCCTTCGTGAAGATCGAACAGGAGCGCCTCACGCGCCTGGCCGACATCGTCAGCGAAAAATCGCGCTATTTTTTCACCGCCGACGCGCCGCCGAACTTGGAAGACAAGCGCATCCGCAAAATCGTCGACGACCCGAAAACGCCGGGAATTTTGCAGGCGATGCAGGCCGGATTGGCGGCGCTGGGCAGCTTTGCAATCGGCGGCCCGGAAGGCGCTGCTGGACAGAGCGGGCAGTCCTTGGAAGAAATCGCGCCGCGCTGCGAAGCGGCGATCAAAGCCGGCGCCGAGGGCCTGGGGCTGGGCTTGAAAGAAGTCGGCCCGGTGCTGCGCGTCGCCCTGACCGGCGGCCTGGTCAGCCCGCCCATCGGCGAACTCTGCGCGCTGCTAGGCTCCGCGAAAATCGCCGCGCGCCTGGCGAAAGCGCTCGGGAAGTAAGTCGGAAACCGCCGCGCGCGCCGCGGTCGCTGCAAAAATATCGCGCGACACAAAGCAAGACCCATTGCAGGACGTGCGCCGCGCCGCGCCGCGCCGTGCGCGCGATTCGTTTACACCAACCTTGGGATCAGAGGCTTTCGACCGCTTCCAATAGCAACCGCACGCCGAAGCCGCTGGCGCCGGTCTTCGGCAGATACGGCGCCGGCCAACTGCCGCCCCACGCGCCGCCACGCCAAGCGGTGCCCGCGATGTCCAGGTGCGCCCACTTGTAATCGCCGATGAAATGTTCCAGGAACTTCGCCGCCGTGATCGATCCCCCGAAGCGCCCGGCGATGTTGCGGATGTCGGCGGTGTCGCACTTCAGCCCGTCGGCGTATTCTTCGAACATCGGCATCGCGTGCAGCCGTTCGCCGGTGGTCTTGGCGGCAGCCAGCAGCGTCTCGGAAAGTTCGTCGTCGTTGGAAAACAGCCCCGCGGCCAGGTTCCCCAAGCTCACCAGAATCGCGCCCGTCAGCGTCGCGAGGTCCACCACGGCGGAAGGCTTGAAGCGGTCGGCGTAGAACAGCGCGTCGGCCAGAATCAAACGCCCTTCGGCGTCGGTGTTCTGGACTTCGATCGTCGGGCCTTTCAGCGAATGCAGAATGTCGCCGGGCCGGTAGGCGCGGCCGCCGGGCATGTTTTCGACGGTGGCGATGATGCCGATCACCCGGCGCTTGATCCCGGCCGCCTTCAGGCAGCTCAGCAGCCCCGCGACGCAAGCCGCGCCGCACATGTCGAACTTCATCTCATGCATGCCGTCCGACGGCTTGATCGAAATGCCGCCGGTGTCGAAGGTGACGCCCTTGCCCACGATCACGACCGGCTTTTCCTTGGCGCGCCCCGCCGGCGCATATTCCAGCACGATCAGCCGCGGCGGCGTGGCCGAGCCCTGACCCACCGCGCAGATCGCGCCCGCGCCCATGGCCTTGAGCTGCTTTTCGTCGAACACGGTGCACTTGAGCCCGCATTTTTTCGCCATCCCCTGCGCCAGTTTCGCGAACACCACCGGATTCAGTTCGTTCGGCGGCATGTCGCCAAGACTGCGCGCGAACTGGGCGCCTTCCAGGCTGGCGGCGATCCGCGCGAGGTTCACGCTGCCGGGTTTTTTCGCGGCGACGATGACCTTCTTCACGATTTCCTTCGGCGCCTTGGCCTTGTCGCCCGTCGCCTTGTAGTCCGGCTGCGACGCCAGCCCGGCGCCTTCCAATAGCGCGCTGAGGTTGGCGCTGTTCACGTAGGCCGCCGGCGCCCGGGTGAGATCGATCGAAACCGCCGCGGCCTGAGCGGCGGCGGTGGAGCGCACAGCTTGGCCGCCGGCGCGGCGGAAGCTTTCGGCGGTCAGTTTTTTCTCATCGCCGAGCCCGATCACGAAGGTGTCCGCTCCGCCCGCAGCGTCGATGAAGGTCAGCGTTTCGAGCGCCCCGGCGTGGTAGGCGTCGGCGGCGAAGCGCGCGGCCACCCGCTGCGCCAGTTCGGCCGGCGCGTAGACGGCAAGTTTCTTGTCCTGGGTGGCCGCGAAGTAGACAGTCGGCGTGCTGCCGGTGGCAGTGGCGGCGGCGGTGGCGGCGGCAAGCGTGAGCGTGGCGGTCATGGAGGTCCTCCTGTTCGGCCTGTTCGGCGTGAGTGATTGGCGGAATTGCGCAGGCAAGAATTATAGCGCCGAAGCCGCGGACAGGTGCGCGAGCGCCAGCAGCCTGCAAATTCAACAATGGTTGAATCGTCAAGGTCGCGATTGGTTGTGCTTCCGACTTTGCCTTCGAGTCCCGCTTGCGGGACGCCAGAGTCATAGCCCAGCACTTCAGTGCTGGGACCGGAACGTTGAAAATGGCGCATGAGGCCCGGGAGGGACGGCAGATCAGCAGGTGGCAACCACCACCGGAATCAACCCCGAACCGGCTCGGCAGAAACCTTCGCTTAAGTGTCCTTTTCTTGGCCCCGGATGGGGCCGAATTTGGGTAGCCGTGGGGGGACCCCACGGACTGGCGTGTCGTGGCGCCTCCCGCGCCACGACACGCACCAAGCCCTTCTTCCGCGCGACACGAAGCGATCAGACCCTCGCCGCCATCCCATCGCGCGGAACCGCACCCGACGCCCATGTCGAAAGGTGTAACCCATGCACAGGTCAAAAAACCGGCCTCACGCCGCCGCGCGCCCGCCCGCTTTCACGCGCCCGCCCGCTTTCACGCGCTTGCCCGCATCCACGCGCCTGCCCGCTTTCACGCGGCTGGAGCGGAAGCCTCCCGCCCGGAAAACCGTTTGACCAGGTTTATCACCGCGCTCACCAGGAACATCAGCCCCAGGAACAGCACCAGCGCGCAGGTGACGATCAATAGCAGATCGAAGTGGCGGATGTACCCGTACAGCGCTTCGATCAGCATCGTGATGGTGGTCACCAGCATGAAGCAGGCCGGGATCAGCGCGTAGATCGCGTTGCGCCCGGTCTTGATGAGCCACAGCGAAGCGACGATCAGGCCGAAGGCGGCCAGCAGTTGATTGCCGGTGCCGAAGACCTGCCACAGGCGCATCACATTCCCGGCGCCGACAGCGGTCACGCCCACCGAACCGAGCACCACCGCCAACGTCGTCAGCCAGAGGTTAAACTTTTTGCCCGGCAGAATCATGCCCAGCATTTCTTCCAGCAGGTAGCGCGTCAGCCGGACCGAAGTGTCGAGCGTCGTGACCAGAAATCCTTCCAGCATCAGCAGCCCGAAAATCGTGCCCAGCGCCATCGGGATGCCCAAGCCGTCGTACCCGACCGTCCCGACCGCCTGCGCGAAAACGGTGGCCGGATTGCCGCCGCCCAACAGATGTCTGTTCGGGTACAGCACCCGCGCGTACCCGATGCCGGAAAAAGCGTAGCTCACCGAAACAATCACCAGCACCGCCAGCAGGCCTTCGAGCAACATCGCCCAGACGCCCACCTGCCGCGCGGCCGGTTCGCTGGTGACCTGCCGGCTGGCCGTGCCGCTCGCGCACAGCGAATGGAAACCCGACACCGCGCCGCAGGCGATCAGCACGAACAGCCCCGGCCAGATCCAGGCCAGCCCGCTGAAATCGTAGGTCGGCTCGGTGACCACCGGGCCCGGCAGACCGGCGGCGGTTTTGGTCTGGACCGCGCCTTCGTACTGCGCCAGCTTCTCTTTGGCTTCCGCGGTCCGCGCTGACTTCGGAGCGACCGCCTGCGCTTCCAGCGCGCTCGCCTGCGCCGCCAGCGTCGCCTGCGGCGTGGCCGACATCTGAATCGTGCCGCGCTGGAACAGACCGATCGAGAACAACCCGAACACCAGAATCGCCAGCCCGCCGTACAGAATATGTACGTTGATGAAGTCGCGCGACTGAATCAGCATCCACAGCGGCAGCCCGGCGGCGATCAGGCAGTACACCCCGAGCAGCGCGATCCAGATCGTCATCCCGCTGAAGCCCCACAGCGCTTCGTGCCCGAGCGGAATCGGCCACAGAATTCCCAGGTAGACCGACAGCGCGCACAGGCCAACCGCCAGCGCCGAACACAGCAGCGTGGAGACCTTCTTTTTCACGTACAGCCAGCCCAGCAGCGGCGCGAACAGCGTGATGATCAGCACCGACGTCGAACCGATGCCGCCGATCCAGGTATTGTCGTCCCTGTCCACGGTGAACAGGTGCCGCGTGGTGTCGGTCAAGTGCATCTGCGCGGCGGGAATCACGCTGGTCAGGGCTTTGGCCGAGACGATCAGAAAGACCGCGTTGACGATCAGCAGCATGGTGACGACGAAGGCGATGAAAACCGTGTAGCCGGCGTTGCCCATGTATTTTTTCGCCAGCCCGACGATGGTCGCGCCTTCCTCCCGCACCGACATGAACAGCGCAAAATAATCATGCACCGCGCCGAAAAACAGCGCGCCAAAGACCACCCACAGCCAGCACCACTGCCAGCCGTAGACCAGCGCGAAAATCGGCCCGAGAATCGGCCCCGCGCCGGCGATCGCCGCAAAGTGCTGCGCAAACGCGATCGGCGTGCGCGTCGGAACGTAGTCCACCCCGTCGGCCTTGGTGACCGCCGGCGCCGGCCGGTTGGGATCTTCGCCCAGGACTTTCGCCAGATGGCGGCTGTACCAACGGCCGATCACGATGAAAAGGCCGATCGCCGCAAGGATCGGAATCAGGACATTCATGGGTCGGGGCCTGCCTCAACGGTTCCTGACAAGGTTGAATTCGGCCGTCTATTCTACTCCGGCCGGATGGCGGAGGAAATGGGGAGCCGAGCGGCGGTCAGCGGCGGCCTGCTTATCGACCGCCCGCGCGCGACGTGCCTTTCGCGGGGGGGCCGAGCCTTACACGCATACCCCGGGAGCGCCAGAATCCTGCCGGCTCCGGCTCTTCGCGCCAACGGCGCGAGGCAACAAAGCCAGGGGTTGCCGGAGGTCTTCCGCAGGCGCACCCCTGGAAGCGGTCGCCAGACCGCCCCGCGCGGGCCCTGTCTGACAGGGGCGATGTCGCGCTTCCCACGTTCTCCCGCGCGGAACGTCGCGGGCGACGGGCCGAAATGCCTTCGCTTCGATGAACGCCGAGTGCAGTTCCGCGCGATGGAAGGTCTCGGGGGCGTGGTTCTGCTTCGGATCGCGCGGGAGCGTTGCTGCGCACCGCTGTCCCAGCAGATGGCCTCCAGGCCGCGCCTTCCGGCCAACTGCTGGGCTATGATTCTGCCGCGCCTCCGGCGCTAAAATCATCACGCAGGCGACGGCCTTGTGGCGTGGCTTCAAGAACGGGCGATAGCCGGGGCTGAAAGACAAAAAAGCGCCCAAAAAAGATGCGGGTCATGCACAGGTCCGACGCTCGGCGCTCCCAGGGGGCGCTCCCCGTAGACGCGCACGGCGCGATAGATCGAAAATCGCCGGTATTGGTTTTACCTTCATCCTTCATCCTTCATCCTTCCCCCTCGCCCTTCACGCTTCATCCTTTCTTCCCGGCCGCCCCATTAAACATGAGCACGGTATAATCGGCTCTTTCGTCTAATGGCGCACCCCGACCCGTCCGATTCGCGACGGGACGTCCCGCGGCGCTTTTTTCCCCCGAGTCTCGATCCGGCCATGCTCCAATCGGTTTCATCCAAATTAGGGCTGAAGACCTGGGGCCGGGTCGCGCTGCTCAGCGGCGTGGTCGGCGTGTTTGCCGGCATCTCCGCGGCCGGGTTCAAAGACGCCCTGGATTTCACCGTCAGCCATGTCATCGACCTGGTCTACCCCACCAGTTCGGTCAGTATTTTTTCCTTCAAGGGCATGAACTATCTCCTGGTGTTGGTCCCCATGCTGGGAGCCCTCTTCGGCAGCCTGCTGATCCGCCTGCTGGTGCGCAAAAAATCCGACATGCACGGCACCGGCGAAGTGATCAACGCCTTCCATCATGGCAAGGGCGTGCTCGACTGGTTCACGCCCATCGTCAAAGGCGTCGCGGCCATCGCGTTGATCGGTTCCGGCGGGTCGACCGGGCCGGAAGGCCCCATCGCCTACATCGGCGCCGGCTGGGGATCCTGGATCGGGCGGAAAATGAAGGTTTCGGTGCGCGACCGGCGGCGGCTGCTGTTGGCCGGCGCCGCGGCCGGCATGGGCGCGATTTTCCAGGCGCCCCTGGGCGCCGCCATCATGGGCTCGGAGATGCTCTACCGCGACACCGACTTCGAACACGACGCCATCGTGCCCTGCCTGATCGCCTCCGTGACCAGCTACGCTGCGTTCATTTCGATCATCGGCTACCAAGGCCCGCTGTTCGTGGGCATTCTGAGCTGGGTGGCGCAAATCTATCAAAAGCAGGGGATCCATTTCGTGATGCCGGACCTGCAAAGTCTGGCTTTCAAAAAGCCGCTGGAACTGCTGGCCTACCTGGGACTGGCGGGGCTGGCGGTCGCCACCAACATCTTTTTCGTGAAGTCCTATTTCTGGCTGCACAACCGGTTTTTCAAGAGCCTGAAAATCTGGGGCGTCTTCAAGCCGATGGTTGGCGGCCTGCTGCTGGGCCTGCTGGTGCTGGTCGCGCCGCCGATCATGGATGCGTCCTACACCTTTCTGGGCCGGCTGTTTATGGGCCCGCAGGCGGGGTCGGGGTTGGCGCCCTGGGTGTGGGTGGCGGCGCTGGCGGTGCTGCTGATTTTCAAGATTATAGGCACCGGATTTACAGTGGCCTCGGGCGGTTCCGGCGGTCTGCTGGGCCCGTCGCTGTTCATCGGCGGCGTGATGGGCGCCCTGTGGGGCCAGTTCCTGTTCCTGACCTTCGCGGCCATGGGCCACGGCGCGTGGATTTCAACCGAACTGCAACAGTCGCTGGTGATCGTCGGGATGGCGGCGTTTTTCGGCAGTTCCAACCGGATTCCCGTCGCGGCGGTAATCATGCTCAGCGAAATGACCGGCGCCCACGGCCTGCTCGTGCCCCTCATGCTCACCTGCGCCGTGTCCTACGTCATTGGCCGGCGCTGGGGCATCAACCCCGAACAGGTCGAAAGCCTCAGCGATTCCCCCGCCCACTTCGGAGACTACGCCGTCGACGTGCTGGCCGACCTGAAGGTCCATGAGGTGCTCCACCAGAACACCACCGATGTCCGCCTGGCACCCGGCGCAACCCTGGAAAACGTCCTCGAGACGATGAAGCATTCGCCGCAGGAATGCTTCCCGGTGGTCGGCAAACAGGGCCAGTTGGAAGGCGTGGTGCATCTGCACGACATCCGCAAAGTACTGCACGAAGATCGCTCGCTGGAGCAGTTCCTCACCGCCCGCGACCTCGCCGTGCTCGACTACCCGACCATTTCGGCCAACGCCGACCTGCACGCGGCGGTGAAGCTGATGGCCGAACGCGGCGTGCAGGACCTCGTGGTGATGACCGACGACCAGCCGCCGCACATGCTCGGCGTGCTCTCCCACCACGACATTTCCGCCGCCTACGCCCACCGCACCGAAGACCTGGCGCTGATGGACGAATCGGAGGCGCGCATCGAGCGGCTCAAGCGCCGTTCGCTGATCGGCCACGGCCAGGACGTGCAGGAAGTCCCGGTGCCCGAAGAAATCGTCGGCCTGTCCCTGCGCAACAGCAACTTCCGCCAGAAATACGGCAAACAGGTGGTCGGCATCCGCGATCCAGGCAATGGCACGCTGCAGATCCCCGCCGATCCCGACGTGCCGCTCCAAGCCCACCATGTCCTGTTGGTGCTCAGCCAGACCAACGGACAACACGAAGAACACGCCGGATCCTAAACCAATTGCCCCAGTTTCTCTCGGGAGCACCCCCTGAAAGCGCCGGTCGTCAGACCGGCTTCTTCGCCCGATCCGCGCATTCGGCTCCGCGAGATTATCCATTCCTTTCAAATGTCCGAGGCATTGTGGCACGGGTCGCCAGGCCCGTGCATGAAAAAGGCGCGCGAAGCGCGCACCTTAACCTCTGCGCATCAACCCCATCTTTCGCCACGCCCCAGCAGCGCCAGCACCCTTCCGGCTCCGTCTCTTCGCGCCAACGGCGCGAGGCAACATAGCCAGGGTTTGCCGGAGGTCTTCCGCAGGCGCACCCCTGGAAGCGGTCGCCAGACCGCCCCGCGTGGTCCAAGGCGATGTCGCGTTTCCCACGGTTTCCCACGCGGAACGTCCGCGGGCGATGCGTCGAAATGCATTCGCTGCATTGAACGTCGGGTGCAGTTCCGCGCGATGGCAGGTCGGGCGCGTGGTTCTGTTTCGGATCGCGCGGAACCGCACCCGGCGCCAAAGTGGAAGGAAGGATGTGTAGCAAATACCGGCGGAGCCGAATGTACGGTTGAAATGAAGACCGGGTGAAGTCACCCGTGCTCTCAGGATGCGATCGCACACAAGAGAAG
>JBOHNC010000473.1:0-5675 GCA_050730415.1 Planctomycetota bacterium
CGGCACGGTATACTCATGATGGACGGTCTCCAAGGTGAACGAACGGAAAACGGATGCTTGGTAACACCCATTCTCCGACCGAACGCCAAGAACCGTCTTTTCAAAATTTATTTTGGACACGAGTGACTTTGACTTCCTTGCCGGCGGCGGCGCTGGCGTAGATGCCGTCGAGGATTTTCTGGACGCACAGGGCGTCTTCGCCGCTGACGCGGACGGGCTTGTTTTCGCGGATCGATTCGACGAAGGCGGCGACTTCGGCCTTGTGCGGTTCGGGCAGTTTCGGGAAGGTCAGCGCGGCGGTGGACATCGAGCCGTTTTCTTCGCGGGTCACGGTGCAGGGATCGTAGTTGCAGCCGCCCTTGTCGCCGAAGATCTGGACGTTCCAGAATTCCTTTTCGATGTTGGCGCAGAAGCTGGTTTCGAGCACCAGCACGTGACCGCCTTCGAAGCGCACGAAGCCGACGGCGGTGTCTTCGATCTCGTATTTTTTATGATCCCACGAGCCCCAGAAACCCATGTGGCCGGGCGAGGTGCCGATGTAGTTGAAGGTCTGGCCGCTGACGGAGACCGGCTTGGGGAAGCCCAGCAGATACAGCGCGGTGTAGAGCATGTGGACGCCGATATCGACCAGCGGTCCGCCGCCTTGCAGTTTCTTGTTGGTGAACACGCCCCAGGTCGGAATGCCGCGCACGCGCAGGGCTTGGACGCGGGTGTAGTACATTTTGCCCAGTGCGCCGTCAGTGATGAAGCGCTTGAGGGCCTGGGTTTTGGCTTCGAAGTGGAAATGCAGCCCGATCTGGAGTTTGCGTTTGGCTTTTTTGGCGGCGGCGACCATGGCGGCGCCTTCTTTGGCGTTGAGCGCGATCGGCTTTTCGCAGAGAACATGTTTGCCGGCTTTGAGCGCGGCGACGGTCGGGCCCATGTGGAAGGCGTTGGGCGTGCAGACGCTGACGGCGTCGATTTCCTTGAGCTTCAACATTTCGTTGTAGTCGGTGAAGACCTTCTGGAAGCCGTGTTCCTTGGCGACGGCTTCGGCACGTTCCTTGTTGATGTCGCAGATGGCGTAGAGTTCGGCGCCGGGGACGAGTTTGTAGCCGCCGATGTGGGAGCCGGCGATGCCGCCCGCGCCGACGATGCCGATCCGGATGGGTTTGGGAGTCGAAGCCATGATGCCGTTCCTTGGGTTGGGGGATGGTTCGGGTTGCGGGGGCAATCGAGGTATTTTGGAGGCGGGGGCGCGAAAATCAAGACGGGGAAGGGGAGGAAGGCAAGGATGAAGGATGAGGGTAGAGGGATGAACCGGGCGGGCAGGGGGGCACCGCCCGTATATTGCGATTCAATTGATAATCTGGTTCCGGTTTTCCCAAAGCCCAAAGCCTAAATCCAAGAAGCCGCGCTGGAGCGCGGCGCTCCCAGGGGGGGCGCTCCCAGGGACGCGCTACAATGCCCGGGCTCAGTGGGTCATGGCGTAGAGAATCATGTTGGTGCCGAGCTTCAGGGCGTCGGCGTCCTGGTAGCCGAGGCGGTAGGGGTGGTCGATCTGTTCCCAGCCGCAGCCGAGGTCGTACTTGGAATAGAAAATCGCGGTGGCGCCGCCGATGGTGATGCCTTCGATGCAGGGGGTGTTGAGGTCGGGCAGGGCGGCTTTCAAGCGCGGGGTGTAGGAGACGTTGGAAATGGTGTGGCCGCCGGCGGTGTAGATGGCGTGGTTGGGCGGCAGCGGGGCGAGCTTGGCGCCGGGCAGGACGCGGGCGATTTCGCGGCGGAAGGCGCCGTCGAAAGCCAGCCGGCCGCAGCAGGCGTCGGCGATCATCACGCCGCCGAGCCGGAAGAATTCGCGCAGGGTGGCGATTTCGGCGTCCTTCAGAATGAAGTCGTGGTGGCCGGTCATGTACAGCAGCGCGTGATTGAAGGCGGTGGACTGGGACAGGTCGACCGGGACTTTTTTGTATTTCACGTCGATGGTGGTGGAGGCGGCGACATTTTTCATCAGGTTGCCGGCCGCGTCGGGATCGGGATCCCAGTCGCCGCCGTGGACCACTTGGCCGAAGACGAACTTTTCGTCGCCGTTGGTGTCGGTGTCGTGGTAGACCTTCTGCGAGGCCAGTTGGCGGCCGAGCTGGTAATCGGCCAGGGCGTAGGAAAACATGTTGATGCCCATTTGGATGGCGTCTTCGGGGCCGTTCTGGCCTTTGCCGGAGGCCCACACGCGCTGGCCGCGGTCGTGGCGGTGGAAGTCCCAGCCGCAGGACAGGTCGAAGGGCGAGAAAATCACCGAGGCGCGGCAGCCGATTTCGACCGATTCGAGCAGCGGGCGGCCGCGGTAGGCTTTCTGGTCGTAGCCGACGAAGCCGACTTCGTCGATCTTGTAGGCCGATTCCCAGAGCGGATGGTCGGGGTCGAGGGGCTGCATTTTGCGGCGCGGGAAGATGATGTTCATTTCGTTCATGAAGGCTGCGCGGAAATCCTTCATGCCGCAGCAGGCGTCGCCGATCAGATAGCCGCCGTCCTGGAGGTAGACGCGCAGTTTGGCGCGCAGTTCGTTGGAGAATTCGAAGCCCTCGTGGCCGGTCAGGTACAGCACGGGGATTTCGGTCGGGTCCCAACTGAAGCTGGGGAGCTGGACATCGATGCCCTTGTAGGCGAGGCCGAGCACATGCTGGACGGAGTCCATGATGGAGCGGACGTCGCCGGGGTCGGTGGTCCAGTCGCGGTAGGTGTAGGTGGAGCCGTCGGCGCGGTGGCCGGTCATGATCTTGCCGTATTGAACTTTGCCCAGCAGCACCGGCGGCGCGGGCGGGCGTTTCTTTTCGGACCGGCGCAGGGGGGTGGCCGGCAGGGGCAGCGGCGGGACGCTTTCGCCGCCGGTCCAGCGATTGGGTTTGGCTGGCGGCGGTGCGCCGCAGTCGGGGGCGAACAGGTTGGAGCCGGCGGCGCCCAGCGCGGTGGCGGCCATCACGCCGATGAAGGCGCGACGCGCTTGGCCCTGGCCGCCGGGACAGGGATCGTTCAGGTATTTCTGACCGATGCGGATATCGGAGGGTTCCATGGTTCGAGCCTCCCAGCCGGCTTGCGCGGAATCAGGCGCGAGCACACCGAACAGTTTTCCCACCGGCGGCGTGGGGGAATCCACCACGGTGCGCCGACCGTCATTCCAATGGCAAAAATCAGTCCAACCGCGGTTGCCTCATGAAACTAAACCATCAGACCAGGTTGTTAGACACCATTTTTCGGCAAAGTGCTGCTGGTTCAAGGAGTTTTCCGAAAAACGCGAGGCCGAAAAACCGGGTCAAACCGGGCGGAATATAATGATTTTGCGGCGTTTTGCGCCGGTTGAACCTGCCCGCCCTTCCGCCGCAGTCGCCCCTTGAGGATCTAACGATGCAGAATATTTTCCTCATCGGCCTGCGCGGCTCGGGCAAAACCACCGTCGGGCGGCTTCTGGCCGAACGGCTGCACCGGCCATTTTTCGACACCGATCATCTGATTGCGCAACTGCAGGGCTGCAGCGTGGCGGAGGTGTTCCACACGCGGGGGGAGGCGGCCTTCCGGCACTTGGAATCGCAGGCGCTGAGCGAGATTTGCCGCGACCACCGGCGCGCGGTGGTGGCGACAGGCGGGGGGATGGTGTTGAGTTCCGGCAACCGCGAGAAGATGCGGGCCAACGGGCTGGTCATTCATTTGAGCGCGCCGCCGGAGATTCTGCATCATCGCATCGCCAAGGACCCCGACAGCGACAGCCTGCGGCCGAGCTTGACCGGGCTGACGGGATTGGACGATCTGCGCGCGACGGCGGACAAACGGGCGGATATGTACGAAGCGGCGCGGCACTGCGAGGTGGCGGTGGCGGACCGGACGCCGGAGGAGATCGTGACGGCGATTCTCGAGCAGATCCCGCAGGAATGGGAATGACGGGAGGCGTGGTGGGGCGTCAGGATGGAAGGGCGCGGCGCGGCGGGCGTTTCTGTCCTGTGTGCCATCGGCGTGAGGCGGGCGTCAGGCTTGAACCCGAGACTGTATGCGCGGCGGAATCGTTCTGGCCTCCCTCCGGGACCTGGGAATGGTATCTGGGCATTGCTCGTGTCCCAGCACTGAAGTGCTGGGCAATGACGCTGGCGTCCCGCAAGCGGGACTTCAAACGGGAACGGCCAAGCGCGGTTTGCATGCGCCACAGGGTCTTTTAGTTCTCGCCTCAGCCTGCCAGCACTGGTAGCGCATGTCCCCCGGAGCCGAGTTCATGCCGTAGTGCCGTGCTGGGCTAATCTCGGGCGTGCCTCCGGCACTTGCGAAATTGGGAGAGAACTAAAAGCCCCTGGCAAGCGCCACGCACAGCCGTTCGGAAAAATGGGACCCCTACTCAAGCGGGTGAAATGCCATATAGTTAGAGCGCGGGTCGATGGGCTGATTGGGGCCCCCGCGCCGGAGAAGTTTGCATGCCTTTGCACCCGTCCTTTCCCCAGTTGCTGGCCGTCCAGGACCTCGACAAAGTTCTCATCGACATCAACCGCGATCTGACGCGTTTCCCGGAGGAAATCGACCGGCTGGCGCGGGAATTGAACCGCCAGAAGAGCATTCTCGCGACGATGGAAGCGGACCTCAAGGTGATGGAAGACGACGCCACCGAGAAATCGCGCGAACTGGAAATGAACGAGAGCGGCATCAAGAAGCGGCAGGTGCAGATGCAGGATCGCACGACGGCGCGCGAATATCAGAACCTGGTGAACACGGTGGCGGTGATGAAGGCGTCGAGCCGCAAGCTGGAAACGGCGGCGCTGGAAATGATGGAACAGGTCGAGGAGCGAAAAAAGGAAGTGGACGGGATCCGCGAGAAAGTGGCGGTGCAGGAGGCGGAATTCCGCGCGGTGGAAAAGGACCTGAAGGGAAAAATCGCCGAGCTGGAAAAGCGCCGGAACGCGCTCGACGTGGAACACGCCTCGAAGATCAAGGGCATCCCCGCGGATATTCTGGACACCTACCGCCGGCTGATCAAGGCCAGCACTTTTCCGCCGCTGGCGCCGGTGGAAGATTTGAAGCGCTGCTCGGCCTGCCACACCGTTCTGCCGCCGGGGCGGATCAACCGCGCGCTGCAGGGGCAGGACATCATCTGCTGCGAAATGTGCAAGCGCATCCTGTACGACGGGCGGGGCTTGCAGCCGATGTCGGCGAGCTAATGGCGCGTCAAGATTAAAACTGGTTGCAGATGCCGCAAACGGTTTTGCCGTCCCTCCGGGAGCCGGTTCTGCCGTCCCTCTGGGAGCCGGTTCTGCCGTCCCTCTGGGACTTGAGATCCATAGCTGTCGCTTCTTTCCCCCAGCACTGAAGTGCTGTACATTACCCCCCATCTTCTTTGGGTGCCATTTTGTCTTCCAGCCCCGGCTTTCACCCCGTTCTGGAAGCCACCTCCATACGGCCGCCACACGCGTGATGATTTTAGCGCCGGAGGCGCGGCAGAATCATAGCCCAGCAGTTGGCCGGAAGGCGCAGCCTGGAGGCCATCTGCTGGGAAGGCGGTGCGCAGCAACGCGCCCGCGCGATCAGAAGCAGAACCACACATGCGACCTTTCATCGCGCGGAACCGCACGCGGCGTTCAACGAAGCGAATGCATTTCGGCCCGTCGCTCGCGACCTTCCATGCGGAAAAACGTGGGAACCGCGACGAGTGGCAAATCAAGGTT
>JBOHNC010000474.1:0-12417 GCA_050730415.1 Planctomycetota bacterium
CCGCCGCTGCCGCCGGCGCCGCCGTCGGCTTGGCTGCGCCGGGCGACCCCGGCCGCCGCCCCGAGGGCGCGGCATCCGCCGGCTTCATGGGCTTCACGCTGTCGGCGGAGGCTTTGGCCTTGGCCGCGGTGGCCTGGCCGGCTTTGGCGCCGGGCGCCGGTTTTTTGGCTGGATTCGGTTTGGTGGTCATGCGGACCGCTTTCCCTGGGTACCTTGGAGGCGCCGGCGCGATGACCACGCGGATCGGAGTCGCTCGCTGCCCGGCCCAATTGGGTTGTAGCGCAGCGGCCATTATAGCCCGGCGCGGAGCGAAATAAAAGAAGTTCGCCACGCCCCCCCTTCCGCACGCGGATTTTCAGCGCCCCACGGCCGCCCGCCACCCGCCGCCTCCTGTCTCCTGTCTCCTGTCTCCTGTCTCCTGTCTCCTGTCCATTCGGCCGGTGGCCGGAAGCGCCGCGATCAGGGTTTGCGGATGGCCCAGGCCTGCAGGTTGGCGTAGGCGGCCTTCAGCGGCGCCATCTGGCGGAAGGCGATTTTCCCGCCGCTCAGCCGCTTGCCGAAGCGCTGCCCGTCGTCGTCCCAGTGGAGCACCTCCAGCATCGGGCCGTCGGGCGGCGCCACGGCGAAATCGACCGATCGTTTGAACTTGCGCAGCCGCATGCGATAGGGCGGCGTGGCGTCGTCGACGTTGGGGATCGGATCGGCGCCTTCCGCGACCAGATGAAACCCATGGCTTTTACGCAGGTGGCAGACGTGAAAGGCGCGCTCGTCCGGGTAGCGGCGGCGGAAATACGCCAGGTGGAAGGCGTCGATGTCGCCGTGGTGGTACTGCTCGTAGGCGCCGGTCCGCGCCCGCAGCGCCGGATCGAATACATCCTCGCCGGTGCGGCCCTTGGCGCCGAAAAACAGCATTGCCAGCCCCGGCTCGCGCTCGGGGAAGAAATCCCACTCCATCCAGAAATCGGCCGGGAAATCGAAGTCGCACCAGAACACGAAATGCGCCTGCTGCCCTTCGATGGGATCGCGGCGGTTTTCCAAATGCATGCGGCGGCCGGCGAAATGCACCACCCCCTCGCCTTCCATGCGCCAGCCTTTGACCTCCGCGGCGCGCTCGAAGCGGTTCTCGTAGATCATGGGGCCTTTTTCGATGTCCACGGCCTGCTCCCCCCCGCCCCCGCCGCCTCCTGTTCACGCGCGCCGGCGATACGTCCGCTGCGATTCTACAGCCAACTTCGCGCCGCCCGGGAAATCCCGCCGCCATTGCTCAGCCCTGATGAACAAAAGATACGGCGGACGATCCGCCCTCGCGAGCATCGAACGAGGAGGCGCAACGCAGCCACAATTCGCCGGACGGCCCGGCCCGCAGGGTTGGCATCGGCTCAAAAACGTTGAAACATCTCCCACCGCCAACGCGGGCGCGGAAGCCTTCCCACACACCCTCTCAGGCGGTGCTCCGGCCGCGGCTCACTTCGGGTAGCCGGTGGGGTGGTCGCGGAACCAACCCCAGGTGGTCTCCAGAATGTGCTGCGGGTCGGAATGCTGGCAGACGAAGCCGAGTTTCTTTTGGGCCAGCCGCGGATCGGCCACCAGTTTGGCCGGATCGCCCCATCGCCGCGGGCCGATTTTGACCGGAATCTTGCGCCCGGTCACCGCTTCGGCCAGCCGCGCCAGCTTCAGCACCGACAGCCCGCGGCCGGTGCCGAGGTTCAACTTCAGCGCCGCCTCGCCCTTGCCGCCGGTCAGGTGCTTGAGCGCCCGCAAATGAGCATCGGCGAGGTCGTCCACATGAATGTAGTCGCGGATGCAACTGCCGTCCGGCGTGGCGTAGTCGTCGCCGAACACCGTCAGCGCTTCCCGCCGGCCCATGGCCACCTCCATGACGATCGGAATCAGGTGCGTCTCCGGGTCGTGATCCTCGCCCAGCCGGCCCTTGGGATCGCAGCCGCAGGCGTTGAAGTAGCGCAGCGCGGCGTAGCGGAATTCGCGGCACTGCGCCCAGCTTTCCAGCATCGTCTCGAAACACAGCTTGGAGCGCCCGTAGGGGTTGATCGGGTGCTGCGGGGTGTCCTCGCCGATCGGCACCTTCTTCGGCTGACCGTAGGTGGCGCAGGTGCTGGAAAAAACAATGTTCTTGACCCCATGCGCCTCCATCGCCAACAGCAGATTCAACCCGCCCTGAGTGTTGATGGCGTAGTATTTTTCCGGCTCGTAGACACTTTCACCGACCAGCGCAACACCTGCAAAGTGAAGGACGCCCACGAATTTATATTTTTTGAACACCCGCTCCAAATCCCCCGGATTGCGCACGTCGCCGTGGTGGAAGGGCATCTTCAGAATGTTCACGATGGCGCGATGGCCGGTCGAAAGATTGTCGAACAGCACCGGCTGATAGCCAGCCGCTTGCAAAGCCAGGCTGCAGTGGCCGCCAATGTACCCCGCGCCGCCGGTGACCAGCACATGTCCGCGCATGAAGCAAAATCCTCCCGCGAGTCATCGGTGGGGGACTCGCCGGACTGAATATAAAGCCGCCGCCGGTTCGCGCCATGCGGCGCCGTGCCGTGGCGGCGGCTCCCCCACATTTTTTCCGCCGCGCCGCCGCGGTGTTCCCGCCCCCTTCGCCCGCCCGGCCCCGCCCGCGTGACAGCCCGCCCGCCTGCCCGCGCCCGCCTGGTCGAACCAGCCCGGTCGAACCAGCCCGGCCGCGCCCGCGCGTCAGCAGGGTACAATGGATTCGGCGCCGCCCAATGGCAGCACCGAATGGCTTGAACCCAAATGCCCAACACCGCTCCACGCCCCGATTCCGCCGCCGCCCGATTCGGCCAATCCCGCCCGCGGCTGATGGCCACCCTCACGCTGGTGCGGCTGGCCATCGCGCTTTCCTGCGCGCTGTGTATCAGCTTGCTGTTTCTGCTGCGCGCCGATTCGGCGGTGGTCGCCCATGTCACCTTTCTGCTCCTGTCGGTGGTCGTCGTGTTCAGCTCCGCCGGTTACATCGTCTCCTTCCGCACCGGCGAAGTCGCCCGCGGACTGCTGTGGGTCGATCTGCTGCTGGAACTGGGCCTCCTGTGGTACTCCGGCGGCATCGAAAATCCGCTGGTCCTGTTTCTGATCGTGCAGTTCACCGCGACCTGGCTGCTGAGCGGACCGCGCCTGGCCGGCGTGCTCACCGCCGTCGGCGTGGCCGGGCTGTGCGCCCTGTTTTTCGCCCCGCCGATCGACCCCGTCTTCATGGGCCAGCCGCACCAACCGCTCTGGACCATCCACTATTACCAGGCCTTCGCCCTGACTCTGGTGGTCACCACCGCGGTGGTGGTTTACTTCGTCAGCGGCATTTTCCGCCGCATGCGCCAGAAAGAACAGTCCCTCATCGAAACCCGCGACCAGCTCCACCAGCAGTTGGACACCGTCGACAATCTGCTCGTCCGCACCCAGTCCGGCCTGGCCGTTTTCGACGCCGATCTCCGCCTGCTGGCCGGCTTCGGCCTGTTTCCGGTCTGGTTTCCCGGGCCGCTGCCGAATGCCCTCACCCGCGCCATCGCCGAACGCCTCGCCAGCCGCACCGACAAGCACCAGATCGGCGCCGAATGCCTCCTGCCGGTCGCCTCCGGTCCCAGCGGCGCCGATGGCTCCGGACCCGCCCCCGGCGCGCCCACGCAGCGCCGCTTCGAACTCTGGCTGTCCTCCCGCGGCACGCCCCCTCCCGCGCCGGCCGCCTCAGGCGCCCCAGTGGAACCAGTGGAACCAGCCACCCCGGCCGAACCAGCCACCCCGGCCGCACCCTCCACCACGGCCGCACCCTCCACCCCGGCCCCCGCGGCCGCTGCGCCCTCCGCCGACCCCGCCCCGCCGGCCGCCCTGCGCGTACTGCTCGTGGATGTCACCCAGGGCGCCCATCTGCGCGCCCAAGTCGAACGGCTCGATCGCCTCAAGGAAGTCGGCGAACTGGCCGCCGCCCTCGCCCATGAACTCAACACCCCCCTCGGCACCATCCACCTGCTGGCGCGCGAACTCGAACAGACCGCCGGCCGCCAACCGCAGGAACTCGAAGACCTGCGCATGATCCTCCACGAAGCCAACCGCTGCAAACTGCTCACCCGCCAGTTGCTCGACTTCTCCCGCCTCGAACCCGCCGCCCGCCAGGAAGTCGATCTGCGCGATTTCGTCCTGAGCATGATCCACTTGGCCAACCAGCGTTTCCCTGCCGTCCCGATCGAACTGCTCGAACCGGTCCCCGCCGCCCTCTGGTCGCTGGCGCTCGCCCCGGTCCAGCAGGCGCTCCTCAATGTCCTGCACAACGCCTGCGAAGCGGTCCAGAACCAGCCCGACCCACGCATCGAAGTCCGCGTGCTGCTGCCGGGCACGCCCGCCGCCGCCGCCGCCAGTCCCGTCGCGCCGTTCGAAAGCGACGCCGCCCTGCAGATCGTGGTGCGCGACAACGGGCCCGGGCTCAGCCACGCCATCCGCGACAGCCTGTTTCAACCCTTCGCCACCACCAAGTCCGGCGGCATGGGCCTCGGTCTGTACATCAGCCGCAAACTGCTGATGTTGAACGACGCCCGCCTGACCCTCCAGCCGGCCGCCGCCGGCCCCGGCGCCGTCGCCACCCTGCACCTGCCCGCGCTGGCCCCCCCCGCCGATCTGCCCGGCCTTGCGCCGCCACGTCGCGCGGCCACCGTTCCCTCTGCCCCGTCTTCCCCATCTTCCCCGTCTTCCCCGGCCGCCCCGTCCGCCGCGTCGGTCCCACTGCCCGCCGCCTCCCGCGCCGCCGATTGAAAAGGAGCCCCCGTTGGATCTGCAACCGGTTCTCATCGTCGAAGACGACGCCGACTACGCCCGCGTCCTGACCCGCGCGCTGGCCCGCTTCGGCTTCGAAGGCCGCCACGCCGCCGCCGGCGCCGCCGCCCTCGCGCTGCTCGAAAAAACCAACTGCCGCCTGGCCCTGATCGACCTCCGCCTCGGCCGCGAAGACGGCCTCGAAGTCATGGACCGCCTGCGCAAACTCGACCCCGCCCTCGGCGTGATCGTCATGACCGGCCACGGCACCGTCGATTCGGCGGTCGAAGCCATGAAACGCGGCGCGGCCCATTACATCCAGAAACCGTTCGAAGTCGAAGCCCTCGTCGCCCACCTGAACCTGCTGCGCCGCATGCTCAGCCTCGACAGCGCCGCCCGCCAGTGGCAGTCGGCCGCCGAACATGCCTGGGAAGCCTTCCGCCTGGTCGGCGCAGCCCCCCCCATGCAAGCCCTGCGCGCCGCCATCGCCCGCTTCGCTCCCGCCGACGCCCCCGTGCTCGTGCAGGGCGAAAGCGGCACCGGCAAGGAACTCGCCGCCCGCGGCCTGCACGTCGAATCCCCCCGCCGCGATCGCCCCTTCGTCGCGGTCAACTGCGCCACGCTCAAGCCCGAACTGCTGGAAAACGAAATGTTCGGCCACGCCCGCGGCGCCTTCACCGGCGCCGATCGCGAAACCGAAGGCCTGTTCGCCGCCGCCGAAGGCGGCACCCTGTTCATCGACGAAATTGCCGACATGGCGCTCTCCGTCCAAGCTTCCCTCCTGCGCGTCATCGAAACCGGCATTTTCCGCCCCCTCGGCTCGGTCAAGGAACGCGCCGTCAAAGTCCGCGTGGTGGTCGCCGCCAACCGCGATCTGGCCGCCCTGGTGGAACGCGGATCGTTTCGGCAGGATTTGTACTACCGCTTGAGCGTCCTTCACTTGCAGATGCCGCCGCTGCGCGAACACCGCGCCGACCTACGCCTGCTGATCGAACACTTCGCCGCCCAGCGGTCCACCACCCGGCGGCTGGAATTCACGCCCGAAGCCCAAGCCCGCCTGGCCGCCTACACGTGGCCCGGCAACGTGCGCGAACTGTTCAACCTGCTCGAACGGCTGTGGCTCACCGTCCCGCACGGCGTCATCGACGAAGCCGTCCTGCTGCCGCTGCTCACCGTCCCCTCCTGGCCCGCCGCCGGCGATCACGCCACCCCAGCCGCCGCGCTGCTGCCGGCCCTGGCAAACGGAATCCCCGGCGCAGGAACAGGAACCACGCACGCGGACGCACATGAAGCCTCCGCCAGTGCCGGCGGTGCCGGCCTGCGCACCCCCAGCACAATGAATGGCACCCTCGAAATCGCGACCGGCGCCGACCCAAACGGCGGGTTCCTGCCACTGCGCGAAATCGAAAAGCGCGCCATTCTGCACGCCTTTCAGCGCTGCCAGGGAAACGTCACCAAGCTCGCCCAAGTGCTGCAAATCGATCGCCGAACCTTGCAGCGCAAACTGGAACAATACCGTCTGGAAGGGGAGGCGCCCACCGCCGCCGGCAGCCCAGGGACAGGTCCATCATGAACACATATCCATCAATACGTACAGACTGTTATATTTGTTTTCGTGGGCCGCAAAAATGGCCGGCTGCCGTCACTCGGCAGTGCCGCTGGGTCGCACTGGCGGCCGTCCTGAGCCTATCGTGTTGGGGCCCCCGCCTCGCGGCCGAAGAAAAACCGAAGACCCCCGATCCATGGGGCGACACCCCGCCCACGCACACGGACGAACGCGTGCCAGGGAAGCTCGAAGGCCACATCGACCCCATCGAGCGGGTCAAAAAAATCTTCGCCATCGACCGCAGCCTGACCCAGGCGTTCATCGAAAACAAGGTCAAAAGCCGCGAAATCGAAGGCAGCCTCGACCCCAAAACCGGCACCTACACCTTCGCCAGCCTCCCCGCCGGCGCCTACGATTTGAAACTGCTGCTCAGCGACGGCCGCACCGTCGAAGGCTGCGACATGCGCCCCGAAAAACCCTCCGTCGATCCCCTCACCTACGCCGACCGCAAAGCCATCAAAACCGCCTTCGAAAACGTCCGCCAGTTCACCGACGAAAACAACCTCTGGCGCATCGAAGGCAATGGGCAATACGCCACCATCCTCGTCGAACTGGTGCGGCACGGCCAAACCTCCCTGCATGAAAAAGTCAACGGCGACAGCTTCGTCATCTGGCGGGTCGAACTCTGGCGCTACGTCAAGGAAGGCGAAGCCTGGACCAATACAACATCACAAGTACTACAACGCATGCGACCTTCGGTGAAGGACTTCAGGACCTGGAACTGGCAGTTCAGCCCCGCGCTGGGCGGTGTGACGGTCGCCCCCAAAGCCACCACCGACCACGATATCCACGTGCCGGTGGCGCCGGATTTGAGCTGTGGGCGCTTCAGTGATGCCTACCGCACCGCCAATCCCGAAACGGCCTCAAAAGCGCCTGGCGTGGCCTGCAAAGCGGTCCTGGTGGACACCGAGACCGGCACCGTCGTCGTCGACGCCGGCGCCACCCAAGCCATCGCCGATGGAATGGAAGCCTGGATCTACGCCGCCGACGGCAAAACCGTGGTCGCCAAGGGAAAAGTCCTCCGCATCGGCGCCGACCAAACCACCCTCGCCGTCCCCGGCCTGAAACTCACCCCCCCACCCGTCGATCCCGACGACCCCTACGCTCACCCCGTCGTTCCCACCCTGCCGCCGGCCCTGAAAGACCTCAAAATCGGCACTTCCGTCCGCTTGGTCCCAATCCAGTAAATCTCGTAACATACGCATCATAAAACAGTTACATTGTTTCATAAAAATAATTGAGCGGCGGCCCAAAAAGGCCTCAAGTCCAATCCACGCCGCACCGATATAAGCCTGTTGGCGGAGTTTTTTGTAAACACCTTGACCTTGTCTTGAATTCAAGCGCCCAGACGCTCGGTGCATTCAAAATTAATGTCACTTGGCCAAAACTGCGTACCCGGCAGGGACTAAATCGCTGTACGGCGGATTTTGCATGCCATGAATTCTCCGTGGCAGACATAGCCCCATTGAGGCTTCAAAGCCGTGCGCCCTTACCCCTCGCTGACCTGAAACCCAATCCGCTGCAGTATCATGCGCAATTCGTCCTGGGATGTAAATTCCAGCGTGATTTTGCCTTTTCGTTTCCCCACTTGGATCTGAACTCGCGCGTCGAAAAACCGCTCCAGCGCCTCTTGAATCGCCTGCGTATTGGGGTCCAGCGGCTGTTTGGAATGAACCGCTGCCGGCGCCGAGGGCTTTCGAGACAGCAGCATTTCCGTCTGCGCGACACTCAGTTGATCCTGTTTAATTTTAAGCGCCAGATTCACTTGCAACCGCGGATCGGCCAGGCCCGCGAGGATTTTGGCGTGCCCCATGGACAGTTCATTGGCCGCGACCAGCGCGCGAACCGGCTCCGGCAGCGTCATCAAACGGAGGTAATTCGAGACCGTAGACCGCGGTTTTCCCACTTTTTGGCCGATTTCTTCGACAGAAAGCCGTGAATCATGGTTCAAAATCAAAAATGCCTGTGCGATTTCAATCGGGTTCAACTCCACCCGCTGCAAGTTTTCCACCAGGGAAATAGGCAATGTCGCCGAGTCATCAATGTCCAAAAACACCACGGGAACCTCGGTCAGTTCCGCCAATTGGCAGGCTCGAAAGCGCCGCTCGCCCGCAATAATCTGGAACTGGTCGTCGGACAAGGGCCGCACGACGATTGGCTGGAGCAACCCATAGGCGCGAATACTAGCGGCCAATTCCTGCAATTCAGGAGCAGAAAACTCCTTGCGCGGCTGATTGGGATTGGCTTGAATTTGGCTGACAAGCACGGTTTTCCAGGGCTTTTTTGCCTCTAAATGGAGCGATTCTGGCGCAGGAGTGGGCGCGCTTGCTGTAACAGGCGGGGTTGTTTCCATCACAGGAGCCGGGATGGAAATGGGTTTCGCGGGCGAATCCTCGGCTGGCGGAGGCGGAGAAACCGGTGCTGGAGCGGGTTTTTCGGTCGTTTTTCTACCCAAAAGTAGCGATTGTAGCCCGCGTTTTCCTGTGGAAGTCATGGTTTTCTCCCGTTTCAGGTCCGAATGTTCCACGTGGAACGCGCCAATTCAGATTGAATTGCGGCATGGAACGCTTTCTGGAGCGCTCCGTTCCACGTGGAACGGCTTAATCCCACCTATTTCGACCCGCGGAGCCCCTGCTAGGCACCCGTTCCACGTGGAACCGGTGTTCCAGCGAGCTTCCCACGGTTGAAATCCCCCCAAACTGAGTCAAACCGTTGCTGGTCCGCTCACAACCTACGCTGAAAACCGCGCAGGTCAAGAAAAATCTTCAGAAATAATCCCATAAGCCCCTCTTCCATTTCGAGATGCGGGATATACTGAGGCGGTCATGTCAAGCCAGGAATGCCCGCTATGCAGCGCTCCATCCGGACCATTTACGCTATTGCAAGTACTTCATTACAAGGATGTTATAGCCAAAATGTCACCTGGATTCTGACCCTCGCCGGCGTGATCCTGATTGCCTTCGGCGAGCTCCTCTTTCCCTTCAATTTTGGTGAAAACTTCAAAGCCTGCGTTGATGTGGCAACCAGCGCCGCTTTCATGTGTGGCACGTTGATGGCTATTTGGAATTCCGTCTACACCATCAAACAGGATCTGGCCTCCAAAACCCTCTGGACCATCCTCACCAAACCGGTCTCCCGTGTCGATTATCTGCTCGGCAAAGCCCTCGGCGCCTGGCTGGCGACCCTCAGCGCCTATTTGATTTGGACTCCCATCTTCCTGGTCACCGCGTGGGTAGAATTGGCGTATCAACGCTCAGACCTTGAAATCGGTTATAACTGTCTGATCATATACTGTATTGTAGGAATTATCGTGGTCGGATTCGGTTACCTCGCTGGATTTCTCATATATCACTATAAATGGAATCGCAACGATATAATATGCGCAATTCCTCGCTTCAAATGGATCGCTGCCGCTTGGATCGGCCTAGGGGCCTGTGTGCAGTGGGGTGATCATAGTTTTGTTAACACCGGTCATGCCGCCGTCCCGGCCTTGGCTAACGCCTTTGCGCACACGCACTTGGAATGGCGTATTGTCCCCACCATGCTGGCCCTGACCGAACTGCATTTTTTAACGGTCGCGATCGGAATTACTGCAGCGCTGATCGGTTCCCTGCCGATGGCTCTGTTGGGAACCCTGGTCATTGGGTTCGGTGCGGAACTTGTCCCGGCGCTTTGGATTCCATCCTTTGGCGCGTGGATGCCTTTCCCCGCCGCCGATGGCCTGCGCCTCAGCCAGCCGCTTACCGAAGTCCTGTCCTTGCGGCAGCCGATCGGCAGCTACTGGTTGGCGCTGGGCTCCCAGACCCTCCCGTGGCTGGCCTTCACCTTGGGAATTCTGATGCTCGCTCGTTACTATCTCGCCCAGCATGACTTGGCCGATAGCTGAGCCCCGGAGGTCCGTGCGCCATGGCTTGGGTGTACTGCAAAGGTGAACTCAGCGAAGATTCGGTTCCTATCCTGCAAGTCAGTGATCGAACGGCCCTTTATGGCGATGGACTGTTCGAAACCATGTTCGCGGTCGGTGAACATGTCGCCTTTCTGTCGGACCATCTGTCCCGCCTGTACGAAAGTGCCCGCGCCCTGCGCTTCAACCAGCCGTGGACCCGCGAGGAATTCTTCGGCGAAGTTCGCGCCGGCGTTACGCGGCTGCTCCAAAAGCACGGTGGCAAGTTCGCCCGTGTGCGTCTCACCCTGTCCCGTGGCACCGGCGTGTTCAGCCCCAGCTTTCTCCCCGAACAGCCCGCCGTGTGGTTCGCCGTCGCCGATGCCTACGATCCCGTGCCGCCCAAACGGCGCAGCGACGGCTGGTCGGTCGGTTTGGTCTCTTTTCCGCGCAACGAACGCTCCCCGATCCACCGCCACAAGACCTGCAACTACCTCGAAAATCTGCTTGGCCGCGAAGAAGGCATCGCCAGCGGCTACGATGAAATGCTGTTCCTGAACCTCGCCGGCCGCCTGTGCGAAGGCACCACCACCAACCTGTTCGTCCTCAAGGAACAGCGCCTGATTACCCCCCCGCTCGAAGACGGCATCCTCCCCGGCGTGGCGCGCGGCCACATGCTCCTGGTGGCCGAAAAGCAGAACCTGCGCCCCCTGCGCCGCAGCCTGAACCTGCGCGAACTGATGACCTGCGACGAAGCCTTCCTCACCAATTCGATCATCGGCGTGATGCCGATCACGCGCTTCATGAGCCTCACCCTGGGCGACGGGAAAATCGGCAAGTTCACCAAGCTGCTGTGCAAGGCCTTCTTCAAGGAACAGGAACGTTCCTTCGACCCCAACGCAACCCTCGACGATTTGCCGTTCTGATTGCCGGCCGAAAGCAAGTGGCGAAGGTTGAGGCGGGCAGGGCCTATTCCGGCATGGCCCAGCCGGGGCGAGCCAGCACCACATTGTCGATCAGGCGCGCCTTGCCCAGATACACCGCCACCGCCAGCAGGGTGGGGTTCTCGATCTGCTCGACCTCTTCCAACGTGTCCATATCGACCGCCAGCACATAGTCAATTTCCAGCTTGCTGTTTTTCATCAGCGCGTTCATCACGTCGGCGGTGAGCGTCAACGCGTTGTGCTCCCCCTTGTCGAAGCGGCTGCGGGCGGCGTCGAGCGCCTGGTAGATGCGCGGCGCCAGTTTGCGCTCGGCCGGCTTCAAATAGCGGTTGCGCGAACTCATCGCCAGACCGTCTTTTTCGCGCACCGTTTCGCACCGCACGACGGTCACCCCAAGGTTCAAATCGCGGCTCATGCGCTGAATGATCAGCAGTTGCTGGCCGTCCTTGGCGCCGAAAAATGCCTTGGTCGGGCGGATGATCGAGAACAGCTTGGTCACCACCGTCGCCACGCCGCGGAAATGTCCCGGTCGCGTCATCCCGCAGAGCTTGTCGCTCCAGCCTAGAACTTCTACAACCGTGCGTATGTTCTCGGGATACATCTCTTTGGCGGTGGGTTTGAAGACCGCATCGAGGCCGGCCGCTGCACACATCGCGCGGTCGGCTTCCCAGGTCCGCGGATAGGCTTTGAAGTCTTCGTTCGGGCCGAACTGGGTCGGATTCACGAACACCGACGCCACGGCGCAGTCGCATTCGCGCCGCGCCCGTTCCAGCAACGCCCGGTGCCCCGCATGCAGGGCGCCCATGGTCGGCACGAACCCGATGGTTTTGCCTGCGCGCTGACGGTCGGCTGCCCAAGTTCGCATGTCACGGATGGTTTCGATCACGTTCACGTCGGGATGCGCCTTGCAATGTGGTTGTGATTCTGCACTTCGACCAGTTGGTAGCCCAAGGCTTCCAGCCCGCTGCGCACCCGTTCGGCGAGCGAAAACTGCTTGGCCTTGCGCGCTTCGTTGTGGACGTGCACGAGCAATTCAATGAACGCCGTCGCCGGCACGGCGGTGATGGGAATTTTCATCGCCGGCAATTGGCCATTGGAATCCGGCATCTTGATGCCCAAGGACTGCAACCCGTGGCTGATCTGATCGACGACCGCGAGCTGCTTGACCTTGTTCGCCGCGCCCCGCACGGCCATCAGCAACTGGATGGCTT
>JBOHNC010000475.1:0-3393 GCA_050730415.1 Planctomycetota bacterium
ATCGTAGGGAGCGCCCCGGGGACCGCGAGTGGCTCCGGGCGCCCGCCGACATTCGTCGGGGGCGGCGGGGGAGCCTGAATCCATGAAACTGGCACTTTTCATCGTCGATGCCTTCACCGAGCAGCCCTACGCGGGGAACCCGGCCGGGGTGGTGCTGATGCCCAGCGCGCGGGATCCGCACTGGATGCAGGAAATCGCGACCGAGCTGAACCTGAGCGAGACCGCGTTCGTGATCGCGGCCGAGGGCGGCTACCGGTTGCAATGGTTCACGCCCAAAATGGAAGTGGACCTGTGCGGCCACGCGACGCTGGCCAGTGCGCACATTCTGTGGGAGCAGAAAAAGCTGCGCGCCGACCAGGCGGTCCGCTTCGCCACGCGCAGCGGGGAACTGTCGGCGCATCGCAGCAAGGACGGCTGGATCGAAATGGATTTCCCGGCCGAACTGGTCCGGGCGACCAAGCCGACGGCGCAACTGGCCGCCGCGATCGGGACGCCGCGCGATCAGATCGTCTGGACCGGCAAAAGCGCCGACCGGCTGCTGGTGGAATTGAAAACCGAAAAAGCGGTCCGCGCGCTGCGCCCCGATCCGGTGCTGCTGCCGCGGCTGAAGTCGAGCGTGGGGGTGATCGTGACGGCGCGGTCGAGCACGCCGAAATATGATTTCGTGAGCCGCTATTTTGCGCCGCGCAAGGGGGTGTTCGAAGACCCGGTCACCGGCACCGCGCACTGCGTGCTGGGGCCGTACTGGGGGCCGAAGCTGGACAAGACCGCCATGACCGGCTACCAGGCCAGCCTGCGCGGCGGCTGGGTGCAGGTGGCGCTGGCGGCCAAGCGGGTGCTCTTGAGCGGCAAGGCGGTGACGGTGGTGCGCGGCGAAATTGACGCGTAAGCGGTCTTGCAGAAGTAAATTGAACTCGCCCAATCTCCCGCCGCGCACGAAGAAAACGGGTATGGAGTGCGGTGGCTTGACGCCGCTTTTCTTAGGCGAGGCTTGACTTGCCGTTCTTCCTCTTCTCTTCCTCTTCTCTGCCTCTTCGCAACTTAAACCTGCTTCCGAAAGACCGCGTAACGGAAGGCGCGGCGAAAGCGTGGCGGGTGGGATTTGAAAAAAAAAGAGAAGAGTGCGCGCTGGCGCGCGCAAGAAATATAAGGCGCCAGCTGCGCCGGCCATTTGCCCACGGGCCCTCGGCCCGTGCCACTGGGGTGAGTGACATTTCGAACGAGATTCGCGCTGCAGCAGACGGTCAGGGCTTGGGATTGTAAATGATGATGTCGGAGACGGAGAAGTTCAGGTTGCGGCCGTGGGTGAAATCTTCGGCGGTGCCGATGGCGTAGCCGAACCATTTGCCTTCGCCGCCCTGTTTGACCTTGTACAGTTGCAGTGGGACGTCGATGAGCAGCCAGTCGTGGGTGGGGGCGTTGGCAGACAGGCCGCCCATCACGGTGGCGCCTTGAATGGGCAGGTCGGAATACACCAGGCGCACCAGGAGCGGCTTGGCGTCGCCGGTGGTCACCTTGACGATCATGCGCACGCGGGAATGGCTGGTGATCAGGCCGTGAACCGGCCCGTCGATCTGGACGAAGATCGCGTTGTAGGCGGCCGGTCCGGTGAGTTTGGGCGGCTGGCCGATGGTGAGCACCGGCAGGCCGCCGAGTTCCGGCGAGGTCGTGTCGCGGATGTTGCCGGCCAGGATGGTTGGGTCGGTGATGTGGGGGACGGCCATGCGGAAGACGGCATCGCCGCGGTAGGCGTCCAGGCAGTGGCGGGCGTTTTTGCATTCGGCGGCGGTGAGCGAATGGAACAGATTGGGCGCGCCTTCGCCGGGCGCCAGCGCGGCCAGGCCATCGCCGGTCGGGGGGCGGTCGGAGGAACCGTCGAGGTCGGAGGGTTTGTGTTCGGCGGCTTCACGGCTTTGTTCCAGCGCCTGCTGCATCCAGGCGCGGGACTGGGCGTCGGCGAGCGTGCGGTCGACTTCGGCCGAAACGTTGAGCCCGCGGCTGGCGACATTCACCAGATCGGTGACGGCATCGAGGTCGGCTGGCGATTCCACCGGCAGCGGCTGCGCCGGCTGCACGGGGGAGCCGGTGGGACTGGTGGTCCCGCCGGCATCGGCTTGGGACGGCGGGTTGGTGGAGCTGGCCGGGTTCGGTGCCGGTCCGGCGGATTCGCCGGCGGCCAGCGAGGCGCCGGGGCGCGCGCCGGTCGAGTGCGGATTCGCGGCGGCGTGGGCCACGGCCAGCCAGACGGCGACGACGACGCCGACCGCCAGCAGGCCCATCAGGGCCAGCACCAGCCAGGCGCCGGAGCGCCGCTGGGCCTGGAGCTGGCGCGATTTGCGATCCACCGCCGCAAATCCGCGGGTGCCGGTGCGACTGACCGCCGTGCGAAATCCGGAGCCGGCGCCGGGCGTTGCGCGGCGCACGCCGCTGCCCACGCGGCGGCCGGCGGCGGCGCCCATCGGATCGGCGGGTTGGAAACCGCGGCCTTCCAGAATGTCGTCGGCGGCGGCGACGACGGCGGTGCAGTCCTGGAAACGATCGGCCGGCCGTTTGGCGGTCATTTTCCAGACGAGGTTGGCGACGTCGGCGGGAATTTCCGGTTTGCCGCGGCGGACGTCAGGCATGGGCTCGAAGAGGTGTTTCTGGATCAACGCCAGCGGGGTGGGCGCGTCGAACGGGGCGGCGCCGGTGAGCATGTGGTAGAGGGTCGCGCCCAGCGAGTAGATGTCGGCGCGGCGATCGACGTTGAGGCCGTTTTCGGCCTGTTCGGGCGCGAGGTAGTTGGGGGTGCCGAGGATCATGCCGGCCTGGGTGAGGGAGGAAACTTCGCTGGCGTGGAGATTTTTCGACAGGCCCATGTCGAGGATTTTGGCCTCGTTGGAGCTGCGGTCCAGAAACAGGTTGTCGGGCTTGATGTCGCGGTGGACGATGCCGTTTTTGTGAGCGTAGGCCAGGCCGCGGCAGATTTGCTTGAGCATGGTCAGGGCTTCGCGCCAGGGGATGGCTTCGCCGCGCAGCAGCCGTTTGCCGATCGATTCCCCATCGAGGTACTCCATCGCCATGTACCAGGTGCCCTGGCTGGAATCGATGTCGTAGGCGACGACGATGTTGGGATGGTTGAGTTTGCCGGTGACGCGGGCTTCGGCCAGAAAGCGTTTGATGAAATCGCGGTTGGCGGCGAGTTCTTTGGGCAGCACCTTCAAGGCGACCTTGCGATTGAGATGGGTGTCTTCGGCCAGGTAGACCGACCCCATGCCGCCCTGTCCGATCATTTTGAGGATGCGGTATTTTCCCAGTTGGCTGGTCGTGCCCGGCGGCAGGCCGGCCACGGGGGTCGGCTGGCGGGAGCGCGTGCCGCCGCCGCTGCCGACACCTCCGCCGACACCTCCGCCG
>JBOHNC010000476.1:0-36453 GCA_050730415.1 Planctomycetota bacterium
ATGGTGGACCCGGTGGGAATGGTGGGCCCGGTGGGAATGGTGGGCCTGGAGGGGATGGGCAGGGTCCGCACGAAATGGTTGCTCCCGATGAATGCCTGTGCGTGCCGTCAAGACGGCGCCGGCCGACGCGGTGGCTACGTAAGGGGCCGGGTGCCCCAAGGGCGTTGCGCGAGGAAACCGCACTAGCAAGATGCCACCGACCGCCGGTTCGTCACGGAGTAGGACGTATTTTTCGCGCGGAATGCTTCCGTGGGGCGACCGGCGCAGGTAGGTTTCTAGCCGGCCCGTAGTCTACAATCGTAGGCAATTAGCCTACATTTGTAGGCAATTGACCCAAAAATTCAAAAAATATTGGCGGAACACATATAAAAATACTAACATAAAAATAACGGTGTCGAAATGGGCTCGGATCGGGTTGTTCGCGGCCCAGCAATGAAATAGAGCTTCTTCTGAAAAATGCAGAAGGCCTGGAAACCTATTTCATGTTATTATAGGTAACCTTGTTATGGGCCTTTTAGCCGGCCCCCGGGCGCGCTGCTGGGTGCGCTATAGGAAGGGAGTGGCAAGCGGGCGCGGCTCGGGTATAAATACCCCGATTGCGTGCGGGGTGCCGCCGCCCGGTCCCAAATCGGGCATTGCGATCGCGGGAAGGCGATCGTGTGCGAGGAAGCGGGATACCGTTCCGACAAACAAAATTGGGTCTGCCGCGACCGAGTCATCGGGGGAGAAACCGGATGAAGCAGGGTCTTTTTGTGGGTCTATGCCTGACGTTGGTGCTGGGCGCCAGCGGTTGCGTCGTCCAGGTACAGACCACGAAGAAAACAGCCGGGACAGCGCCCTATTCGATTTCCGGCCGCGTCCAGAACGGCGTTTCGGGCGGATTGAGCGGCGTCCAGTTTCAGTTTCAGGGGACGGGGGCACCGCCGTCGAGCGCCATGAGCGACGGATCGGGCAATTTCACGCAGGGCCGGTTTCCGACCGGGACCTTCATCGTCACGCCGACGCCGACGGCGCAGTACCAATTCCTGCCCGCCAGTCAGACGATTCCCGTGACCGGCGCGGTCTCGGGGGTCGATTTCGACGCGATTCCGATCGGGGCTTCGATCACGCTGCTGTCGCCGAACGGCGGAGAAGCCTTCGCCACGGGCACGAGCCTGAACATTAACTGGACCACCACCGCGACCGGGCAATTGGGCGCCAACATCATTCTCCAGTATTCGACCGATGCGGGGGCAACTTGGAACCTGATCGTGCAAAGTCCGGCGGTGACGGTGTCCGACGGCACCTACACCTGGCAGATTCCAAACACGCTGGTCAACGAAGACCATGTGCGGGTGCGGGCGTATATTGCGAACTACCCGGTGCTGGCGAGCAATTCGGCGGGCAATTTCACGATTTCGCAGGCGTACAAGGTCAGCGGGGCGATTAAAAAGGGCACCGGCGGCGGTCTGGCCGGGGTGCGCGTCGATTTTTCGAACGGCGCGCCGTCGGTGGTGACGGATGGCTCGGGCAACTACACCGCCACCGGGTTCCTGCCCGGATCGTTCACCGTGACGCCGAACTCGTCGAGCTACATTTTCACGCCGGTGAGCCAGACGGCGACGATCACCAACGCCGACGTGGCGCTGCCGGACTTCACGGCGACGCCTTCGGGCGCCAGCCTGACGGTCACCGCGCCGGCGACGGCGGCGAGCTTGCTACCGGGGAACCCGGCGAGCGTGGTGTTCACGGCGGCGAACCTGGCGGGCACCAACGCCAAGGTGGAGTACTCCCCGGACAACGGCACGACCTGGCAGACGGTTTCCGCTTCGATCTCGCTGGTGGACGGCGCGAACACGGTGGTGTGGACCACACCAACGACGGCGACGACCACGGGGCTGATCCGGGTCAGTTCGCTGGACTATCCGCTGGCGGTGGCGCCGGCGGTCTCGGGGCAGTTTACGATCCTGTCGCTGTACAACCTGTCGGGCAGCATCACGGCCGGTGGGCTGCCGTTAAGCGGTGTGTCGCTGACGTTTTCGGGGACCAACGCGCCGCCGCCGGTGACCACCGACGGAACGGGGGCGTATACGAGCGGCAATTTCATCGCCGGGTCCTACACGGTGATCCCCTCGCTGGCGGGGTATATTTTCACGCCGCCGTCGCAGTCGGTGTCGATCACCAATGCCGACGCGACCAACGTCAATTTCACGGCTCAACTGGCGAGCGTGGCATTGACCTTGATCACGCCCGCTGACGCCGCGGAACTGATCCCGGGCACCAGCTACAACATGATTTTTTCGACCACCGCGCTGGCCGGCAGCACCGTGAAGATCGAGTACAGCGCCGACAGCGGCGCGACCTGGTCGACGCTGAACGCCGCCGACCCGATTGCGACCGACGGATCGAACAGCTACCTTTGGACGGTCAGTTCGACGCCCACCGCACACGGGCGAATCCGGATCACGTCGAATGCATTTCCGTCGGTGGTGGCGCAGAACAACGCCGATTTCACGATCAAGCAGGTCTACAACATGTCCGGGCAGGTGCTATCGGGCGGGGTGGGGCTGGGCGGGGTGACGATCAACTTTCTGGGCACCGACGCGCCGGCGCCGGTGACGACCGCCGCGGATGGGAGCTGGACGCAGGCGAAGTTCCGCGATGGAACGTTCACGGTGTCGCCCTCGCTGCCGGGCTACCTGTTCAACCCGGCCAGTTCGTCGGTGACGGTGGTGGCGGCGGATGTAACCGGGGTGAACTTTGCGGCGCAGCCGGTGGCGGCTTCGGTCACGCTGGTCGCGCCGGCCAACGCGGCGATCGTGATGCCCAATCAGAACGTCAATATCGTGTTCGCGACCAGCCTGCTGGCGGGGACATCGGTGAGCATCGACTATTCGGTGGATGGCGGAACGACCTGGACCAATCTGACCAACAGCTTTGTGGTGACTACCGACGGCAGCCAGATCTATGCCGGTTGGGTGACGCCGGTGGCGCCGAGCATCAACGCGATGGTGCGGGTGAAATCGAACGCCTTTCCGGCGGTCAGCGATCAAAATAGCGCACCGTTTACGATCGCGCAGGTGTACATGGTCAAAGGCGCCATCAACACCGGCACCGGACCGCTGAGCGGGGTGACGCTGGCCTTCAGCGGGCCGGACGCACCGGGCAACGCCACCGACGATGGTGCGGGCGCCTACACGCAGGCGAATTTCCGGAACGGCACTTTCACGGTAACGCCGTTCCTGAGCGGCTATGTTTTCACGCCGGCATCGAGCACCATCACCGTTTCAGGCGGCGATGTACTCAACGTGAACTTTTTCGGGCAGGCGGTGGCGACGGGGGTGACGCTGGTCGCGCCGGCCGACGGATCGGATCTGCTGCCTTCGCAGGCGACGAACATTCTGTTTTCGACCACCGCGCTGACGGGGACGGCGGTGAAAATCGAGTACGCCTCCGACGGGGTGACCTTCAGCACGGTGACCGGCGGGGCTTCGGTCAACATCGTCGCGGACGGCAGTCAGTCCTTTGGCTGGACCAACGATGGGACGGTGACCAGCCAGGGGCGGATTCGGATCACGAGCCTGGGCTATCCCGGCATCCAGGCCCAGAACGCGGGCACCTTTAATGTGGTGAAGACCTTCAATCTGTCCGGGTCGGTGACGATGCCAACCGGTCCGCTGGCGGGGGTGAATCTGAGCTTCAGCGGGCCGGTGGCGCCCGCCGGCGTGACCACCGACGGCACGGGCGCGTACACGCAGGCGGCCTTCCGCGATGGAACGTTCACGGTGGTGCCGACGCTGTCGGGGTACATTTTCACGCCGCCGACGCAGACGGTGACGATCACGACCGCCGACGCCACCGCCGTGAATTTCGTGGCGCAGCCGGTGGCGGCCAGCCTGAACCTGGCCTCGCCGGCGAACGGCGCGCAACTGATGCCGTCGACCGCAACGGACATCGATTTCAACGCCAACGCCCTGGACACCACGACGGCGACGATTGAATATTCCGCCGACGGCGGCACGACCTGGACCACGCTGATCAACAATTTCGCGATCGTCGGCAACGGCACGCAGACCTACTCCGGCTGGACCACCCCCGCCACCGCGACGACCACCGGCGAGATCCGGATCACCTCCAACGCCTATGCGTCGATCGTGACCGTCAATTCCGCCGATTTCCAAATCCTGAGCGTACACAACCTGGCCGGCACGATCCAGACGGGGACGGCGGCCAACCCGCTGCTGCCGCTGGCCGGGGTGACGGTGAGCTTCACCGGACCCAACGCGCCGGGCAGCACGACCTCCGATGCGACCGGCGCGTACAGCCAGGCGGCCTTCCGCGATGGAACCTTTACGGTGAGCCCGTCGCTGGCCGGGTACATTTTTACGCCGACGACCGCGAGCATCACCGTGTCCGGCAGCGACATCAGCAACGCCAATTTCTACGCCCAACCGGCGGCGGCGCTGATTGCGCTGATCGCGCCGGCGGACGCGGCCGACCTGATGCCCAACCAGGCCACCAGCGTCACCTTCAGCACCAACCAATTGGCGGGCACCAGCGTCAAAATCGAATATTCGTCGGACGGCGGGACGACTTGGAGCACGCTGGCGGCCGCCCAGACCATCACCACCGACGGTACCTTCACGTACAGTTGGACCACGCCCGCAACCGCCACGAACACCGGCAAAATCCGGATCACCTCCAATGAGTACGCCACCATTTCGGCCGTGAACGGCGCCACCTTCAACATCCTGAACACCTATGGGATGTCGGGCAAGGTGACGACCGGCACCGGCAATCTGTCCGGGGTGACGCTGACCTTCAGCGGGCCGAATGCGCCGGCGGCGGCGGTCACCAACGGGACCGGCGACTGGTCGCAGTCGGCCTTCCGCGACGGCACCTTCACGGTGACGCCGTCGGCGACGGGTTACATTTTCTCGCCGGCGGTGAGCAGCCAGACGGTGTCGGGCGGACCGATCGCCAACGTGAATTTCTTCGCCACGCCGGTGGCCGGCGCGGCCACGCTGGTCAGCCCGCAGGATGGCGACATCCTGATGCCGTCGGTGCCGGTGAACATCGTTTTTTCGACCAGTGCGCTGGCCGGCACCACGCTGACCATTTCCTATTCCAACGACAGCGGCGTGACCTACACCCCCCTGACCAGCGCGTACGTCGTTTCGGCGGACGGCACGCAAACCTATTCCGGCTGGACGACGCCGGCCACGGCGACGACGATGGGCAAAATCCGGATCGCGAGCAACGCCTATCCGACCATTTCGGACGAGAACACAGCGCCCTTCACGATCGCGACGATCTACAACGTGAGCGGGACGATCACCACGCCGACGGGGGCGCTCAACGGCGTCGCCCTGTCCTTCAGCGGTCCGGACGCGCCGATCAACGCGACGACGGCGGGTGCGGGCGCGTATACCCAGGGAGCCTTCCGCGACGGCACCTTCACGGTCACGCCCTTTTTGACCGGCTACCTGTTCACGCCGACCAGCCAGACGGTGACGGTGGCGGGAGCGGACTTGACGGGGGTGAATTTCACCGCGCAGCCGGCGGCGGCCGGGGTGACGTTGATCGCGCCCGCGGACGGAGCGCAGATCATGCCGTCGATCTCCAACCCGATCCTGTTTTCGACGACCGCGCTGGCCGGCACGACGGTGAAAATCGAATATGCCTCCGATGGCGTGACGTTCAGCACGGTGGCCGGCGGCAGTGCGGTGGCGATCGCCACCGATGGCAGCCAGAGCTTCGCGTGGACTTCGCCGGCCACGGCCACGACCACGGCCAAGATCCGCATCACGGCGCTGGCCTTCGCCGGTATTTCGGCGGTGAACGCCAATCCATTCACGGTGCTGAACACCTATTCGGTGAGCGGAAACACCGCGACCGCGACGGGGGCTTTGAGCGGGGTCAGCCTGAGTTTCAGCGGGCCGAACGCGCCGGTGGCGGTGACCTCCGATGTGAGCGGCAACTTCACGCAGGCGGCGTTCCGCAGCGGCAATTTCACGGTGACACCGTCGCTGGCGGGGTATATTTTCACGCCGCCGAGCCAATCGGTGACGGTGAGCAACTCTGCTTTGTCCGGCGTGAATTTCTCGGCCCAGCCGACGGCGGCCTCGCTGAGCCTTTCCACGCCCGCCAACGGCGCGCAGTTGATGCCCAACACCGCGACGCCGATCGTTTTCACCGCCAACGCGTTGACCGGCACCACAGTCAAGATCGAATGGTCGACCGACAGCGGAGCCACCTGGAGCACTCTGGCGGCCACCTTCGCGATCAGCGGGAACGGCACTCTGACCTACAACGGTTGGACGACGCCGGCCACCGCCACCAACAACGGCCGCCTGCGGATCACTTCCAATTCCTACGCGACCATCGCGACGCAGAACACCGCCGATCTCCAGATTCTGAGCACCTACAGCATGTCGGGAACGATCATGACCGGAACGCTGGCCAATCCGTTGGCGGCGCTGCCGGGGGTGACGCTGACGTTCTCCGGGCCGAATGCGCCGGGGACGGTCACCACCGACGCCGGCGGAGCCTTCAGTCAGTCGCCCTTCCGCAACGGCTCCTTCACCGTCCAGCCGACGCTGACGGGGTACATTTTCACGCCGGCCTCGAGCGCCGTGACGGTTTCGGGCAGCAATCTGACCGGCGTGAATTTCTACGCCCAGCCGGCCACCGCTTCGCTGGTGCTGGTCAGCCCCGCGGACGGCGCCCAACTGATGCCCGGCCAGGCGACGACCATCACCTTCAGCGCCAACCAGCTGATCAACACGAAAGCCACGATCGAGTATTCCGCCGACGGTGGATCGACTTGGTCCAATCTGACTTCGACGTTCGTGATCAGCGCGAACGGCACGGCCAATTTCGCCTGGACGCCGCCGGTGACGGCGACGACGAACGGCAAAATCCGGATCACGTCCAATATTTACAGCGGCGTGACCGCTTCCAATGTCAACCCCTTCACCATCCTGACGACCTACAGCCTGTCGGGACAGACGACGACCGGGTCGGGCAACCTGAGCGGGGTGACGCTGACCTTCAGCGGTCCGAACGCGCCGGCCACGGCGACCAGCGATGTGAGCGGGAACTGGACGCAGTCGGCCTTCCGCAGCGGCACCTTCACGGTGACGCCCAGCAAGACCGGGTACATTTTCAGCCCCTCCAACAGCAGTCAGACGGTGAGCGCCGGGAATCTGTCGGGCGTCAATTTCTTCGGCCGGCCGGTGGATGCGTCGCTGAACCTGCTCACGCCGGTTGACGGCGGGGACCTGATGCCGAATACCTCGAATCCGATCACCTTCGTGACGAGCAGTCTGGCGGGGACCACGGTGCTGGTGGAGTACTCCGCGGACAACGGGACCACCTGGTCGACCTTGAGCGCCGCCTTTTCGATCGCCACCGACGGGACGCAGTCGCTGCCCTGGACGACGCCGGTCACGGCCACGACGCTGGGCCTGGTGCGGTTGACCTCGAATTCCTACGCCACCATCAAAGACGTCAACGCAACGCCCTTTCACATTCTGACGACGTACACGGTGAGCGGGAATGTGGTGGACGGGACGGGGACGGGTTCGGCGGTGCTGGCGGGCGTCAGCCTGACCTTCAGCGGGCCCAACGCGCCGGCCAATGCGACCACCGACGTGAGCGGCAATTACACGCAGTCGGCCTTCCGCAACGGCACCTTCACGGTGACGCCGTCGAAAACCGGGTACGTTTTCAGCCCGTCGAACCGATCGGTGACGGTGACCACCGCCAACCTGACCGGGGTGAATTTCACGGCCAGCCCGAGCGACTTGGCGCTGGCGCTGATCAGCCCCACCGGCGGGCAGAATCTGCTGCCGAACACCGCCTACGCCATCCAGTTCTCGACCACTTCGCTGGCGGGCAGCACGGTGCGGATCGAGTACTCCTCGGACGGCGGCACGACCTACGTGCCGGTGGTCTCGAGCCTTTCGATCGCCACCGACGGGTTGCAGTCGTACAGTTGGACCGTGCCTGCGACGCCGACCGCGCAGGGGATGATTCGGATTTCGTCCTTGAAGTATCCGGCGACGGTCTCGGTCAACGCGACGGCGTTCAACGTGCTCGCGACCTATTCGATCTCCGGCAACATCAAGGCCGCCGGCGCCGGGTTGGCGAACGTGACGGTCAGCTTCGTCGGCACCAATGCGCCGGCGGCGGTCACCACCGATGCATCGGGCAACTTCACGCAGTCGAGCTTTCCGAACGGTTCGTACACGGTGACACCGAGCCTGAGCGGGTACATCTTCTCGCCGGTTTCGTTGAATCCGACGGTGGCGGGCGGGCCGGTCACGGGACAGGATTTCACGGCGCAGCCAAGCAACGCGACGATCACCCTGATCGCGCCGCAGAACACGGCGGAGGTGATGCCGAGCCAGGCGACCAACATCCTGTTCAACACGACCGGGCTGGCGGGGACCAATGTCAACATCGACTACAGCCTGGACGACGGGGCCACGTGGCTTTCGATCGTGGCGGCGCAAGCGATCACGACCGACGGCCCGCAGACCTACACCTGGAATGTGCCGGCGGTGAATTCGACGACGGCGAAAATCCGGGTGACCTCGGTTCCGTACCCGACCACGGGCGACAAGAACAGCGGCGATTTCACGATCCTGCAGACCTTCAAGGTCACCGGCAGCGTGACGCTGAACGGAGCGGCGTTGCAGAATGTCACCTTCACCTTCAGCGGGCCCAACGTGCCGGCGGCGGTGTCGAGCGACGTGACCGGCGCCTTCAGCCAGACGGCCTTCCGGAACGGCGCCTTCACCGTGACGCCGTCGCTGGCGGGCTACATTTTCACGCCGCCCTCGCAGAGCTTCAACGTCACGACCGCCGACGTGGCGCTGACGGCGTTCGTGGCCCAGCCGTCGAATGCCTCGATTGCGCTGATTTCGCCGGCGGACGGTTCGAGTGTGGTGCCGAACGTGTCGACCAACGTGATTTTCAACACCGCCGGGCTGGCGGGGACCGATGTGAAGATCGAATATTCCGCGGACAACGGCGGGACCTGGACCACGCTGTCGGGAACCTTTGCCATCGCCAGCGACGGCACGCACACCTATGCCAATACCTTCACCACGGCCACCACGCAGGGGCTGATCAAGCTGACCTCGAATGCATTTCCAACGGTCACCGGCGGGAATGCGGCCGATTTCACGGTGTTGAACACCTATCCCGTCAGCGGCACGGTCACGGTGGCCGGCGTGGGTCTGACGGGGGTGACGATGTCCTTCAGCGGCGTCAATGCGCCGGCGGCCGTGACCACCGGCGCGGGCGGCGCGTTTTCGCAGAGCAACTTCCCCAACGGCAGCTACACGGTGACGCCGTCGCTGGCCGGGTACGTGTTCAGTCCCTCCAGTTTGCCGGAGACGGTGGCGAGCGGCGCAGTCACCGGGGTGAACTTCACGGCGCAGCCGGCCGGAGCCACCCTGACGCTGGTGTATCCCAACGACACGGCGCAGGTGATTCCCAACCAGCCGCTGACGATCCTGTTTTCGACCAACCAACTGGCGGTGGCGCCGTTCAATTCCACGACCGCCAAGGTGGAGTACAGCAGCGACAACGGCACGACCTGGACCACGATCAATTCGGCGCTCAGCATCACCGCCGACGGCAGCCAGTCGCAGAGCTGGACGCCGACGGTCCCCGGGGCGAACTATAAAATCCGCATCACCAGCACGCAGTTTCCGGGGGTGAGTTCGGTGAACGCGGGCAACTTCACGGTGCTGAATACTTTCACGCTCTCCGGCAATGTGACGAACTCGGGCACGGGCAATCCGGTGCCCAACGTGACGATGACCTTCAGCGGTCCGAACGCGCCGCCGTCGGTGGTGACCGATTCGAGCGGCAACTGGACGCAGTCGGGGTTCCGCGATCTGGCCGATTTCTCGGTGGTGCCGGCGGCAACCGGTTTCATCTTCAGCCCGGCCAGTTTGCAGGAGACCGTGAATGGCGCGGACGTCAGCGGCATCAATTTCGACGTGACGCCCTCGGGCACGGCGGTCAGTCTGATCACGCCGGCCAACGGCTCGGAGGTGCTGGCGGGTCTGAGCACCAACCTCTCGTTTTTCACTTCGGGATTGGCGGGCACCAACGTCCACATCGAATATTCCAGCGACAGCGGCTCGACCTGGAGCGACATTGCGGCGAGCGTGCCGGTCACCGCGGACGGGACCAACAATTATTCGTGGACGGCGCCGAGCACGGGCACGCTGCACGCGCGGGTCCGGGTGAGCAGCCTGAGCTACGTGCTGTCGTCGACGAACAGCGCCGATTTCTCGGTGGTGGCGTTGTACAACGCCACCGGCGCGGTGACGTTGAACTCCGCCGCGCTCTCCGGCGTGACGATGACCTTCAGCGGTCCGGTGGCGCCGGGGACGGTGACCTCGACTTCGTCGGGCAGCAGCAACTGGTCGCAGTCGGGCTTCCGCGACGGGGCGAGCTTCACGGTGACGCCGTCGGACCCGAACTACAATTTCTCGCCGGCATCGAGCACCTTCTCGATCAGCGGTGCGGACGCGGTGGTGCCGACCTTCATCGCGCAGCCGATTGCCGCGAGCATCCAGATCAATTCGCCGTCCGACGGCTCGATCAATTACCCCGGGACGGTGACCAACATCGCCTTCACGACCAACGCGCTGGCAGGCACGCAGGTCAATGTGCAGCAATCGAGCAACGGCGGGACAAGCTGGAGCGCGGTGCCGGGCGGCACGGGGATGTCCATCGTCGCCGACGGCGCGCAGAGCCTGGCCTATACCATTCCAGCGACGGCCGGGAGCAACTACAAGATTCGGATCGCCTCGGTGGCCTACCCCGGGGTGATCGGGGGGAACGTCAACGCCTGGTCGGTTTCGGCCACCTGGACGCTGACAGGGAACGTCACCCAGGCGGGCGTGGCGCTGGCGGGGGTGTCGCTGCAGTTCACGGGCTCCAACGCGCCGGCGGCGGTCACCAGCACCAGCGGAGCGCCGAACTACAGTCAGACCGGCTTCCAGGACAGTCAGACCTTCACGGTGACGCCGGTCCTGTCGGGCTACACCTTCCTGCCGGCCAACCGGTCGGTGACCTTCTCGGGCGCGAACCAGACGGGAGTGAATTTCACGGCCCAGCCGGCCGACGCCGCGATCACGGTGCTCAGCCCGGTGGCGGGGAACACCTTCCTGCCGTCGGAAAGCAGTTCGATCCAGTTCAACACCTCGTCGCTGGCGGGGACCAACGTGAAGATCGAGCAATCGGTGGACGGGGGGACTACGTGGACGACGGTGAGTGCCTCGACGGCGATCGCGACCGACGGCCCGCAAAGCGTGAGCTGGACGGCGCCGGGGAGCCCGACCACGCAGGGCAAGATCAAAATCACCTCGCTGGCCTACGCCACGATCACCACCACCAGTTTCGGAAACTGGTCGGTGATTCAGACCTACCAGTTCTCCGGTTCGATCACCTCGGCGACGGGGGGCTTGCAGAACGTGGTGCTGAGTTTCAGCGGGCCGAAGGCGCCGGGCTCGGTGACAACCCCGGCTGGCGGCGCCTGGGCGCAGAACGGATTTGAAACCGGCCAGACCTTCACCATCACGCCGTCGCTGGCCGGCTGGATTTTCAGCCCCTCGCAAACCACCCAGCCGGTGGCGGGCGCGAATGTCGCCAGCCTGAACTTCACGGCGCAGCCGGCCGCCGCCGCGATCGTGCTCACCAATCCCTTCGACGGCGCGCAGTACCTGCCCAACACGGCGGTGACCATCGGCTTCACGACGGTCAGCCTGGCGGGGACCAGCGTGAAAATCGAGTATTCGTCGAACAACGGGACGAGCTGGTCGACGATCACCGCCTCCAAGCTCATCTCCACCGACGGCGCGCAGACCCAGGCATGGACGACGCCGGCCACCGCGACGGCGCAGGCCAAAATCCGGATCACCGACCTGGGCTACCCCAGCGTGACGGGGGGGAACGCGGCCAATTTCACGATTCTGAACACCTACGTGGTCTCCGGGAGCGTTTTCAGTGCGGCGATCGGAAACCCCGGCATTCAGGGGGTCTCGGTGACGCTGACCGGCTCGCTGTACACCGCGACGGTGACCACCGACGTGAATGGGCTGTACTCGACCACCACCGCGGCCACGAACGTGCCCAACGGCACCTACACGCTGACGCCCACGCTGGCCGGCTATATTTTCACGCCCAGCAACCAGGTGGTGACGGTATCCAGCGGCGCGCTGGTGGCGCCGAGCTTCAGCGCGCAGCCGGCGGGCGCATCGCTGGGTATCGGCTCGCCCGGCGACGGCGCCGACCTGCTGCCGAACGATTCCAGCGACGACATCAAGTTCTACGCCTTCAACCTGAGCAACACCACGGTCAAAATCGAGATCGTGCAGGGCGCCACGGTGGTTTCCACCGTTGACCCGAGCTTCTCGATCACCACCAACGGGCTGTACCAAAAGGCCTGGACGACGCCGGCGACCCCGGGCGCCTACCGGGTGCGGATCACCAGCAATCAGTTCACCAATCCCGTGATTCAGGCGGAAAATGCGATTGACCTGCAGGTCGAAGCGGTCCACAACATCACCGGCCGGGTGTTGCTGAACGACGACTCGCACACGCCGCTGGCCTCGCCCACGCACACGATTCAACTGAATTACTACGGGCCGCTGAGCAGCGGAACGGTCTCCACCGACAGCAGCGGAAATTACGCCATCCAGACGGTGGACGGGACCACCACCATCGACCCGAACAACACGAACTATTTTTTCTCGCCGTCGAGTCTGTCGGTCACGGTCAGCGGCGCGAATGTGGCGGCGCCGGACCTGCTGGCGCAGCCTTCGGGCGCCTCGTTGTCGCTCACCCAACCCACGGCGGGGTCGCAGTACCTGCCGGGCGTGGCGCAGAACATCGTGTACAACGCCTTCAATCTGGTCAACAGCGACGTGGCGATCGAGCTATCCAACGACGACGGCACGACCTGGTCATTGATCACGACGCAGACCATCGCGGCCGACGGCCAGCAGACCTACGCGTGGACGACGCCGGCGACACCGCTGACCACCTACCGGATCCGCGTGCGCAGCACCAATTACACCAGCCCGCAGGTGCTTGACGGCGACGCCTCCTCTTTCACCGTGGTGCCGACCTACACCCTGTCGGGGCATATCAACGACAAGACTCTCGCAGGCGCCGGGGTGTCGGGCATCACCGTGTACCTGACCGGGCCGCTCAACACCGAAACGGTCACGACGGATTCGACCGGAAAATACCAGATCACCGACGCCTCCAACGGCAGCTATACGGTGACGCCGGTGTCGGCCGCCTGGAGCTTCACGCCGGGCACGCAGTCGCCGACGGTCTCGGGAGCCAATACGACGGCCGGGCAGATTCTGGCGCAGCCGGTGTCGGCCAGCATTTCGATCACGTCGCCGCTGGCCGGCAATACCTTGCTGGGCGGTGTGCCGTGCACGATCGCGTTTTCGACGGCATCGCTGCTCAACACCGGCGTCGAATTCGAGGTATCGACCGACGGGGGTTCCACCTGGTCGGTGCTGTCCACGCCGACGGTGTCGGCCGACGGCACGCAGCCGACGCTGTCCTGGACGCCGCCCAACAGCACCCTGACGAACCTTGTGTCGATCCGCGCCACCAGCGTTCAATTCACCAGCCCGCTGGTCCGCACGACGGTGAGTTCGCTGTCGGTGCAGCAGACGTTCTCGATGTCGGGGGTGGTCACCAACAACGGCCAGCCGATCCCGACCGGCACGCCGCTGACCGTCGCGCCGGCGCACAGCATTACCTTCTCCAGCGCGGCGGCCTCGGTCGGTTCGGTCAATGTCAGTCTCACCGACGGTACCTGGTCGCAGGTTGGATTCCCGCCGGGCAGCTACACCGTCGAACCCACCTCCACCACCTACAATTTTGTGCCGGCCTTCCGGGTGGTCACGGTTTCATCCGGGGCCGTGCCCAACGTGAACTTCTCCTACCAGCCAAAGGGAGCGAACCTGGCGTTCGTATATCCGACGGCCGGCACGGTGCTGTATCCGGCCAATAACGACACGCTGGTGTTTTTCTCGGCCAACCTGACCGGGACCCACGTGAAGATCGAGTACACCACCGACGGCGGGGCCACCTATTTCCCGGTGACGCTGGTGTCGGGCGATCCCACCGATCTGGCGGTGGTCGACGGCACCAACCTGTTGCAGTGGACGGTGCCGCTGCCGGCGGCGGCGGTGGTGGTGCGCGTCACCGACCTCGAATATCCGTCGGTCGTGGCGTACTCCGACAGCCTGACGGTCAACAACAACACCGCGACGGTGACCGGCTATGTGCGGACGCCGACAGTGCATTCGGCGATCGCGCAGGTCAGCCTCAACTACAGCACCAACGGTGGCAACTACTATGTCAACAACACCAACACCGATGCCAGCGGGAAGTTCACCCAGACCGGCTTCCTGCCCGGCCAGGTGACGATTACGCCGAGCAAGCAGAACATGAATTTCTCGCCCAGTTCCATCAGCTACACGCTGACCAGCGGCGAGAATCACACGTTCAGCGACCCGACCTTCCTGGGCACCCCGGACGGTTCCGCCTACATGACCATCCTGACGCCCGGCGGCGAAACGCAGTACGTCGGCGAGCAGGTGACCATCCGAACGCTCAATTCCAGCAACCTCATCGGCTTTGATGCCAAGCTCGACGTGTCGATCGACAACGGCCTGACCTGGACCAATTTGCGGACCTGGATTTTGACCGGGAACACCGACACGACGCTGTGGACGCCCACCTCCCTGCAGACCACCGCGGGCAGCCCGACGGCGCTGCTGAAGTTTTACCCGGTTGACACCTGGAGCGGCGAGCCGACCAACACAACGGTCGGGTTCACCGTGCTGCACACCTACACCATCGACGGGTATGTGCGGCGCAACGACATCAACGGCCTGGCCGGCGTGACGGTCTCCTTTGGCGGGCCGAATGTGCTGTCGTCGGTCACCACCGATGCTTCGGGGTATTACATTCAGTCCGGCTTCCGCGAGGGTGGCATCTACACCATCACCCCGAGCTACACCGGGATGTTCTTCCGCGACACCCAGACCCTGTCCAACCCGTCGATCACGGTGGGGCCGCTGGCGAGCAACATTCAGGGCAGCGCCACCACGAATTTCTACGGCGCGTTCAACATCGACCAGGGCCAGTTGACGCTGACGCATCCGACCGGCAACGCGAACCAGAACCTGTCCGACGTCTGGCCGCTGGGCTTCAGCGAAAACTGGTCGTGGACGCGCGGGGTCGGTTCCACGGTATCGGGAACGGTCACGCTGCAACTGTCGCTCGACGGCGGAACCAGCTGGAACACGGTGACCGGTGCGCCGGCATTGACCTCCTACGCATACAACAACTGGACCGTGGCATCGCCGGCCACGGAATCGTTCACGGCCAAGGGGCGCATCATTTCCAACGACTACCTGTTGATCCGCGCCGACAGCAATCTGCCGTTCTTTATTCCGCACTCCAACACGATCAGCCATTCGCTGAAAGAGGGGCCGGTGAGCGTATCGGGCTACCAGATCAACCTCTCGGGCTTCGCGCTGTTCCAGAGCCAGGTGCCGATCCCGACGGGGATTTATACCTCGGGCAATTCCGGTTCCTTCAAGGTCCTGGACGGCACCTATACGACGTCGTACTACAAACAGTTCTACGACGTGTGGGATTCGGCCAACGACGAGACCACCGAGACGATTCCGGTCTCCAACAACAACGTGACGTTGAACCTGTACGCCGACGACAGTCAGTGGATCCAGGCGACCAACCAGGCAGGTGCGCCGGGCCCGCGCTACCTGCACGCGCTGGACGCGGCCGACGCCGGCCGGTTTTTCGTGTTCGGCGGCTACAACAACGGGTCCTACCTGAGCGACGCCGCGATGTACGATGTGCCCAGCGACACCTGGACATCGACCACCACGGTCAACGAACCGACCCCGCGCTATTATTGCGGCCACACCAGCCTGTACGGCGTGTACGAGGCGGTGTGGGGAGGGTACAGCAACGTCGGCTACACCGCCGCCGGGGGACAGTACACCTTCAGTTTGAACAACTGGCAGGCGATTCCCTCCGGTGGGTCGGAACCGGCGCCGCGCTATCTGCCGATCTTCTGCGTGTGCGGCGGTTCGAGCGCCTACAACGTGCTGTGCTGGGGTGGGTACGGATCGGGCGGGTACCTGAGTACCGGCGGGGTGTACAACGCCTCTGCAAACACCTGGTCGGCACTGCCGGCGGTGGGCGTGACGCCCTCGGGACGCTACTATGCGGGATCGGCGTATTACAACGGCAAAGCCTACATTTTCGGCGGGTATGGCAACAGCGGTCTTATGAACGACCTGTATTCCTTCGACACCACCAATGGGTTTGTGCAGATCGTCGCAACCAACCCGCCATCACCGCGGGAAGAGGCGCAGGTCTTTACTTATGGTCAGTACCTGGTGGTGTACGGCGGATACAGCAGCGTCGGCGGCTGGACGAACACCGGCGCGTACCTGAACCTGCTGAACATCGGCGCGGGGTGGACGCAGATGTCGACGATCGGTGCGCCGCAGGCGCTGGAATTGCCCTGCGCGGCCATGGACACGAACTCGGGCAATCTGGACGTATGGAGCGGCGAGAATATCTCCACCTACCCGTACGCGTCGACCTCGCATGGTTATCGCTGGACGCTTTCGACCAACGCCTGGACCGAGATGACGCCCCTCAACGCGCCGGCGGCACGTAAATATTCAACGGCGGCCTACAATTCCAGCGGCTCCTACCTGATGGTCTGGGGCGGCAACAACGACGCCGGCCTGAATTACAACAGCGGCGGCATTTACTCCAAGAACTACACCCATGCGCACCAGTTGCCGGCCTCCACCACCGCACCGGGGGCGCCTTACGCTCCCGAAATTATGGCGAACTACAACCTGTTCTGGAGCGATACCACTTCTTCGTACTACCTGTTTATCGGCGATCACGATACATCGCCGTATCCCTGCGACTTCTGGCAGTTCAACACGCTGACCGGTACCTGGACCCAGTTGGCGGTGCCGGCGGCGTGGAACGGTGAGTACATCGACAATTTCTACTCCTGCTCGTACAACAACACCTTCCTGATCTGGGGCGGCCAAAACAGCGGCGTCGGGATCCAGAACCAGGGCTTCATGTTTAATCCGAGCACCAACACCTGGGCGGCGATGGCTCCGGCGCCGTTCGGCCCGTCCGAGTCGGGCGCCTGCGTCTTTGACGCAGGGAACGGCCAGGTCGGATTTTTGGGCGGCGAGACCTCCTCGGCGACGGCCACCGCGACGGCCTACTGGTTCAACCCCAGTTCCAACACATGGTCGGCGATGGGCAGCGGCTCGATGGTGAACGCGCGCAACCATCCGATGGCGACCCTTTTCCAGCAGACTTCGAAGACCATCACCAGCATCAACCGGACCGGCGGGTTGGTGACGCTGACGACCTCGGCGCCGCATTTCTTCCTGCCCGGGCAGCGCGTGACCGTCATCGGCGTGACCGACAACTCCTTCAACAGCACCCCGACGCAGGTTTTCACCGTCGCGAATGCGCCCACGTCGACCACGCTGCAGTATTTGCAGGCCGGCGCCGACGCTTCCAGTACAGGGGGGACGGTCCAACTGCCTAGACGGCTGGTGGTCTTCGGCGGCGAGAACACCCTCGGCACCGACACCAACGACACGGCCTACTACGAAATCCCGACCGGCACCTGGTACACCGTGAATGCGGCCAACGCACCCAGCGTGCGCGAGAGCATGCAGAACACCGGCCATGGCGTCGAGTTGATTTACAACTATTCGACGGGGTCCTACGACAACAACGGCTGGCTGGTCTGCGGCGGGTACAACAACACCTCCGGGCTGCTGACCAATTTAGCCTACCTTGACCTGCGGAACGAATCGAACGGGACGTTCTACGCCGAAGATTTCAACTCCACCACGCTGCCTCCTGGCTGGGTCATCAACAACACCTACGGCGCGGAGTGGACTTACGGCGCCGGTGTGAACGGATATGTGCCGGCCAACGGGGCGACCGGCACCAACTTCATCGGTACCAACCTCGACGGATCGGTCAACAGCGGCGACTATCCGTATCCATTGAGCGGCACGGACTTTGTGCGCAGCGCTTCGATCAACTGCACCAACCGGTCCAACGTCAACCTCGTGTTCCGCCGCTACGCCCAGCTCGACTACCAACCCTACCTCTATGCCACCATCGACGTGAGCAACAATGGCGGCGGCTCCTGGACCACGGTCTGGCAGAACAACGCCGGCGAAACCTATGACACGTCATGGACCACGCAGACCATCAACATCAGCGCCTACGCCGATAACCAACCCAACGTCATGATTCGCTGGACGCTGGGCTCGGACATTGTGGGGACCTACAATCTGCCCGGCTGGAACATCGACGACATCCATTTGACGGGGACGAACAGCGCGACGCCGTGGAGCGCTTACGCGCTGGGTGCGACCGGGACCGCGACGGCCTACACGCCCGACCAGCGCAACTGCTACCTGACCGCGCCGACCAACGTGCCGACTTCGGTCGGCGACGTGCTCATCTGGGGCGGCTCCGGGATCATTGCGGGCAGCACCAACATCCTGAACCGGCCCTATACCATTTACCTCTACCACCAGACCAGCGGGTTGGGGACGTTGATCACCAGTTCCAGCAGCTACACCGTGCCATTCGTCCTGCGGCGGGCCGGCAATATCGCGGCCTACAAATACGGGACCAGCATCTTTTTCTACGGTGGCTACAACGAGAATTCCGCGACGCTGGCGACAGGGTATTTCATCAAACCCTGAGCACCGTACCAACCGAGTACCCTGCCGCACCGGTGGATCGAATCGCCGCGCGGAGTGTGCGGCAGCTGCGCCCGCGCGTGCATCTGAAACTGCCGCAAACTGCCGTACGGACGGTTGCGTCCCGCAGGCGGCTCCCTACAATCGCCCCCGATTGCATCGCCCTGTTCATGCCATCGAAGGGATTGCCATGTCGAGCCTGTGTTTTCGCCCGTTTGCGGTCGCTCGGACTGCAACGCTGGGTTGTCTGTTGGCCGCGCTCACGCTCAGCTTGAGCCGGCTGGGAGCTGGCGAGTCACCCGCGCCCGCGCCCGCGCCCGCGCCCGATGCAACGCCGGCACCCAAGCCCGCACCGGGGCCTCAGGCCGGCGCCGCGCCCGCGCCCGCACCTCCGTCCGCACCGCCGCCGCCGCCGATCGTTCCGGCCGATCTGCCGCCCGGGCAGGCTCATGTCCGGTTTTTCATGATGCCCGACCTGCGGGTCACCCGCCTGATGGTTTTCCAGCATCACCTGTACGGCTACGACGGACCGCGGCGCATCGACTTCAACCTGGATGAAGTCAGCGGCTTCGAATCCAACGAACGCTGCGAAGTACAGATGAAAGGCGGCGCGCTGCCGATCGTCGCCACGCAACAGATTCTGCGCGACACCCGGTATTATTTCTGCCTCGACGACGACAGCCAGATGCTGGCGCCGGAATCGCGGGTGCTTGGCCTGTATCCGCCGGACCGCTTCAAAATCTACCCGGATGTCTTCCACAAATATGTCTCGACGTGGGGCACCGTCTACGACCAGCGCCCGTTTTACATCCAGCTCGACCTCGGCTACGTCCAAGTGCAGGGCGCGCAGCGCACCCAGTTGGCCACCGAACACCTGCTGACCGGTTCGGACTACGAGCTGTGGCGGATCAGTCTGGAAAGCAACGCCGCCTACGGCAGCACCGACTCGATCACCACCACCAGCAATGCCGGCGCCGATCTGAAGGCCTCCCGCTACCTTGCCAACCTGCTGTACGGCTACGCCAAAAGCGGAATTTTTCACGATGACATCAACGAGGTCCGCTACCGCTGGACCGACGGGGTGGGCATCGGTATCGGCACCTTCGAGGAACACGGCATTTTCGGGCAACTGCTCGGCACGCCGATCAGCAGCCACAAGCTGGACCTCGAATTCGGTTTCGACCGCATCGACGAGCGGGATTCCACCAGTTCCACCACCGGCTATTTTGGACGCGCCGCGCTCATGGACCGCCTCCATGTCAGCGACACCGTGGACTTCGACAACACCTTTCAGTACCAGCCGGGGCTCGACGAAACCAACCGCACCGACCGCGGGCAGTACTTCCTGCACTACCAGGGGGAGCTGCGGATGAAGCTGGTCAAAGCCATTGCGCTGCGGGTGGCCTACAACTTCGATTACAACTCGCGGCCGCCCGACGGCGTTCCGCCCGGCACCAACCAGCTGTCGGTGAATCTCAGCTTCGCCTTCGGGCAGTAGACGGTGCGCTCCCGCCGCCGAGCGCCCGCGCCAGTTCGCCGCGCAGCGCCGGCACCGTTTCGCGCTCGAACCAGCTGTTGCGTTTAAGCCACAGGCGGTTGCGCGGGCTGGGGTGGGGCAGGGGCAGGAAGGCCGGCAGGTATTCGCGCCAGGCGGCGACCGTTGCGGTGAGCGTGTCTTTTGCCTGCGGAACGGCGTGCGTCCGCTGGGTGCGAGCCCCCGGCCGGGTTCGCGACTTGCCCAAGTAGTAGGCTTGCGCGTACTGGCCCAATAGCAGCGTCAGCCGGATATTCGGCAGCAGCGCCAGCAGCGGCTCGAACCAGAGTGCGGCGCACTCGGGCCGCGGCGGCAGATCCCCCGACTTCCCACGCCCGGGATAGCACAGGCCCATCGGGACGATGGCGAAGCGGCGCTCGTCGTAAAACGTTTCGCGGTCGACCGCCATCCAATCGCGCAGGCGGTCGCCGCTGGGGTCGTTCCACGGAATCCCCGTGGCGTGAACCCGCGTGCCGGGGGCCTGACCGACGATCAGAACCCGCGCGCTGGAGGCGGCGCGCAGAACCGGCCGCGGGCCCAGCGGCAGCTCGGCCGTGCAGGCGGTGCAGGCGCGGATTGCGACCAGCAGTTCGTCCAGCGCCGGGGCATTGGCGGTCATCGTGCGCATCCTCGCTTCGCCCCCACGGTACTCCCGGGCCCGGGAGCCGTCAACGCCGGCGGCGCGCCGCGTCGCGTTGCGCGGGACGGGCGCGCCTTGCGAGGGGGCCAGCGGCGGCCACAATGAGTTCCGGCCGCCGCACACCCCCTTCGAGCGCGCCGGCCGGGAGGTCCGCTGGATGAATCTGTCCTACTGCACGCTGCAATACAAGAACACGCCCATCCCGGCGCTGGAAATGCTGGCCGACATGGCCGGCGCGCAGGTCGCCGGCCCGGATGGCGCGCCCCGCCGCTACGACGGCGTTGAATGGCTGATCACCTCGGTGGAGAAACTGACTTCCACCGAGCGCCGCGTGCTCGGCCAGGCGACCCGCTCGGCCGGTCTGACCACCCCGGTGCTGGGCAGCTACATCGGCCACTACAATCTGGCGATGACCAATCGCGAGGAGGTGCTGGCGACGGCCGAACGGAGTTTCCGCATCGCGCAGGAACTGGGCACACCGCGGGTGCGCTGCTTCGTGGGATTCGTCTGCGAGTGCTCGTCGATCGACTGCCCACCGGCCTACTGGGCCTACAACGTGGCGGGGTTCCGCGAAGTGGCGGCGGCGCTGGACCGGTTCAACCGCGAGCAGAGCGCCGATCTGCGGTTGTGTTTGGAGACGCACAGCCAGTCGCTGGTCGACACGGTGGCAGGCTGCCGGCGGTTTCTCGACGAGGTGGGTTCCGACCGGATCGACCTGAACCTGCAGTTGGAACCGCCGATGCTGCGGGATGGCATCGGAAGTTTTCTGGACGCGGCGCGGGCGCTGCGGTCGCGCGTGTGCCACGTGCACACCAATCCTGAGACGATCGCGAGCGACGCGGCCAGCCTGGCGGCCTACCGCTGGCTGATCGAGGACGGCTACCGCGAGTACTTCAGCGTCGAAGGACATCCGCCATGGCCGGCCGGGAAGACCGGCGCCGAGTTGGCGCGGGAACGGCTGGCCGCCTATACCGCCGTGGGCCTGTAGATCTCAGCTACGGCTGGGCCTGCGGCGGCGATCCACGCCACAAAACAACCATGGGGGATTTGATCCAGTCGCCGACCACGTAGACGGGATTCACGCGGCCGGGCCGCCATTCGACGCCCAGCACGCCGGGCCGGTGGACATGGCCGCAGACGATCAAATCGTGGCCCTGTTCGAAAATGGCGCTCAGCGCGTCGGGCTGGAGGTCCATCTTTCCCGGGCCGGCCTGGGCGGTGGTCTGGATGTGTTTTTTCGAGCCGGCGCGCATTTTACCCACGGTTCGCTGCCAGAGGAAATAGGGCATCGCGCGCTGCGCCGCTTTGACCGGCCGGGAGCGCACCCATTTGCGGAAGCGCTGGTAGCCCACATCGCCGGTGCAGAACAGGTCGCCGTGCGAAACGTGGGCCGATTTGGCGCCCAGCTGCACCACCTGCGCGTCGGGGTGGATGATTGCGCCGACGCGTTCGACCATGTATCGGCCGTAGGTGAAATCGCGGTTGCCGTGGTACAGGTGCAGCGCGATGCCGGCCTGGTGCGCGGCATCCAGCGCCGCCAGTTCGGCGGCGTGCCTGGCCAGGTGCCGGCGGTGGGATTCGCTCCAGACTTCGAGGAAATCGCCGACGACGTGGAGTTCCACCGGAACGCCGGCGCGGGCGACCTTGGCCAGCGCCGCGGTGAAGGCGGCGAAGCGCGCGGTGCGCGCGGGTTTGGCCGGGTCGAGGTGCATGTCGGCGGCGAAGACGACCCAGCGTTCGCCGGGCCGCAGACGGTCGGGCGCGGGCAGATCCTCGGGCGCCAGCAGCGCGGGCCAGTCCGGCGGCTGGAACAGGCTGCCGGAGGCGCTGGAGGCTGAAGGGGCGGGGGCATCGGGCGGACGGGTCAAGGCGGCGATCTCTCCACGGACGGGTCTGGCAGCCTGCCCGGCGCAGAAGATTATAGGGCCCTCTGCCGCAGATGGTGCGCGGACGGGGCGGCAGCCGCGGCAGCAGGTTTTGGTGGACGCGCTCGAATCCTCGTGTATCGTGCAGCGATTGTTTTTCGCCGGTGGCCCTGCGCCGCCGCGCGGGCACGCGAGAGCCGTCGATGACGCTGATTTCCGCTACCAACCTCACCATGCGCTACGGGCTGCAACTGTGTTTCGAGCAGGTGAACTGCACGCTGTCCGACGGCGCGCGCGTCGGGCTGATCGGCGCGAACGGCACTGGCAAGACGACCTTCCTGAAGATCGTGACCGGGGAGATTCCGACCGCCGAAATCGAAGGCTCGATCAATCGCCAGAAGGGACTGCGCATCGCGTCCATGGAGCAGGACCCGAAGTTCCCGCCGGGCCTGACCGTGTTTCAGGCGGTGCTGGCGGCGACGCGGCTGGCGGAATTGGAAGCGCGCATGGCCGTGGTGCATGACCGTCTGGCCGCGCCGGACCTGTCGCCGGAAGCCATGGAGGTGGCGCTGAAGGATTTGGAAGCGCTGGAGGAGCAATTGCACACGGCCGGTGGATTCGAGCTGGAAGCGCAGGCGCGGATCGTCCTGGAAGGCGTGGGGCTGCCAATGGCGCGGCACGACCAGCAGGTCGACACGCTGTCGGGCGGGGAGCGCAACCGGGTCGCGCTGGCGCGGCTGCTCATCCAGGAACCGGATCTCTGGCTGCTGGACGAACCGACCAACCATTTGGACCTGGCGGGGATTGAGTTTCTCGAGAAATTTTTCCTGGCCTCGAAGGCGGCGGTGATCTTCATTTCGCACGACCGGCGGTTTCTCGACGACGTCACGACCGAGACCTGGGAGATCGAAGGCAAACGGCTGTACGCCTACCCGGCGCCCTACACCAAGGCCAAGGAACTGCGCGCCGAACGCATCAAGGCGGCGCGGGCGGCCTACGAAAAACAGCAGGATTTCATCGAACGCCAGAGCGCCTTCGTGCGGCGCTACAAAGCTGGGCAGCGGGCCAAGGAGGCGCGCGGGCGGCTGACGCGGCTGAGCCGCATCGAGCGCATGCAGCGGCCGGAGGATCGCGCGGCGCTGATGGCGCTCGATCTGCCCGCCGGTCCGCGCATGGGCACGCAGGTGCTGACGATCCGCGGGCTGACGAAGGAATTGGGCGGTCGGACATTGTTTTCGGACTTGAATTTGGAAATGGAACCGGGAGAAACGGTGGGCATTGTCGGGCCGAACGGCGCGGGCAAATCGACCCTTCTGCGCATCCTGACCGGCGAGATGAAACCGGACGCCGGGGAGGCCGCGTGGGGCGCCTCGATCAAGCGCGGCATGTTGTCTCAGGACGAGGTGTTTCCCGATCCGACCGTGACGCCCTTCCTGTTTTTGCGCGCCTGCCGGCCCAAGGTGTCGGACCAGCCGCTGCGCGACATGCTGGGCGCGATGCTGTTTTCCGGCGACAGCGCCGACAAGCCGGTGAGCGTGCTGTCGGGCGGCGAGCGCAAGCGGCTGATGATGACCAAGTTGCTGATGGAAGGCGACAACATGTTGGTGCTCGACGAACCCACCAACCACCTCGATCTGCCCAGCCGCGAGGCGGTGGAGCTGGCGCTGACGGCCTTCGAGGGATCGGTGATCGTGGTGAGCCACGACCGCTACCTGCTCGACCTGATCGCCGACCGCATTCTGTGGATCGAGGACGGCGCGTGGCGGGTGACGACCGGCGGCTACCAGGAGGCACGCCGGCTGCGGCAAGAGGCGCAGAAAGAAGCGCAGCTTCGAGCGCGCGAGGCGGCACGGCGCAAGCCGGCAGCCTCGGCGGTGCAACCGGCGGGGCCCGCGGCATCCGCGAGAAGCACCGGCGCCGGCTCCGGGACAGGTGCGGCCGCGGCGGCGGGCGGGCCGAACGCCGGCGGCGGGCGGGGATCGACGGCGGCAACGGCCAGCGCGGCGGGGATTTCGACCAAGCTGCAGGCCAAAATCGAACGGATGAAAACCGAGGAGCTGGAGGCGCGGATTCTGGAGCGCGAGGAGCGGCTGGAAGCGCTGCAGACTCAATTCGCCGACCCGACGCTCTACAGCAGCCTCGACAAGGTCCAGGACCTGCACCGTGAGTTGGACGACATCCAGCGTGAACTGGCCGCGCTGGAGCGGGAATACGGCCGGCGGGTGAAGTAGCCTCCGCACCGCCGATTTTCGCCGCGCGTGACGGCCCTAAACCCGTCCGGTTGGGCCCGCGCTACCGATTGAATCGCTCCTCGCCGAGATTGCCGTCATGTCCACCCGTTCCGCCGCACTCCCTCCGCCCGATTCCCACCGACCCGCCGCGGCCCGGGCCGGCGGCAACGGCGCCGCCGCCGGAGTGCCCGACGCCGAGGCACCCGACGCCGACCCACGCGAAGCGGCGGTGGCGGCCTCCGTTGCGCGCAACCTGAATCACAACCGCATCTGCAACGCTTTGGGCGAGGGCCTGTGGGGGATGCTGTCGGGGTTCATCACCAGTGCGACGGTGATGCCGGCGCTGCTGGTGAAACTGCACGCCAGCGATCTCGAAAAGGGCGTCCTGACCGCGGTCGAATTGCTGGGACTCCTGCTGCCCGGGCTGCTCGGCGTGTACCTACTGGCGGAAATCAAACGCTACAAACGGGACCTGGTGCTGTTCCACCTGATCACCTGCTTTCCGCTGCTCGCGGGCACCGGGCTGCTGATCCAATTTTCGGGCGCGCTCCCGAGCTGGCTGGTGCGGGCCGGCGTGCTGGCGGGGTTCGGTCTGTTCAGCGGGACCATCGGCTTCATCGCGCCGACCTGGTTTCACTGGTTGGCGGCGCTGTTTCCGGTGAAGCACCGCGGGCAGTCGCTGAGCTACGCGGTGATGCTCTCGGCGCTCAGTTCGGCCGCCGCCACCTTCCTCGCGAGCGAAGCAATCGGCGGCCGGTACATCGGCTGGCTGCGCGACCATCCGCTGCCCTACCCGCTGAATTTCAGCCTTCTTTTCTATGCAGCGGCGGCGCTGGTCTTCCTGAGCATGGTGTGTTTTGTTTTCGTGCGTGAGCCGCCCGCGATACCGGCCTCAGGCGTGCGCCGCGACTGGCGGGACATCTTCGCCAAATTCCGCTGGTCTCTCAGCGAACCGAATTTTCGCCGCTTCCTGATCGGCCGGGTGGCGGAGTACGCGGCCATTTCCTGCCTGGGATTTTTCGGCTACTACTTCATGCTGCCCGAGGGCGGGAACCTCAGCGAAGGCGCGGTGACGTTGTACGGCGCGGTGATGCCGGTGATGACGGCCTTGTTCGGCCTGGCGGCCGGCCGGATCGGCGACCGCCACGGACACAAGCTGGGCAAGGCGCTGGGAACGCTGTGGATGGTGCTGGCCTTCGCGCTGATCCTGTTCGTGCCGTTCACCCAACTGACCTCGGGCTGGGTGATTTTCTGGGTGCTGACCATTTTTGCGCTGCGCGGGATGTTCTTCGGTTCGATGTACTCGGGATTCAATTTCATTTTCGAAAGCTGCCCGCACGACAGCCTGACGGTGCATGTGACGGCGAGCAACGTGGTGGTGGGCTTGTTCGCAGGCGCCGCCGGCGTGGCGGCCGGCCAGGCGCTCGACTGGGTCGGCCACCGGCCCATCTACTGGGCCGGGCTGGCGGCCTCGCTGTTCGCCCTGATCTGGCTGGTGGCGATGGTGAAAGACCCGCGTGACGCGGCCGCCGCGGCGAGCGCCTCCAAGGCCTGACGGTTGGCGGCGTCAGCCGGAACCCGGCCCGCTGCGAATGGCACGGAAATGGTTCGATATTTCCCAAAAGCCCGTTGACGGATCGGCCGAAGCGCGGATTTTGATTCCTCAGCCGCCCCCGCGACCACCCCCGCCTTCCAAGGATTCCCGCCATGCCTGCTGTCCAATTGCAACCGCTCGAAACGACCGCGCTGTTCGCCCTGAAAAACGACGACATCACGATCGGCGTCGAGCAATCCACCGGGTTCATCCGCACGATGACCTGGAACAAAACCGGCCTCGACCTGTTCAAGCAGGTGCGCCAGAACCTGCCCGCGACCATCGGCGGCCTGCGGATCTACGACGAAAAAGACGAAAAGTGGTACAGCGATCTGAACGACCCGTTCACGCTCTCGAAAATGCGCCAGGAAGGCCCGGCGGTCAGGTTCAGCAAGCGCTTCGCCGGCGCGCCGTTCAAGATCGACGTGACGCTGCGCCTGGAAGCCGACGCACTACACTGGGAAATCTACGCGGTGAAAAATTCGGCGGCGGTGGCCGACCGCAGCCTGCGTTTTTATTTCTTCCTGCCGCTGATCGCCGGCTGGGAGTTCTGGGCGCCGGCCTGGCAGGGCGAATTCACCTTCGACGGCATGTCGTCGTTCGAGTACATGTACGTGCAGATTCCGTATGTGTCCAACAAGGAAATCGTGCTGCCGGCAGTGTCGCACTACAACCCCGCGCTGGATGTCGGTTTCACGATGCTCGAACCGATCGACGCGCAGGTGCCGGCGGCCAAGTTCCAATTCGAAAATGGTCAGAAATGCTTCAATTGGGGGTCGATGAAAAAAGACATCCGCACCGTGCCGGTGCTGGAGGCGGTGAACTACTACGTCGGGCTGGTGGGCGACCGGCCGATGAGCACCAAAGTGATGGTGATGTTCCACGGCGGCGACTGGCGGCCGGGCGTGGGCAAGATCTACAACAAATACCGTGAATTCTTCGATCCTTCCAGCGACACCATCTACAAATACGAGGGCGTCTTCAGTTGCGAAGGCGTGCAAACCGCCGACGAAATTCAGCGCTGCAAGGATTTCCAGATCAAGACCCTCGAAGTCCACGGCCACTTCGAAAACTACTGCGACTACTTCCAGGACGGCCGGGACAGTTGGATCACCAACGACGCCAAGGAACGCTACTTTCACCTGCACAAAAAAGAGGGCTGCACCGAACAGCAGGTGGTCGATTTCTACGCCAACCACAGCGACGAACAGATCGCCGAGCACCTCGGCATCCCGCTCAAATCCGTCCGCCACCACCGCAGCGACATCAAGGCGCGCTTGCAGAAGCTGGCCGATGCAGGCGTGGGCCTGTACTGGTATTTCAACTACACCGACGGCTTCCGCCCGACGGTGGAAAAACGCTGGCCCGATTCGATCGCTCACAACGAAGACGGCACGCCGCAGCCCTCCGGCTGGCATATGTCCCACAACATGAACGCCGATCCGCGCTGGTCGTTCGGCCAATTTGCCATCGAAAGCGCCCGCAAAATCGTCGACACCTACCCGATGCTTAACGGATTCTTTCTGGACTGCTTCCGCCACTTCGAAATCGACTTCGCGCACGACGACGGGATCACCGTGGTCAACAACAAGCCCGCCTACAGCATGAACTTTTCCTACGACGGCGCCGAGGCGGTCATCAAGCCGCTGCTGATCGAGCGCAACATGGCGACCTTCGCCAACAAACCCCAAAGCGTCCGCTCGATGCGCTGGTCCGACGGCGTGCTGTTGGAAGGCAGCGGCGATGTCCACGAAGAGAAATTCTTCTGGGCCTGCGTCGCCAAGCCGCTGTTTTTCATGTGGACGCGGGACGAAAAATCGATCGACGAAAATCTGCGCCGCGCTGTCTACAACGGCAGCTTCCCCAAATACGCCGCCGACGCCGATAAATCCTACGCCGAGAACAAGGCGCTGTTCGACCGCTACCTGCCTTTGTGCGGCCAGTTCCGCCGCCGCGTGCTGTGTTTCGAGCCGGACCCATTGCGCGTGCCGAAGGGCTCCCGCGCCAAGCTCTACACCGTCGGCGACGACTATGTCGCCGGCATCATGTCGGAGTACCTCGAGGCCGACGACCAGGTGGTCTACGGCCACCTGCCGCACGCGGTGTTCCGCGTGGCGCGCGGCCACGACGTGACCCGGGTGGGCGTGATGTTGCCCGGCGACACCGAATTTCGCTCCGCCGAATTCAAATTCAACGGCACCTTCATTTTCGTGCCCATGAAGGACTACAAGAACTGCGCGGCCGTCCGGCTGTTCGTGACGAAAAACAGCGGCAAGGCGATCGGCGCCGGCCGCTTCCAGGCTTCGGTGGACTATTGCGGTGACCCCGAAAGCTCCTTCTCCGAACGCAACGAACGCTGAACCGCCCCGGCGGGACGCCGCGTTCCGGCCAAAGCCAATTTCTCGGTCGCACCTGCTCCGGGTCGGGAACAGGCCTGGGGAAGGGCTCCCGGTTTGCAGGGTGTCTGATGCGGTCGCCTTTTAACGATCGACTCTCGTCGTCGAGTTTTCCACGCACTGCGAGACTCCGTCGAAGACGAAAGGTGAAAGGCGAGAGGCGACCGAAGACGAAAAGTGAAAGTTGAGAGGCGACTGTGGGTGCCGCGCCAACCGTGCCGGACGGCACCGAACGGTTCGGTCGCACAGTGGGCGCGTGCTGGATGGAGCCTTCGGGGGGCGCGAAACGCGCGTGTTTTTCCAAACCAGTGGGTAGCCAAAAAACCGACCCGACGTAACATCGACGCAATTTAAATCCAGGCGGCGCGCCGGGCTTTTTCGGCACGCCTTCCCGGACTCAACGGGTGAACTGCACGAATGCCGCAACGGACGGATATCAAACGGATTCTGATCATTGGCGCGGGTCCGATCATCATCGGCCAGGCCTGTGAATTCGACTATTCCGGCACGCAGGCCTGCAAAGCCCTCCGCGAGCTGGGCTACGACACCATTCTCGTCAATTCCAATCCCGCCACCATCATGACCGATCCGGAGATGGCCGAGCGCACCTACATCGAACCGTTGCAGGTCGATGTAGTGGCCAAAATCATCGCCAAGGAAAAACCCGACGCGGTCCTGCCGACGCTCGGCGGCCAGACCGGCCTGAACCTTGCGATGGAACTCGCCCACGCCGGCGTGTTCGAAAAATACGGGGTCGAGATGATCGGCGCCAACGAAGCAGCTATCGCCAAGGCCGAAGACCGCCAACTGTTCGCCGAAGCGATGAAGAAAATCGGGCTGGACACGCTGCGCAGCGCGACGGTGACCACCATGGCGCAGGCGCGCGCGGTGCGTCAGCAACTGGGCCTGCCCCTGGTGATCCGGCCGGCCTACACGCTGGGCGGCACCGGCGGGGGCATCGTCGAGACCGACGAAGAGTTCGAACTGGTCGCGCAAAAAGGCCTGGACGCCTCCCCGATTTCGCAGGTGCTCATCGAGGAATCCATCGCCGGGTGGAAGGAATACGAACTCGAGGTGATGCGCGACACCGCCGACAACGTCATCATCGTCTGTTCGATCGAAAACCTGGACCCGATGGGCGTGCACACCGGCGACAGCATCACCGTGGCGCCGGCGCAAACGCTGACCGACAAGGAATATCAGCGCATGCGCGACGCGTCGATCGCGATCATCCGCGAAATCGGCGTGGCCACCGGCGGGTCGAACATCCAGTTCGCGACCCATCCCCAGAACGGCCGGATGGTGGCGATCGAAATGAACCCGCGCGTCTCGCGCAGTTCGGCGCTGGCGTCGAAGGCGACGGGCTTCCCGATCGCCAAGATCGCGGCCAAACTGGCGGTCGGCCTGACGCTGGATGAAATCGCCAACGACATCACCCGCAAGACCCCGGCCTGCTTCGAACCCACCATCGACTACGTGGTGACCAAGGTGCCGCGGTTTGCCTTCGAAAAATTCCCCGACGCCGACAACCGCCTGGGCACGCAGATGAAAAGCGTCGGCGAGGCGATGGCGATCGGGCGGACCTTCAAGGAAAGCTTCAACAAGGCCATGCGCAGCCTGGAAATCCGGCGCGACGGCTACGGCGGCGACGGGCGCGACAAACCGGACGGCTCGCTGACCCCGGAGGAAATCACCGCCAAGCTGCGCAAGCCGGCGCCGTCGCGGATTTTCTACGTCCGCCACGCGCTGCGCAACGGTTTCAGCGAGGCGGAAATCCACGCCATCACCGGGATCGACCCCTGGTTCATCCGCAACCTGAAGGACCTGCACGACCTCGAAAATGAAATTGCCGCCCAGAAGGACCTCGGCGCCATTGACGCCGCGGCGATGCGGCGCTACAAGGAAAACGGTTTCAGCGACCGTCAGATCGCCTGGCTCCTGGCCACCACCGACAAGCAGGTACGTGAACGGCGCGCGGCGTTGGGCGTGAAGCCGGCCTACAAGATGGTGGACACCTGCGCGGCCGAATTCGCCGCCTTCACGCCCTACTACTATTCGACCTACGAGGACGAAACCGATCTCGCTCTGTCGCCCAAGAAAAAAATCATGATCCTCGGCGGCGGGCCCAACCGGATCGGCCAGGGCATCGAGTTCGACTACTGCTGCGTGCACGCCGCGATGGCCGTGCAGGAACTCGGCTATGAAGCGATCATGGTGAATTCCAACCCCGAAACGGTTTCGACCGACTACGACACCTCCGACATCCTGTTCTTCGAGCCGCTGACGCTCGAGGACGTCCTGCACATCAACGACGCCGTCCAGCCCGACGGGGTGATCGTGCAGTTCGGCGGGCAGACGCCGCTGAACCTGGCCGCCGGGTTGAAGGCGGCGGGCGTGAAGATCATCGGCACGACGCCGGAGTCGATCGCGGCCGCCGAAGATCGCAACCAGTTTTCGGCGCTGCTGGACCGTTTGAACCTGAAGCAGGCGCCCGGCGGAACCGCCACCAACATGGCCGACGCGGTGGCCGTGGCGCATCGCATCGGGCTGCCGGTGCTGGTGCGGCCGAGCTACGTGCTGGGCGGGCGGGCGATGGTGATCGTTCACCAGGAAAACGAGCTGGAAGGCTTCCTGAAGATGGCCTTCGAGGCCTTCCCCGAAGCGCCGGTGCTGATCGACAAGTTTTTGGACCACGCCTACGAAATCGACGTGGATGCCGTCTGCGACGGAACCGACGTGGTCGTTGCCGGCGTGCTGGAACACATCGAGCAGGCCGGGGTGCATTCAGGCGACGCCGCGATGTGCCTGCCGCCCCATTCGCTGCAGCCGGCGACCATCGAGCGGCTCAAGGAACAGACCCGCGCGTTGGCGTTGGCGCTCAAGGTGAACGGCCTGATGAACGTGCAGTTCGCTGTCCAGGACGGCGAAGTGTACGTGCTGGAAGTCAATCCGCGCGCCTCCCGAACGGTGCCATTCGTGGCCAAAGCCACCGGCCGCGCCTACGCCAAAATCGCCACCAAGGTGATGTGCGGCGTGTCCTTGAAACAGCAGGGCATCGCCACCGAAATCACGCCGCCGTTCTACGCGATCAAGGAATCGGTCTTCCCGTTCGTGAAGTTCCCCGGCCAGGACATCACCCTGGGGCCGGAGATGAAATCCACCGGCGAGGTCATGTCGGTCGATCCGCAGTTTGGACCGGCCTTCATGAAGGCGCAGATTGCCGCCGGCACCCGCCTGCCGCGCGCGCGCGTCAGCCCGGTGGTGAACGCGGTGAAAATGCCCGAACGGCGCGCGAAGGTGTTCCTGTCGGTCAACCATTTGGACAAGCCGCAGGTCGCCGACCTCGGCCGCCGCCTGGCGAAAATGGGCTACGACCTGGTCTCGACCGCCGGGACCCACGCGGAGTTGGAAAAGGCCGGCGTGGCCTCGGAAAAAATCGGCAAAATTTCCGAAGGCAAACCGAACATGCTCGACATGGTCCGCAACGGCGAAATCGACCTGATCATCAACACCCCGACCGGGCGCGGCAAGGCCTACGACGAGACCAAGGTGCGCACGGCCGCGGTGCGCCACGGCCTGCCGATCATCACCACCATGGCCGGCGCGCTGGCCGCCGTGCTGGGCCTCGAAGCGACGCTCAAGAACAGCCCCGATGTCTTCTGCCTGCAAGACCTGCACAAACAGATCCGGCGCTGAATCGCGCCATTGACGCGCATTCGCAATTCGGTCGGACCCCCCGATCATGAATTCGAATTTACTGCGCGGGGCAGGCTCCGCCGGTTTCCCACTGACCCGTCGGCGCGGCCGATTTTGTTTTCACCGGCGCCGGTGGCGCGGGCTGGGGGTTTGCGACGGGCATTGCGACCGCCTGCATGGCGCCCATGACCACCCGTGGTTGCGGCGGCACGGGCTGGACCTTCACCGGGGCTGGCGAAGTCGGCGTGGGGTTTGCGACCGGCACGGGAGCCAGCCTCACCACATCGCCCATTTCCAACCGTTTTTCCGGCGGCGTGGGCTGCAGCGTCACCGGAGTTAACGGCGTGGGTTTGGGATTCGCGACCGGCGCGGGAGTGGGTTCCGGCGCACCAATGAGTGCCGGTGTTTGCCGCGGCGCGGGCTGGGCGGTCGCCGCCGCCTTGACGGGAGGGTCCGCGGCAGGCTCCGTCGAAGTGGCGGAGGCGCATCCGGCGCCGAACGCGCCCAGCGCAAACACGCCCGCGGCGGCCACCGTGGCCGCGGTGCGCGCCCAGGCCGCGTGCAGCTTCGCCCGCCGTTGTTCGGCCGCGCCCACCGAGCAGTCCTGCGTCAAAATGGTGCCGTCGGCTCGCCGGTAGAACCGCACGCACAGGTGGCCCTGGTATTCTCGGAGCAACTCCAGCGCGTCTGCCTCGGTCATCTCCGATAGGTTGAACACCTGCTTGTCGCAGTGGTCGCAGTGGCGGGCCTGTGCATCGCCGCGCATGGCCTCCCAATCGGCCGTGCAGGGAGAGGCCACCTGGATGGAATGCAGAGCGAAGCTCGGGTTGCTGAAAACCGGTTTTTCGGGGCTGGATTCGTGGCGGGTGCGGGGCTGCGGAGTCATGGCTTGATCCTTTTTCTGCGCCGGGCGGGGGTGGCGCCAAAGTTCCGTGCCGACTGCGGCAGGCGCTTGGCTCGCATTCTGAGACTCCCCGGCCGCCGGAAAGTTGCACAGCGCGCAAAAATGGAAGGAAATCTGCCATCCTGGCTGCATGCCCACCCACCTCAATACAGGACCTGGCCAAGGCTCAAAATTGCGGAGTCCCCCATTCGAAACACCCTTCGAGCCCCCTGCCAAAAACCCGCTCCAGCGATTTTCAATCCGCCGTTTGCCGTCAAAATGACAGCTTTGCCCGGGTGAGACGGCGTCGGTCACGGTTTGCGTGGCGCGCCCAGCCCTGTTCCGGGCCTCGAAAGCCCGACTGCCGCCCACTGTTCCGGCGCTTGGATGACCGCACCATGGCCTTCACCTTCACGCCTGAAAACCAGCAGGAATTCGACTGGCTGCTGCGGCGCTATCCCACCCGCCAAGCCGTGCTTTTGCCGGCCATCCGGCTGGCCGAACAGCAACTGTACGAGCAAAACAAAGGCGACGGTGTGTCGGTCGACGCGCTGGAGCACATCGCCAACCAGCTGCAGATCGATCCTTCCGACGCTTGGGGCGTTTTCACGTTCTACACCCAGTACCGCCGGCCCAAGTGCGGGCGCTTCCTGATGCAGACCTGTTCGACCCTGCCCTGCGCCCTGCGTGGCGCCGGCGCGATCCATGAGGCGCTCGAAAAGGCCACCGGCCTGCACTACGACCACCACCACGCCGACCCCGGCCCGGGCAATACCTCGACCGACGGCCTGTTCACCGTGAAAAAGGTCGAATGCCTGGGCGGCTGCGGCTACGCGCCGGTGATGCAGATCAACGACGACTACTTCGAAAATCTGACCCCCGACCAGGTCAAGACGATCGTGAAGGAACTCAAGGCCGGCAAGGCGCTCAACGAACTGTCGGTCAAGCCCAGCGCCGGCCCGTCGCTGCAGCCGGTGGGCAAGGACCCGACGCCGCGGCTGATGCAGGCCAGCGCCGCACCGGCGACCCCGCCCAGCCAGTGCGGGGAGGTCCTCACGGCCGCCGCCATTGCCGCACCCCCCCCGACCAGCGCGCCTGCCGCGCCTGCCGCGCCCGGCGCGCCGGGCGCTTCGGCGCCCACCGCGCCGCCCGCAGGATGACCGCCGCCGCTCCCGTTTCGCAGGCCGCACAGGATTGAACGCCCGATGATCGACCGCAATTTTCAACCCCAACTGCTGCGCAATTACCGCCAGCCGGCCAACCGGACGCTGGATGTGTATCTGACGCAGAACGGGTACGCCGGTGCGCGCAAGGCCCTCAGCAGCGCCCCCGCCGACGTGATCAACCTGGTGAAGTCGGCCAACATTCGCGGCCGCGGCGGCGCGGGTTTCGCGGCCGGGCTGAAATGGTCCTTCGTCCCCCCCTCGCCCAAGCCCAAATATCTCGTCTGCAACGCCGACGAATCGGAACCCGGGACCTACAAGGACCGGGCGATCATCACCTTTTCCCCGCACCTGCTCATCGAAGGCATGATCATTGCCGCCTACGCGGTGAACTGCCGCAACGCCTACGTGTTCATCCGCGGGGAGTATGTGGTCGAAGCGCAGATTTTGGAAAATGCCGTCGCCGAAGCCTACGAAAAGGGCTATCTCGGCAAGAACATCATGGGCTCAAAATTTTCGCTCGACCTGAACGTGCACCGCGGCGCGGGGGCGTATATCTGCGGCGAGGAAACCGGACTGCTGTCGGCGCTTGAAGGCGACCGCGGCTACCCGAAAATCAAGCCGCCGTTTCCGGCGGTCGAGGGCGCCTTCCGTTCGCCCACAGTGGTGAACAACGTCGAAACCCTCTGCAACGTGTCGCTGCTGTACCAGAACAGCGTGGACTGGTACAAGGCCCTCGGACCGGCCGCTTCGCCGGGGCCGAAGGTCTTCTGCCTGTCCGGCCACGTCAAGCGGCCGGGGCTGTACGAACACCCGATGAACATCACGCTGCGGGAACTGATCTACGACGAGAAATTCGGCGGCGGCATCCTCGGCGACAAGCGCCTGAAGGCGGTGATCCCCGGCGGCAGTTCCATGCCGGTCTTCAAATTCGACGGCAAATACAAGGACTGGTCGGGCAAGGAAAAGGAAGACTCGCTGGACGTACAGATGGAGTTCGACTCGATCAAAAACGCCGGCTCGCTGTTGGGCAGCGCCGGCGTGATCGTGATGACCGAAGAGGTCTGCATGGTCAACGCGCTGTACAACCTGATCCGTTTCTACCACCACGAATCCTGCGGTCAGTGCACTCCCTGCCGCGTCGGCTGCGGGTGGCTGGAGAAAATCCTCCACCGCATCCACGCCGGAGAAGGTCGTCCCGAGGACATCAACCTCCTGATGGACCTCGCCCAGCAGATGTCCGGGACGACGATCTGCCTGCTGGCCGACTCGGCGGCGATGCCGGTAGGTGCGTTCATTATGCGTTTCCGCGAGGAATTCGAATATTATTGCCGCGAGCACCGCTCGAAATACGGCGGCCAGAGCATCCATGCCTGGAGCGCCGGTTCGTCGCAGGTCAGCGCCGCGGTGGGAGCTTCTCGATGAGCCAGACACCGCCGAACAATCCGCCTCAGCCGCCCGCCGGCGACAAGCCCGCCGCTGCCACGCCGCCGCCGGCTGCCGCGCCCGCGAAACCGGTGGTGGACGCCGCCAAGCCCGCCGCTCCGGCTGCGCCCGCACCGGCTGCCGCAGGTACGCCGGCCCCCGCTGCCCCCGCCGGGGC
>JBOHNC010000477.1:0-3614 GCA_050730415.1 Planctomycetota bacterium
GAGGCAGCGGGCGCGGCGGGGCCGCGGGGAGGTTCGGCGGCGCGGCGCTGGGCGGCGGCAGCGGCGGCGGCGGAAGACCAGTCTTCCTGGACGGTTTCGGGTTCGCTGCCGGCCAGCGACGGCGGCAGCGGGGGCGAGGGCGAGGTCAGCGGCGGCGGCAGGGCGAATTCGGCATCCACGTCGAAGGCATCGCTGGCGGGTTCGGCGGCTTCGAGCGCCTGATGGGCGCCGGCGGCGGGCGGGGCGGTGGTGGGGGCGGTGGTGGGATCGGCGGTGGGATCGGTGGGGTCGGCGAGCGGATCGGCGCCGACGGGAATGCGGTGGCTGCTTTCGTCGATCCAGGAATTGTCGAGCATGGCGGCGAGGATGCCGGAATGGGAGGGGGCTTCGAGGGCTTTGACGATGGCGCGGATGGCCGGCGGCTGCGGGAGGGGCAGATCGGTGTGGCCGGGCAGGCCGAAGGTGGCCGACTGCGCGCGGACGCGTGCGATGTAGCGTTCCCAGACGCCGATTTCGGGGAGGGCATCGGGGCAGTTGATTTCGGGGCGGGCGAGGGCGGTGCGGACGGCGTGCCAGGCGGCGTCGTGGGCGGTGAGCCAGCCGGCTTGGACGAGCAGCGGCAGCGCGGCGGCGCAGGCGGCGGGGTTGCGGGTCCAGTCGGGCGCGGGCTGTTGGAAGCTTTCGGGGGTGAGCAATTTCAGGGTGGTCAGCGCGGCCAGGCCGCCGGTCTGGCGGGCGGGGGTGGGCGGGAATTCGTCGAGCAGGTCCCACATCTGAAGGAAGCGCTGGAGGCCGGCGAGGTCGCGGCGGTTGAAGAAATCCAGAATCTGGCCGGCCAGCGGCGAGGTGGGCGGTTCGGGGCCGACCCAGCGGGGCGGGGTCTGGGTGAGATCGAGCAGGCATTCGCCGGGGGAGTATTCGGCGGGGCGGGCGATCTGAATCAGGTTGGGCGGAAAGAGCGGCGGGACGAGGTAGCGTTGCTGGGGTCCGAGCAGCAGGCCGCCGCAGCGGCGGTAGCCGCCGGGCAGGCAGCATTCGAGCTGGCGGGCGAGAAACAGGGCGTGTTCTTCGCTGGCGAGTACAAACAGGCGCGCGCCGGGAAACAAAAGCAGCCGCAGGATCAGGCCGACCAGGGCGGGGGGCAGGTTGCCGGCGGCGAGCCATTCGAGTCCGGCGGCGCGGTCGAGCAGGCGCTGGGGCTGCCAGGGAATCTGGTCGTGGGTGCGTTCGCGCAGGCCTTGGAGGGAATCGCGGCCGTGCAGGAACAGGCTGTCGGCGGGGAAGTCGTAGCTCGAGATGAGCGCGGCCTCCATCTGCGCCAGGGCCTCGGGCTGCCAGTACGGCGGCGGGTGGATGCGTTCGGGGAGGATCACGATGGAATGGACGCAGGCGCGCGGGCGGCCGACGTGGTCGGTGCCCATCGGGAAGGATTTGATGAACCAGCGGCCGTTGCCGAGCGCGACGGTGGGGGGCATCTGCCAGGGGCCGAAGCTGCGGCGGGCCGAGTGGGGCAGGGGCGGGACGGGCAACTGAAAGCGGAGGTAGCCGCGGAAGGTGGCGCTCATGCCGCCCTTGTAGGCGATGTTGGCGGCGGACACGAGGTCTTTGTCCAGGCGCTGGGCGGCGGGATCCTGGGTCTGGTAGACCGTTTTGTAGCCGCCCACCGAGGAGTAGACGTGGTGGACGAGCGGAATCGAAAGCACGCCGTTTCACCTCCCCCCCGTTGGCGCTGATGGTCTCCGCGGGCGCCGCCTATTCGTCCTTGGTGATGCCCAGCATGTCGAAGATCGGTTCGACCACGTTGATCGGCGTGAGCGTGTTGCACTTGCTGGGATAGAACATCGTGTCGCGCAGAAACGAATAGCCGGTGACCGAGGTGTTGTAGTAGGCGAGTTTGCCGCCGAGCAGTTTGAGGTAGTCTTCGGTGATGCGCAGGTAGTTTTTGCAGTTCATGAGCTTGCTGTCGACGTACATGGCCGGGGGGTAGATGATCGGGAACATGTCGCTTTTGGTGATGACCAGCGAGATGTGTTTGAGATTTTGCATGTGCTGGTAGCCGCGTTTGGGATTGAAGCTGCTGGGCTTGCGGACGTGGAAGTTTTTGCTGAGCGAGTAGTTCTGGCGCAACTGGATCATGATGGCGGCCCACTGGTCGTCGGTGATGGTGGCGGCGGCCTGGGCGAGGGCGTCGGGGCTGCCGGTGGGGTCGATGCCGGGGGGGTCGGGAATGTTGACGAGCACGATGCGGGGCAGGACGTTTTCGCCCAGCAGGGCGTGGCTGATCATGCCGCGGTAGAAGGTGAGCAGGGCGCCGGGGCTGTGGCCGGCTTTTTCCATTTGGCTGAAGGCGCGCTGGTAGAGGGTCGGGGAGATGCCTTTGATGACTTCGGCGATGTGGTCGAGGAATTTGGATTCATCGTTGCTGATGGCGTCGAGGCCGGCGACTTTGAGGCGTTCGTTGAGTTCCTTCAGGCGGGTTTCGTATTCGCGGTACATGCCGTTGCGGCGGTCGGTGACCTGCTGCTTGAGCAGTTCGAGGCGGCGGATGCGTTCGAGGATGGGGCCGAGTCCGGCCTGTTCGGATTTGCCGGCGGTGTCGACGGCCATGGTGGTGAGGGCTTGGTTCATGACGACTTGCAGCGCGCGGGGCTCGATGTAGGTATTGATCATGTTGAACAGGTTTTGGAAGTGGCGGTCGTTTTCGGTGGGGTTCTCGGGGGAGAACAGGATGACGTAGCCTTCGGAGAGGTCCATCATGGTGAGCAGGATGCGCTGCATGGGGGTGAGGCGGTCGGCTTCGAGGTCGGCGCGCTGGATGATGTCGAGGACGGCGGCGAAGTCTTCGCCGGAGGTTTCGACGGTGACGATTTTGGCGATGGTGGATTTGTCGCGGGTGATGTCGGCGACCAGAAAGTAGGTGGAGGGTTTGGCGTCGCCGGCGGTGGAGATTTCAGGCTGGGTCTGGGCGGCCCAGTACATTTTTTTGATGTACTTTTCGTAGAATTCCTCGGAGTAGTCGGTGGGCAGGTCGAGGATGCGGGCGGCCAGTTCGCGGATCTGTTCGCGGTTGGCTTGTTCGGCGTAGTCCTGGACGAGGACGCGGCGGGTGTCGATGCGGGCGTAGGGGAAAAAATATTTGTTGTTCTTCATTTTGAGGATGTCGCCGAGCATGGCGAGGTAGGTGGTTTTGCCGGAGCCGGGCAGGCCAATGACCATGTAGATGGGGTACTGCTTGCCGTGATCCTGGAGGATGTTGCGTTTGACGAATTCGAAGGCCTGGCCGAGGCTGGATTGTTCCTGGGGCGACGGCGGCGGGGTGGCTGGCTGGAAAGCCTGGCCGAAGCCGGCGGGGGTGGGCTGGCCGGCGGCGCCGCTCATGCCAAAGGGGGAGTTCTCGGCGCTGGGCGCGCCGAAGGGCTGCGGGGTGGCGCCGAAGGGCGAGGCCGCGCCGCCGTAGGGCTGTTGGGTGGCGCCGAAGGGTTGCGGCGCGCCTGCGGGGGCGGAGGCGGGGGCGCCACCAAAAGGCACGGCGCCGCTGCTGCCGCTGCCGCTGCCGAAGGGTCCGCCGGGGCTGCCTGTTCCACCGGGTCCGCCGGGGCCGCTCGGGCCGAGAG
>JBOHNC010000478.1:0-7143 GCA_050730415.1 Planctomycetota bacterium
GCCGGGCGGCGGGGGGATCGCGCCGGTGCCGGTTGCCGCGGCGGTGGGTGGCAGGGCGGCCTGGTCGAGGCCGCGGGCGGTGGCGCGCAATTTTTCCGCCAGGCGGGTGAAGTCCTGCTGCAGGGCGCGCTCGGCCCCGTACAGTTGCAGCAGTTGCAGGAAAGCGCGGGCGGCGTCAATGTACAGGAGCATCAGGTCGATGGTCGGCCGGTTCACCGCGAAGCGTTTGCTACGGTAGCCGTCGAGGATGGCTTCGACCGCGTGGCTGACTTCGGAGAGGCCTTGGAAGCCCAGAAAGGCCGAGGTGCCCTTGATGGTGTGCACGGCACGGAAGAGCGCGTGGACGGGGTCGAGGTCGCCGGACACTTCCAGATTCAGCAGGATGGTTTCGGCCAGTTGCAAGAGCTCGGAGGTCTCGACGACGAAGTCGTGGTGGAGTTCCTTGGGATCGACGGGCATGCGGAGGCGGTCTCCCGGCGGTGGCATCCGGAGCAGGCAGGGCGGAAAATCGGCGCGGATGGTATCGGCACGGCGGGGCAACAACTGAAGGCCAAATGCGAACCGTCAGCGGACCCGAGGTCTCATTGTCCGGCGAAGCGGGGTGAAGTTCAATGCCTGTTCTACGGGGAGCCGTCCGCACGGGCCGGCGGGACCGGTGCGGTTGGCGCGGCCGGGGCAGTCGGGGCGGTTGGCTCGGCCGGGGCAGTCGGGGCGGCGTTTGGGTCGGCTTTTCCGGGCGTGGAGGGTTGGGCGACGCGGGCCACGTCCTGGCGCAGTTCGGCGAGGGTGCGGTCGTCGAGATCGTCGTGGATGAAATCCACGAGGTTTTGCCAGATCGGATGGAAGCCGTAGCCGCCGTGGGTCATTTCATCGATGGCCTGATCCCGGGTCCAGCCCTGGACGACGATGCGGTAGACGGCGCACATGGTTCCGGTGCGATCGGAGCCGAACTGGCAGTGGACGTAGACCGGTTGGTTTTTGGGGTCGCAGGCGAGGGTCAGAAATTTGCGGATGTCTTCGAGTTCGGGATGCCAGGTCTTGCAGTAGATGTGTTCAAGCTGGAGTTGGCCATCGACGCCAGCTTCCTTGACTTCATCGTCATCCGAATGGAAGGTGCGCAGATTGATGACGGTGCGGATGCCGAGGGCGTGCAGGCGTTTGAAGCCGGCCTCGTCGGGTTGCGCGCCGCGGTACAGGTGCGCGTTTACGCGGCAAAAATTTGTCAGGTCGGGTTCGTGCAGGTGCTCGGCCCAGGCCGGATGGCTCGGTTGCGGATCGTTCTTGCCGGCGGCTGCGACCGTGTCCGGTCCGCCGGCCGGGGCGGGCGTGGAGGCCGGGGACGGCGTGGAGGTGGGGGGCGGGGTGGAGGCGCAGGACCAGCTCGCCGCCAAACCAGCCAGCGCCGCCGCCAATGCGAAGAGCCGTTTGCGCATCAGGCCAGTCCTCCATGCGAAACCCAGGGTCTATTCTAGCAAGCCCTCGTAACACGTGCCGCAGCCTTTTTCAGCCGTCTGCCGGCCGGCGGCTAGCGCAGCAGGAAGCGGCTGTTGCGCAGCCTGGCATCGCTGGCGCGGGCGTTCAAATCGAGGATGTGGGCCACGCGCAATTTCTGAGTTCGCACGGCGCCGGCGGCGCCGCCGGTGGCGTGAATCAGGAGCCAGCACAGGTGAATCAGGCCCAGCGCGTCACGGATGGAGATGCATTCCGGTGCGATTTTGTTACGCTCGCCCATGTTGTGATAGTTTTTCAGCGCCAGGCAGACCGCGCCGGCGCGGTAGCCTTCGTTGCAGAGGGCGGTGGCTTCGCAGGTGCCGCCGTCCATCAGTTTGCGCTGCAGCGCCAGGGTGCCGGCGGCGACGCTGGGGCGGGCGATTTCCATCAGGGCGCCGGTGACGCCGGGGTCGAAGGCGGTCATCAGGTCGCCGACGCGAACGATGGGTCCGGCGCCCATTTCGGCTCGGCCGCGGAAGTTGGAACATTCGAGGTTCAGGTAGTTGGCCGATTTCGAGAGGGCGCGGCTGCGGGTGGCGGCGATCATGCCGCACAGGCCGACTTCCTCGGCCCGGGTGAGCAGCAGATCGACGCGGACGGTGGGCCGGCGGCGGTGGCAGGTGTCGAGGACGGCCAGGGCGCAGACGACTGCGGCGAGGTCGTCCATCACGCGGCCGCGCAGGGTGTCCCCGCGGCGTTCGCAGGTGGGGAGGTCCCACATGCCGATCCAGCGATCGTCGAGGCGGGTGGCGGCGGGCAAGGGGCGGCGCAGCTTGGCAATCACCGTTTTGACACGCCGACGGCCGCGTTCGTCCTTGGCCATGCGGGCTTCCAGCACGACGGCCTTGAGGGGGCGCTGGCGCGCAGAGCGATCGAGGTTGAACAGGGCGATCGGTGCGCCGGGGAAGTACTCGCGCGCCACGCCGCCGAGGAATTCCATTTCGACCCGGCAGCCGGACAGGCTGCGGCGGACCAGGAAGCCGGGGTGATCGAGGTGGGCGGTGAGGACCCAGTGGCCGGCGGCGCGGTCGGCGGCCTTGTGGCGGCCTTCATAGCGGATCAGCAGGTTGCCATGGGCGTCGGCGCTGAGTTCCAGAGCGGGGCGTTCCTGGACGAAGCGGCCGATTTCGGCGGCGACGAGGTGTTCGCCGTAGGGGGCGGTGGGCATTTCCATGAAACGCCGGGCGAGGGCGACGAACTGGTCGGCCTGGTAGATCGGTTTGAGCAGGGGAGCGACCGGCGCGGCCGGCGGCGTCATGGGCGAATTGCGCGGTCGGCGCGGCGCGCGGGCAGAAGCGGAAGCCATCAAGCTGCATCCTCATGGGTGTCGGCCCGGCCCGATCCGGCGTGAAGCGAGCCGGCGCAGTGCATCGACGCGCCTGAAACAACCTGCCGGGCAACAGAACGGGAAGTACCCAGTCTACCAACTTGCGTTTGGCGTCTATAGAGCAATCGCAATAATCATGCGAGAATTTACTTCCTGTAAAAATGTGGAAGGGTGTAATAAGAACCTCAGAAAATGCGTGCCTGTTCCGGCCTTGGGTCGCGGGGAGTGAATCGAAAACGATGCGTGCGGTGCAGGTCGGGTGCGTTTCCGCGCGATGATGCGACGGAGATGCTGGGGTCGCCTTGGATCGCGCGGAAAAACGTGGGAAGCGCGACAGCGCTTTGGACCGCGCGGGGCGGTCTGGCGACCGCTTCCAGGGGTAGCCTGCGGTGGACCTCCGGCAATCCCTGGCTTTGAACCCTCGCGCCGTTGGCGCGAAGATGGCGACCTGACGGTTGGGGTTTCCGGGTCATGTGCGACAGATGTGGGTAAGGCACAGCTTATCGAGAGGGGGGGCCAAGAAACGGAAGGCGGAAGGGAACTGGGTAAGGCTGGGCCTGGGAACCGAGACCGAATCCGCTTGATGACCAGGCGGCAGTGATTAACACTACAACGCGAGTTTCGTTCGAGCCGCAGAAAAACGGGATGCGGACTGCGGCTTTGCCGCGGTTTTTTGGCCACGGGCCATAGGCTCGTGCCACCTATGCCCATGGCGGTTTGAGCGGCGGTTCGCGAATGTAGCGTTGTGGTGTTAACTGGAATTCGTATAAGTTTCCGTCGCCTGGCTGCGCTTACGGCACCACTGCGGTGGCGGTCGGATGGTTCACGGCCACGGCATCCTTCCAGCGTGCGATGGCGGCGCTGCGCTTGGCCGGGTCGGTTTCGTTCGGATCGAATTCCACGTCGGTCCCGTAGATATCGCTCAGCCGATTGTCGGCGCGGAAGCGCACCTCCATGGCCGGATCGTCGAGGGCGTTCAGCAGCAACTGGGTGGTGCGCGGATCGGCGGGCGCAAGATTGGCGATCAGCCGCACCAGGGCAGCTCGCACATGGACCGCGGGCGGCGGGCGGTGCGACCAGGCGGCCGTCAGGAGGTCCACCGTTTGCGCTCGCTGCGGGCTGTTTAGGGGCAGGGCGCGCACGTCGCGGTCGAGGTCGGATTCGCCGGCCAGGCTGGTCACGTCGTCCTTGTTCATCAGGCGCGCGTAGTCCCAGGCGAGGCGGTGGTCGTAGGCGGGCGGGGGCGGTGCGGCGTCGGGCGGGATGGCGATCTGCGCCGGCGGATTGTCCAGCGGGCCGGGCGGCACCACATTGGGATCGTCGAGCAGGCAGCCGCTCTGGCTGAACAGACCGAGCAGGCCGAGCAGGCCGAACAGGAACGCCGCCGTGGTCCTCATAGCATCACCAACCCCATCAGAATGGTTTGAATCAGGTTGTGCATCAGATGCACGGCCATCGAGGAACCCAGGTTTCCGGACTTTTCGTAATTATAGGCCAGGTACATGCCGAGGAAAAAGATGGGCAGGTGGTTGGGGGTGGGATGGAGGGAGGCAAAAATCGCGGCCGAGAGCACCACCGCCGCGGGCGCGCCCATCCAGCGCCGGAGCGCACCGTACAGGAAGCCGCGGAAAAACAGTTCCTCCATGATCGGCGCCAGGATGACGGCGGCGACGAAGAGGACGATCGGCCCCAGCGATCCCTGGCCCATCAACTGTTCGATGCTGACCCGCCCGGCTTCCTCATGCAGGGACGGCGAGCCGGCGGCGCTGTCCACCGCGACGAAGGTCGTCTTGCCGACCAGGGCCAGGAGCCAGAACAGCGGCAGCAGCGCGAAGTAGTATTTCAGCGCGGTGACGGTGCTGCGCTTGGGGGCGCGGCCGAAGCCGAAATCGAACTCCGGTTTCAGCCCGTCGCGGCGCGCGAAGCCCAACAGGACCACCAGGGTCAGGGCCTGCGCGGCTTCCCAGGTTCCCAGCAGGGTGTACATGCCGGGCGTGGCCGGCAGAAATTGCCGCACGAGGATCAGTGCGACGAAGGTGCCCAGCGCGACGGCCAGGAGCATCCACATCGGCAGGGGCGAAACCACGCCGCGCTGCCAGCGCTGCCAGCGGCGCGCCAGGGACGGGCCGGTCGCCAGGCGCACCAGACCGTAGATGCACAGGCCGAGCACCAACAGCCCCAGCAGTCCCGCAAACACAGCGAGCGCGATCAGCTTGACGAGGACCGCGGTTGGTTGGCTGGCCCAGAAAGTCTGTTCGAAGGTTTCGATCTGCTGGGGCGTATCGCCGGCTTGCTGGTGCCGGTCGAGCTGCCGCTGGAATTCGATGTAGACGCGCAGGAGGCTGTCGGGCCGCCCGGCGCTCTCCAACGCCGCCACCTGCTGGTCGGTCGCAGAGGCGGCCGTGTGCGTGGCAGGCGTCGTCGAAGCATGAACGACCGCAACCACCACCACGGCGGTGCAACTGGCCAGGAAGATCGCCATCGACAGGAGCAAGCCCCAGGTGAGGAAGGCGCGCTGGCGGATTGTGTGGGGCAGGACCATGCTCACGCGAATTTCCTCAAACCTTCGCTCCGCGCCGCACGGTCACCTGCGCCGGAAGGAGCCGGATTCAATTCTACAGATACTCCAGACCCCCGAAGCGATCGAGGAAGATTTCGTACACGCGCGCCCAGGCGGCGCGGACCTCCGGCTGCGGCCGTTCGTGCAGAAAAGCGCGCAGGCGCGAGCCGCAGGCGGTGTAGTGCAGGTAGGTTTCGGCCAGAAATTCGCTGGTCGGCCAGGCCTGGTACTGCTCGCGGGACTCGGCGCCGAGCAGAAATTCGACGCCCAGGAAGGCGGCATGGCGGCGCAGCACGGCGTGGGCTTCGTTCAGGTGCGCCAGTGCGGCGGCCGAGAACGCGGTGGCGCTCAGGTGGCCCAATTCATGCAGGAACAGACCGTAGAAAGTGCGCCGGGCGCCGTCGATGGCGAAGCTGTACATGATGACGGCGCCGGCGTCGAAGGCCGAGCCTTTGGCGTTGTCGGGCCCACCGCCGCCCAGTTGCAGGCGGGCGAAGCGCGCGCCGGTGAGGTGTTCGGAGGGCAGGCGACGCAGTATTTCCCAGACCATCCGGTACAGCGGGCCGTGGCGGTCGCGAAAGGCGGCCGGGTCCTGCTGGCCGGTGGGTTCGGCCAGTTCGATATGGTGCGCGGCGAGCAGGTCGTGCAGCAGTTGCGCGCCGGTCGGATCGGCGCGTTCGGCGAATCCTTCCAGTTCGTTCCAGCGGCGGTAGATATCAAAATGGGCCTGGTCGGTGGGAAACCACATGGTCGAGGCTCCGCCCTTCAGGCTGCCGCCCATGCGGAATTCTTCGGGACCGAACCGCACGACGCGTTTGCCGAAGCGGAAGTCGGATTCGAGGGCCGGGGTGAGGCCGGGCACGGTCGCGGTAAGGCTAGGCCAGGGATCGGCCAGGCGGCGGACTTCGGGAGGCATTTCGCGATATTCGCCGCGAGCCGGCATCGGGGGCACTCATGGGGATGGGAAGATTTGAAACGGACCGGTTCATTGTACTCCGGCTCGTGGGGCGGCGTGCGGCTGCTGAGGATGGAGCGGAGCGGGCGGGGTGGGCGGGGTGGCGGGGCTGCCGGGCGTGGATGATGGCGCGGAGCCGAATGTACAGTTTGGTGGAAGAGCGGGCGTGCCCGCTGTCCCGGGTGCACGCGGACGCGCGCAAGAAAATTAATGGCGCCGGATGCGCCGGCTTTTTTTGCCCACGGGCCCTAGGCCCGTGCCACTTGGGTGGGAGGCATTTGGATGCGGGATTCGATTAGCCGCGCGGGAAGACGCGTTTTTGTACGCGCAGGGGCAGGCCCTGGATGCGCAGGAATCCCGTCGCGTCGTCCTGGTTGTAGCTGCCGCCGGATTCCATCGTGGCGATGGATTCGGAGTACAGGCTGTAGGGCGAGGTGCGGCTGACGATCTGCACGTTGCCTTTGTAGAGGCTGACGACGATCTTGCCGGTCACCTTCTTTTGCGTCTCGCGGTTGAAGGCCAGGAGCGCGTCCATTTTGCGGCAGTACCAGAAGCCGTAGTAGATCATTTCGGCGACGTCGGGCATGAGGCGGTTGCGGAGGTGACACAGGTCGCGGTCGAGGGTCAACTGTTCGAGGGCGCGGTGGGCGGCGTAGAGCACGGTCATGCCGGGGGACTCGTAGACGCCGCGGCTTTTCATGCCGACGAAGCGATTTTCGACCATGTCGACGCGGCCGACGCCGTGTTTACCGCCGAGCTTGTTGAGCGCGGCGACGATGCCGAAGGCGCTCAGTTTTTTGCCGTCGACCT
>JBOHNC010000479.1:0-3268 GCA_050730415.1 Planctomycetota bacterium
AAGCAGCCGACGGGATACGTCTGTGCCTGCGCCGCCTGCGTCTGCAATAGTGCGGTCGCCTCCTGCAGCTCGAGGAAGTCCTTCTTGGTAAGGCCGCGCACGACTTTGGGAAGTTTCAGGCGGCGGGCGGGGTCGAGCACGATCTTGCCCCGGCGGGCGCACCAACGGTAGAAGTCCTTAAGCGTTGCCAAACGGGTGGCGAGGGTACTGGTTTGCAACGGGGCGCCGTCGGCCGAGCGATATTCCTTCGTCAGCCACGCCTGGAATTTGTGCAGATCGCCAAGCGTGCAGGCCAACGGATCGAGGCCGGTGCTTTTCAGCCAGGCGGCAAAATGGTTGAGCGCCGTACTGTAACCGCGGGCGGTTTCGTCCTTGCCTTGGGCCCGCAGGTGGTCCAGATATTCCTTCATCGCCGGGTGCATACTTGGTTCTCCTTTAATATGTGCTACGACTACGCCGGCCGCCGCCCCACAATAACCGCCTATCCCTTTCCTCCGCCACCACCGCCAACCTCGTCTAACCGGTTGCCGTATCGATAGTTAGGTTGGCTTTTTGTAAACCGCCAACCGCCGCCAACCCCTCCGAGTCATCTCGCAACCGGATCGTCCGGGCGGCCTCCCACGGCGCCGGGAACGACAGCACCCGGTACTCGGCCTCCTGGCCTTTGCGCACCTGGGTCTTGACGATGTATTCGAGCGCCAAAAGTTCGCGCAGGGCGTGGCGGTAATAGAACCGGGTCCAGTCGGGTTTGAGCCGGTCGACGTCGGCGCGGCGGAACGCCGTCCGGCCTTCGGCCGCCAGCGCCTGTAAAAGTTCCCGGCTCCGAAGCGACAGGCCCTGCGTGGCCGAACCGAGGAGCGGCGCAAATAGCCGGACCGCAAGATGGAAGTCGCGCAGATCGGCCACCACGGCGCCTTCGTGCCGCAGCCGCTGGTACTGGTGGAGCAGGGCGCTGGCTTCGATCAGGCCGAGAAAATGTTCCAAGAGCCGCCGGTAGCGGATGTCAGTGGCGGGGAACTCGATCCGGCCGGCAAACGGGATCACCACGGAACTGGGCTTGAGCAGGCGTTGCAAGGTGTGGTGGCGATGAACTACGCCAGCCTGTACGTCGTCGCCACCTGCACTCGCCACACGGGTGCGTAATTGCTTTTGTGCTTCGATCACCCGCATCGTTTGTTCGGGGGACTCGTCGACCGCCAAGTCCATGCAGCGGCTCAAAAACTGGCTGTCGAGGTTGCCGGCGGTGGTTGTGATCACCGCCACCGGCCCGCGGACTTCGATTACGTGGGCGCGGGTTTCGCCGTTAAAATGGTTCCGCTGCACGTAGCTGTGGGACAAAGCGCCCCGGGTCTTGAGCACCCGCAAGGCAACAAACACCTCGTCCGACAGCGCATCAGCCTCATCAAAGACGACCAGTTTGTGGCTGAGGGCGCTTGGGTCCTGGTAGTACAGCGCCGAGTCCGACAGCCGCGACAGCTGCATCAGTTCCTCGGGTGGGGTCAAAGCCACGATCAAATCCTGGCCGTGGGACTTTCCCGCGCCTTCGGTAGCGCGCAGTGCCGACCAGATCGGCCGGTCCAGTTTGCGGCTGAGGGCAGTGAGGTACAGGCAGCCCTTCGCGTGGGCCTCGCCGACCCACCCAAGCGCCTCGAGGTCGGTCATGATCGCCTCGAACAGATCGGGTTTCCGCAGGCAGGCTTCGGCCGCCTGCCGGTCTTCGGGCGCGATGGCTACCTCCTGGCGAAGGGTGCCGCCGGTCGTGCCATGGCGCGCCGCCTGCAATTCGCGAACCTTGTCGAGGAGCAGGATCAGGGCTGCCTCGATGGCGTCGACCGGCAGTTTGGTCTGCAGCGCCGCTGAACCGGCAAACCGACGGCGTTGGGCATCCACCGACAGGTCAAACCGGTCTCGATGTACGGCGCCGTCGCGTTCAAGCGACACCTCGAGCCGTTTGCCGGCTTCCAAGGCGGTCTCGACGGTAAAGGTGGCGTCGCCGGACTTGTAGGTCGCCTGCTCCAGGCGCGCGTCATGGTTGACGAATTCCAGTTTTGGCAGATTGGCTGAGGTCGCCCCACTGGCGCTGCCGTCCGTAAGGGAGCGCGGCCGTTCCAGTATGGGTGCGGGCAGCTTTTGGGGGTTGCAGGTGAGCAGTTCGCAGACGATCCCTGCGGCTTGCAGAGTTCCGGCCACCTCTTCTGCGTCGTTGTGGCAAAACACGCGGGCCGTCTCAACACCGGCACGCCGGAGGCGGGCGGCGTTGGCGGCCACGTCGGCAAGCCCTCGGAAGAACAGCGCATTGTGGTGGCCGGTATTCAGAAGCTGGAAATAGGTCCGCGGCAAATCGGTGATTAACACCATGCGGTAACTGGTAGCAACCTTGGCGCCAATCAGGCCCTGGGGCTGAGCATGCAAAGAATGGAGGACCTTGCCCTTGTACGCCGGCAGGAACATACCGTCGACGATCACGTCCGATTCGGCGAAAGCGGGCAGGAAGACGCAATTGCCCATCTTCCGCCCTTGAAATACCGCCTGCATCGCAGGTGGTAGAGCATTGCGAAAGTCCACCGGTAAGAACCCAGGCTGCGTCGTACCGGCCACCACGGCGCCCTGCAGACCAACCGCTTCCAACGCCGCCTGGCCCGCCGGGGTCTCCAACTGCAGCCGGGCGTACTGGTACAAGTCCCGCAGATGAAAGGGCGTAATCGGCTCCGCCGGCGGCGCTGCCGGCGCCGATTTGCTCAGCCCCAGACGGGCAAGCCGCTGCGGGGTGGCGTTTTCCAACCGGAACGGTAGGACTGCCACATCGGGATCGAGGCCAAGGCACCGCAGGGCTTTTTCCAGCGCGGCGGCCTTCTCCGTCCGGATCGAGGTCACGACCAGGCGCTTCGCCGCCAACCACTCCGCCAGGCCCTTAAGCACCGCCGGATCGGGCGCCAGGATCACGCCCTTGACGCCCATTTGCGCCAGGCGGAGCGCGGTGAAAGGGGTATCCGCCACGACGATGCGCTCGAATTGATCCACCTCTGGCGTGCAGCCAACTCCCTCCACGGGCCCGGCGATGGTGTGTTTGTTTTGGACTTCGGCGATCTTCACGAAACTGACCGGCACGGTGGGGCGTTCGGGGTGGAACAAGGGGATGGCCACGCCGTTGGTGGCCAGATAGGGCGCGCCCCTCCGCGGCAGGAAATGCCAAGCCTGCAGAAGGTCCCGGGCCGCCACCTGCAGACTGGCGAAACATTCGGAGTTGCCGGCGCCGACGCGGAAGGCC
>JBOHNC010000480.1:0-8007 GCA_050730415.1 Planctomycetota bacterium
GATTTTGCGACTGCACTTTCCAGTCGGCGATTTTGAAGGCGGGGGCAGTGGTGGCGGCGGCGTCGGCGGCCGCAACCGCGCCGGTCATCAGCAAGGCGCTCGCGAGCGCCGCCAGGACAAAGTGCAACCGCTGAGAATGCATGATTCTCTCCTCTGCGTCGAAGCGAGTTTTCGGGGAAGGCCGCGCTCCGCCCTGCTGGGGAAGGTCGGCCGGTTTGAAGGTACTGCATCAAACGCGAAGGCGGCGGGAAAGGTTCAAACTTTTCGGGAATCTACACGCTGATTGCGCACGGATCCGGATTAGGCAGGGCAGGGTGGGGTGGGGCGGATGCAGCGCCCCCCGGGGAGTGCCGGTGTCCACACCTGAGCATTACCCACCTCTTGTATATTGGTTTGGGTTGTCTTCCGCGTAAGCGGCGGCCTTTGTGGGTGCCTTTTTGTTTTCCAGCCGCAGCTTTCACACCATTCTTGAATCCACACCCCAAGGCCACCGCTCGCATGATGCTTTTAGCGCCGGGGGCGCGGCAGAATCATAGCCCAGCAGTTGGCCGGAAGGCGCAGCCTGCAGGCCATCTGCTGGGAAAGCGGCGCGCAGCAACGCTCCCGCGCGACCCGAAGCGGAACCACGCACGGGACCTGCCATCGCGCGGAACCGCACATGGCAATCAACGAAGCGAATGCATTTCGGCCCGTCGCCCGCGACGTTCCGCGCGGAAAAACGTGGGAAACGCGACCTCGCCCCTGTCTGACCAGGCCCCTCGGTCACGCCCCGGCCAATTGAACGAATTCACCCTTCGGGCGCAAGACAAGACTGAAGCTCGAAAGGATGAAGGTAATGCTCTGGTCTTCAGACCGGCTCTTGGCTTTGTCTTGTCTTGGTTTTTTCTTCTCACCGCACCCTGAATTCAATCTTGCTGCGCAGCAAAACAGTCTTGCGGAGGTAGGTTTAGGTTGCGAAGACGAAGACCGGCGAGTCAAGCCGCCGCACCCCAACCGCAGCGGGCTATTCGCCCAATTGTGCGGAATAGCTATATTGCGTAAATGCACCGATGCCGGGCAGGGAGAGGTTGAGTTTCGCGGTGCGGCCGGATTTCAGGGTGCCGTGGAGCGGAACTTCGGCTTTTTTGCTGCCGCCATCCGGGAGGGTGAAAACGAAAACGAGCAGCATATTTTTGACGTCGCTTTTGGTGCCGTTGTGAACCCGCGCCTGCACCGCGACGCTGCCATCGGGATTGCCGAGCACCGAGTCGGGGCGGATATCCACCTGATCGCTCCAGGCGGCTTCTCCGGCGGCGGCCCCGTCGTTGCCGCCGTCCCCGGCGGTCGGGCCGGCGGGAGCGGCCGGCGGGGGGGCGCCGACGTTGTATTCGAAGGCGGTGGACAAATCTTCGATTTGCGGGCTGTCGGCCAGCAGATCGGTCGTGAAGGGAACCGTCTGCCCGGGCGCGACCGGCCCGGCGATTTTCACCACCAGGTTGCGGTTCACTTTCTGCATGGGCGTCGGATGTTTGTGGCTGGCCGTGTCGGGGACGACCTCGGTGAGCGTCAGCGTCAGTTTGATGTCGGAGACGGTGTCCTTGAGGCCGTTGCGGAGCTTGCCGGCGATGGTGAGGTCATGGCCCTTTTTGGTGCGCTGAAAATCCCATTGGGCGGCTTCCAACTGGCCGGGATTGGCGAAGTCCTGGCCCTGCATGGAGACCTCCGCCGCCACGTCCTTCAGCACCAGCCGGACTTTGTAGTCGTTGTAGCCATTGTAGGGACGTTTAAAGCGCAGCGAGCGTTTCACGGTTTTGCCGCCGGGCACCGCATCGGAACCGAAATCCAGCAGTTCGGTTCCCATCACGACCGGACGGCGATTCAGCAGACCGGTGAAGGTAACTTGGATCTGCACGCCGTAGGCCGGCAGGGCGCCAAGGTTTTTCACGATGACTTCGATGCCGGTGGCCCAGGTGCGTTCGATGGTGAGTTCCTGGCCGACGATTTTGGGCTTGGAGACATCGGGGATCGGCTGATCGGAGTAAGGTTCCGGCGCGCTTTGCGGAGAATCGCCGGCCCACTGCACCGTCTGGTGCTTGCCGTCGGCGGTGTAGTCGATGCTGATGAGGTAGTCGGAAAATTCAGGCACCCAGGTTTGCTTAATGGCCTCATCGACGGTGGCACCGGCCTTCAGGCGCGCCACATGGGTGACGTCGGTTTTCTTTTCCGACTGGCCCATGTCGCGGTAGTCAATGGTCAGGGCCAGATCGGTCAGGTCGCTGGAGAGATTGTTTTTGAGGGTGAAATGAGCGGTCACAAGGTTCACGCCGTGGATGTCCTGGCGGACGCGATCCACCGACCAGCCGCTCACGCCGAGCCCTGGCGCCGGATCATCGGCCGCGGCCAGGCAACCAGCCGAACCGGTCCATATCAAAAGGACCCACAGGAGGGTGCACCCGTGCAGTGCTACACTTCGCGTCATTGCTGTACTCATCCTGGTGAGAAATCCGACAGCCACCCGACCGGATAGGCCAAAAGATACCATTCCACAGATGAAAACGCAAATCCAGCGCCAATCGTTCATGGTTTTTGGCGGATTTTCGAAGTGGGGGGTGCGCTGGGAAAATGCGTGCGGAAAAGAATCCCCGCCGGGCCGCGAAGAGCCGCGTCGGGTCGGCCGAAGCGTCGGCTACTTTTTCTTGATCAAGGTGATGATGTTGCCCTTGGCGCCCGGGTCGTCGGGGCGACGGTATTCGATGACATCGACGGCCTTGCGCAGCTTGCCGAAGTCCATGTCGTTTTCGATGCCGCCATTGAGTTCGATCGCCGCGCCGTGATCGGCGATGGTGACGACAATGCCGCCGTCGGAAGGATCGACCTGCAGTTGCAGAATTTCCTGGTTGCTGGCCTTGTAAGCGCGCGTGGCGACGATGTCGCAGGCATTGCAGACGGCCTCGGCGAAGTCCTTGCCGACCTGCCCGTTGATGCCGATGCCGGCGGAGGCACGTTCCACCAGCGGTTGAATGGCGGTGAACAGTTCGCGCTGCGCGGGAAAGCTGATTTCAATCGCGCGGTATTTTTTGGCGGCGAAAAAGCGCGGCGCAACGCCGGGGCTTTCGATCCGCACGATGGTGCCGCAGCGCGGGCAGCGGTAGCGGCCGATGCCGCCGATGCTGAGCTTGACGCGGCATTTCGCGCAGGTCACGAGGTTGGAGGTCGGGAAGGCGCCGCTGCCGGCCAGCGGCGGCAATGCGGTGGCCTGCGCCGGTGTGGCGGTCGGCAAAGGCGGCGGCGCCAGGGGCGGCGGCGGCGGCGGCAGGTTGGCCGGTGGCGGCGGGCTTTTGCGCTCGAATTCCCGATTGACCTGTTCGCGCAGGTCGTTGCCGTCCAGCGGAGCGCGGTTGTCGCCCAGATTCACCGGCACGGTGTTGTCGGGGACTTCGGCGCCGGAGAATTTCTTGAGCGCCATCGCCTCGTCGGGGACGATGTCGAACAGGGCGTTGAAACCCAGCATTTCCATCACCAGGTACACTTTGTTGGGCACCCGGACAAACGCGATGTGGCCGCTCTTTTCCTCGAACAGGTCGGCGTATTTCAGCAGCGTGCCCAGACCGGTGGAGTTGATGTACTTGACCTTGGCGCAATCCAGGATCAGGTTTTTGACGCCACGCTCGACCAGCTTGTCCATGACACTCTGGAACTGCACGATACTGGTGGCATCGATGGACCCATCGATTGCAGCGACGGTAGCCTGCGTACCGCTGGCGTCCTTGATGTTGCGAATTTTGAAATCAATCGTTGCCATCGCCGACCCTAGCTCCTGATCCGTTGGCCCGCGTCCGAAAATCCCCATCGCGGCGGACGCTCGCGGCCCAGTCTCCCCCCGGCTGTCCCCTACTGATTCGGTTCATCCAAGTCGTCTAATTTAACATCTTCCCCCTCGATCGTCTCGCCCGATTCCAATTCCGGCATGTCCATGAGCGTCTCGGGAGCTGCGCCCATGTCAAGGCTGGCCGGTTCGTCTTCGCCGCCACCGGCGCCGGCGGCATCCGCGCCCGCGCCCTCGGTGCTGGCGGCGGCCGCCTGAGCGCCTTCACCGGCATAAAATTTGGTGAGCTTGATCTGATTGCCCGCGTAGTTGTATTCCAGCTTGTCGACGCAGCGCAGCATCAGCATGATGCCCAGACCGCCGACGCGATTTTCCTTGTGCCGCTTGCGCGCTTCGCCGGCTGCATCGCCTTCCTGGCCGCGCTTCAGGTAAATTTCCGTGTCGAAGCCCGGGCCTTCGTCTTCAATGCTGATGAAAACCTTGGCCTTGTCGACAATGTAAATCACGTCGATTTTTTTGCCGGGGTTATTTTTGTTGCCGTGGCGCGCGGCGTTGTCCACCGCTTCCCGGAAGGCCACCCCCAAGGCCGTCACCGCCGTGGGGTCCATCCCGACCTGTTCCAGCAGCGACGCCATCAGCTCGTTGGCACGCTCGATCTGCTGCTCTTCGGTCTGAAACATAAACCGCATCGAATGCACGAAAATACCGGATTCCGCCTGGATGCGCTGGAGTTCTTCGTCAACCCGCGAGACCAGATCGTCGAGGTCGAACGGTTCGACCACGCTTTCGTCTTCCATCACTCGCAGACCGTCCACCAGGCCGGCGCTTTCGCCCTCGGGGTGGATCAGAATCACGCCGATCGCGGCGGTCTTGCTGTTGGTCTTGATCTCGCGGACCAGTTCAAAGGTTTCGGGAATGTTGGCGTCCAGCACAACCAGGTTGGGCGAGTTGCCATGCAGCTTGCGCACGATTTCCTGGTAGCCGACCGCCAACTCCACGGAACGCCGCTTGGTGGTGAGCCGCTTGATCATGGCGCCGGTCGAGAAATCCTTGGCCGGCACGCACAATAGCAGGTTGAAAAAGGAGCCGCCTTCGATGTCGCGGCGCAGTTCGTTGGCCAGCTTGACATTCACCGACAGCGCCGTTTCGTTGGCGTTGTCTTCGGCCGGATGGCGTTCAACTTCCAGGGTGAGCAGCTTGGGCAGCGACACCGAATTCCCTTTGCTCAATTCCGTGCGGATCACACTGCAGACACGCTCGATCACCTGTGTGGTCGTTTCCTTCGGCTGGGTCAAGTCAGCCGCCACCATCTGGGCGATTTCAGGTGTGGAAATCAACCGCATGTTCGTCCCTGCTCCAAGCAACCCCGGCTGCTGCTGCCGACGCTCGTTCCCCACCGAACCCGCCGCGACAAGCTCCGCGGGGTTGCTCCCACTGAGTTTTGGTTTCGACTAAGTCTACCGCAATTCCCAAACTGCACTATCGAAAATCCCCGTTGTGCGCGGCTTTCGGCAGTTTTCCTACTTCAAATGCTTTTTCAGCTCCTCCCGGGTGAAGACCTTTTTGTCGATCAGCAGCTCCACAATCGCGCGCAGCAACTGCTGAGTTTCATGCAGGCCCAGCCCGGGCACGGTGGCAGGCACGGAGCCGGACGATTTGGGCGTGGCCGGCGCCGGCGGCGGCGCGTGCAGTTTCTTTTCGGCCTGGTCCAGTTCCTTGCATTTTTCGCCGCGAAAATAGTGCCCGATCGCCTTGGTCATGTCCTTGAAAGTCGCCACGCGCAGTTCGGTTTCCATGCCGTTGGTGTGGAACTGAAGCGTGTCGAGCACCTCGTAGTCGTACGGGTCGGCGGTGGCCAGCACCAGCCGATTGTGATTTTTCCCGATCGGCAGCACCATGTGCTTGGTGAGCAGTTCCATCGGGATCATGTCGGCCAGTTCGGGCGGAATGACCAGATCGGTCAGGCCGGCGCGCTTCAGGTTCAAATGTTTGGCGGCCAGATTGGCCAAGCTGGTCTCGTTCACCAGCCGCAGTTTCAGCGCGATGGCGGCGAGGTCTCCGGTGACCTCTTTCTGGGCTTCGCGGACCTGCTTAAGCTGGTCCATCGTCATCAGCCCGCCGTTCACCGCGACTTCGATGAGCTTTTCGCTCATTCGGTTATCCCCGCCTGGCGACCACCCATGGGCAAATCGCACCAACAACCCGATGTGCAGTGGGCCGCTGGAGTGCCTCCTTCAAAAGTACAAATGCAAGCAGACTCAGTGTATCGAGCGGCCGATCTTCTGTCAATAGCGGCCTCCGGGGTCCGGTTGGGCACGCGTCCAAGCCAAGCGGCCGTGCCGAATTACCCCAAAGTTGCAGCTGCACCAATCCCCACCCAACAAATGCTCCCCCGCCCCGTAGCACGGGTCGCCAGTCCCGTGCATAAAAAAAGGCGCGCGAAGCGCGCGCCTTTAAATCGCCCCAAGCGCAATTTCAATCCTATATCCCCGAGCGCGCTCACTCCCATTCGCGCGTTCGCGCGGATCCGGCGTGGCACGGGCTGACCAGCCCGTGTCCAGCGAGTCCCCGAGCGTTTCCGCTGGAAAGCGCGTTTCGCGCTAATCTTTTTCTTCCTCTCCCTCTTCCTCTCCCACCCAACAAATACCCCCCGCCCCGTGGCACGGGTCGCCAGGCCCGTGCATAAAAAAGGGCGCGCCAAGCGCACGCCTTTAAATCTCCCCAAGCGCAATTTCAAATCCCATATCCCCGAGCGCGCGCACTCCCATTCGCGCGTTCGCAGAGCCGCCTGCGCGGTTTGAACGAAGAGCGGGCGTGCCCGCCGAATGGCCCGCGAGTAAAATGGCCGGCGCAGCCGGCATCGAATAATTCTTCCGCGCGCAGCGCGCACGCTGTCGGAGCCGCCGCCGTTCACACACCCCCGGGCGGCGCCGGCGCGGGCGTGCCGCTCAGCCCGTGCCGCCGCGTGAAGCTCTCCAAGGTCGGCAGGACCAGCGCGCTGATTAAAATAGCGACCAGCGTGGCGTCGTAGAGATTCCAGTCGGTCCGCCACAGCAGCCGCCGGAACAGCACCACCAACAGGCTCAGCAGCAGCCCCTGCAAATAACTGGCGGTCTTGCTGACCGGCAGACCGACCGGATGCGCGAACAGAAAGAGCGAAAGCAGCAGGCCGCCCATCAGCAAGTGCTCCATGCCCGTCGCCAACCTTTCGTCAATCGGAATGCCCGCCCAGCCGCCGGTCAGAAAGCCGAAAAGTACCGTGCCCACCAAGCTGGTGACGACGAAGCGCCAAGGCAGGATGCGGTTCAGGCAGAGCAGAAAAATACCAAACAGCAGCGCCATGGCCGAGACTTCCAAGGTCGCCCCCGAATGCCAGCCCAGCAGGCCGTCGAGCACATCGAAGTGGTAGCGCTCGATCGCCGCGTCGTGGTGGATCGGTTCGCGCGCGCGCACGATCGCCATCGGCGAGGGGCGGCTTACCGCATCCACCGGCGGCAAAATGCCGCGGTTGAGTTCGGCATCGTGGTCGGTCTCGGGCATGCTTTTCTGAATGTCCCAAGTGAAGGGCGGAGCCTTGGCCCCGGCGCGCGGATCGCGCAGCATGCTCGTGACGGTCGGATTCATCAGGTCCCCGAAGTGCAGATCGTAGTGCACCAGGATCGGGTAGTTCGGCTGGTACAAAAGCCCCGGCAGGACCACCGGCGCGGCAAGGTACATCACCGCCAGCGCGGGCACGACCGGCGAAATATGCCGGAACCAGCGCGACCAGCGCGGCGCGTGCGCGTTCAGCCGCGAGAAAAAATCGATCAGAAATCCGCCGATGACCGCGCCCCACCAGGGCAGATTGGGCGGCAGGCAGCCCACCAGCAGCACCGAACTCAGGCACCGCGCGATGCGGTATCCGCTGGGTTCGCCGTGGTGGTGCAGGACTTTCTTGAATAGCGTGCCGGCCAGCATGGCCACGATCCAGGTCACCACGAAGTTGATCGGCGGCCACCAGCCGAACATGAAACAGCCGCAGGCAATGGCGGGAATGAGTGAAATCAGAATCAGCGTGTGGCGCTTGCGGATTTCCTCCCGCGAAACCGTCGGCGCCAGCGTCGTGGGCGAATGCGTGTTGATCATCAGCACGTCGGTGCGCGCGGAGCGGCGTTCGGGCGCCAGCCCGGAGGGCCCCGCCAACCCGGAGGGCGCCGACGGGC
>JBOHNC010000481.1:0-13626 GCA_050730415.1 Planctomycetota bacterium
GGCAATAACTCCTTGAAAACATTTTCCTTATAAAAACGTAATCCCTAAAAATAGCGCCATTCGTCGTGCCCGCCCGCGGTCCCGGCGAAGAAGAGCGCGAAACGCGCTTTCCAGCGGAAACGCTCGGGGACTCGCTGGACACGGGCTGGTCAGCCCGTGCCACGTCCGGATGCGCGCGGACGCGCGCACGGAGCCGAATGTACGGATTGGACGAAGAAGCCGGTCTGATGACCGGCGCTCGCAGGGAAGAGGGCGCTCGCAGGCAAAAACGGCGGCGGTTCAGCGTTCGTAATCGAGAATGTATTGCGACTGGCCTGTCGGGTCGCCGCAGCAGCGCACGCGCGCCATCACGTTGGAGTTGGCATCCGCGCCGTTGGACGGGTTGCCGTCGGCACCTTCGCCGGAAGCGCTCAACCCATCCGGCGCCGGCACGAGATCGGGCGCGGCGGAGGCGCTCGGCGTCGGCGCCTGGAACATCGTCGGGATCGCCGCGGAGGTCGCCCCGGAGGTCGCCGCGGAGGTCGCATTGGGCGCGCGCCGGGCGGCGACTTGCCCCGGTTTGGGCGCCGATTTGGGCGCCGGCTTGGGCGGGCCGCTGCGCTGCGCCAGGCAATCGACATCGGCCGGATTCTCGCCGGCGAACAGGCCGCCCATCGTGGTGCCGTCTACCTCCCCGGCGCTCCACAGGTCCTGCGTGCCGAGCACCCACTCGGGTTGCCCGCCCACCTGGTCGTACACGCCGTAGCTCGAAACACATTGCTCCGGATTGCCGCCCGCCGCCGCCGCCGCATTGGGGCTACAGACGGTCGGATCGTAGCGGCGGCCGTAGGGGAAGCGGTCGAGCGACTTGCCGCGGCAGGCCAGCTCCCACTGGTAAGGCGAACACAGATGCAGCCCCAACCGGTGGCAGATGGCGCGCGCGGGGTCGAAGGCAACGGCGCCGAGGGCCGCCGGCGCGCCGCCGGGCGAACTGGCTGCGGTCCGCGCGCGCGGGTAGCGATCAATGCAGAAGGCCGGCACTTGGATGGTAGTCGCCTGGTTCGGGTCGGTCGGCGGTTGGGCGCCGGTGCTTGGGCTGGTGCTGGCGTTGGCGCCGCCGTTCTGCCGCTGCGTCGGCGCGGCCGCGAACAGCTGCGCGCCCGGCGTGTGGTAGGGGCCGGAGTAAAACGAAGCCGCTTCGATCAGGACCATCCCGTCGGGGCAGTGGAGGGTGAGATCATGCGGGGCCAGTTGCAGATTGGTCGGCGTACCGCAGCCGGCGAAAACCGCCAGCCCGGCGGCGCAGAGGAGCGCGCCCAGCCGCGCGCCCAGCACGGGCAGCCACGCGCGCGCCATCTTCCGCAAACGCGCAAACGCCCAGGTGAAGCGCCCCGGAAAAAGTTTGATCACGTGAAAGGTGTCCCGGAACGATCAGTTCGAGGCCGCGCCCGGAGCGAACATCGGCGGCGGCGTGCCGGCAGTGGCGGGCGCCGGCTGCGCAGCCGGTTGCGACGATTTCTGGCTCTGCTGGAACTTGCCGAATGCTTCGGTGAAGGCCGACTGGCACTTGGACTTGACGGTGTCGTTTTTCGAATCCAACGCGCCCCAGCGGTACAGCAGGCAGGCCATGCGCCAATTCTGCTGCGCGGCGTAGGCCTGGCCAGCCTTGAAGGCGCTGTCCGAAAACTGCGCCAAGGCGAAGGCGAAGTGGAACAGCTTGGCCGCTTTTTCCGGGTCATTTTTGTTGTTCATGAACAGGTTGCCGGCAGCGTACGCGGCGGTGGCGGCGACCATGTCGTCATGGCCGTTCGCGCCCATCCCGGCGGTGGCCTGCAAGTACAGAATCAACGCCTGGTTGATCTTGCCCTGCAGTTCGTACACCTGCGCCTGCTGCAATTTTCCGGCGTCGGTGGAGGTATCGATGGTGCTGCTCGGCGCCGGCATGGGCGCCGGTGCGGGAGCGGGCGCGGGTGTGGGCGCCGTTTCAGGCGCGGGTGTCGGGGCGGGGGCCGGCGTCGGGGCGGGAGCGGGCTGCGGCTGGAACATCGGCGGCGGCGCGGCGTCTTCGGCGAACGCCGGCACTGCGGCGCAGATCGCCAGCACGGTCAGCGCGGCGCACAATTTCAGCATCTTTGCCATGGCGTGGACTCCCCAGGGGAACGGAACATTCTGGATGCAAGGCAGTATACCCGAGGTCGGAAAACAGGCTATACCTTGAAGTTTTCGAGCATGTGCGCGTAGCTGAGCGCGAAGGCAATCACGAACACCACCACCAAGGCAATCACCAGGACGATCAGCGAGGTGACGATGAAGCCGACCCACAGTTTCAAGCTGCGCCCGAAGCGCTCCTCGGCCGCGCGCGCCAGGCGGCCGAGAATTTCGTCGGCGGAGCCGGTTTTTTCCATCGTCACCACCTGCGAAATTTCGTTTTTTTCCAGGAAGCCCGACGGTCCCAGCAACTGCGACGGCGGGATATTTTCGGTGCGCACCCGCTGGGCGAATTTTTCGATCATCCGACGGTAGTGCGGAAACTGGATGCTTTCGCCGGCCAGCTCCAGCGCCCGATCGGCCAGCAGGCCGCTGGCCGCGCCCATCTGCCAGGTGGTCAGAAATTGCAGCGAGGCCTGCCGCCACGCCAGCCGTGGATTCAGCGGCAGCATGCCGTACCAGTAGTGCGGCGCCGTCACGCGCAGGGTGATCGCCGCGGCGGTGAAGATGACGCCACAGGTGATGACCGTCCCCACATACAGCCAGCCGATCTGCATGTTGTGCGCCTTGACCGCCGCCACCGAGGGCGCGCCGCCCTGCTGGTTCAGCATGGCGCCGATGCTGGCAAAAGGATTCAGAAAGGCCAGCAGCCCGCCCACGGCGATCGCAAACACCAGGACCAGCATCGGATACCAGGTCAACGACATGAGGGTTCGGGCCAGCTTCACCCGCCGTTCGAAATCCGCGGAGAGCAGCTTGCAGCAGGGGCCCAGGCGGCCGGTTTGCTCCCCGGCCGCGATCGCCGCCGCCGACCCCGGCGGCAGCACCCCGACTGTTTCGCGCAGCCCTTCGCTCCAGGGCCGTCCCGCCGCGACCACTTCGGCCCAGTGCAGGACGGCCTGCTTCAGCCGGCCGCCGCGCATCGCGCGGCCCTGCGCGTCCAGCGCTTCATGCAAGCCGATGCCAGCGTCCAGTTGGGCCGCGAGCGAGTGGAAAAATTCGGCGAGGTCGGTCAGGGAAACTGCCACGCATGATCCTTTTCAGAGCCGATCCGCCGGGCGCAGGTCCGGACCGCCGCCGCGGGATCGGCGCGGAACCGGCGCAAACTCACGGCCGCCCGACCCCGGTTCAGCGCTGCTGCACCCCCCCGCCGCGATTGTCGCCCGGCCAACCGCCAGTACATTGTAGTACCGCTCCGCCGAGCACGGACACAATCTCCGGCTTCCGCGGGCGCGACCGAGGACCCGCTCACGCATGAAATCGCCCCGCTCCCCCCGCCCCGCCGCCCGCGCTACCCGCGCTGCCCATGCCGCTCGCGCCGCCCACGGCACCCGCGGTTCCCGCGCCGCCGCACCAGCCGCCGCCGCTGAAGCCGGCCGCTACCAGGCTCGCGGCGTCTCCAGTTCCAAACAGGAAGTCCACGCGGCCATCGAAAAACTGGACGCCGGGCTGTACCCGCGCGCGTTCTGCAAAATCCTGCCTGATTTCGCCGGCGGCGACCGGCGCTTCTGCAACGTCATTCACGCCGACGGCCCCGGCACCAAAAGCCTGATTGCCTACCTGCACTGGCGCGAGACCGGCGACGCCGCGGTCTTCGCAGGCATCGCGCAGGATTCGATCGTGATGAACCTCGACGACCTCCTGTGCGTCGGCGTGACCGGCGGCATGACGATTTCCTCCACCCTCAACCGCAACGCGCGCAGCATTCCGGGCGCGGTGCTGGCCGCGCTGATTGCCGGCACCGAAAAAGTGCTGGCCGACCTGCGCCGGGTCGGGGTCGAAATCCATTCCGGCGGCGGCGAAACCGCCGATGTCGGCGACCTCACTCGCACCCTGGTCGCCGACACCACCCTCTTCGCCCGCTGGCCGCGCCGGCGCATCCTGGCCGGCAACGGCATCCTCCCCGGTCTTGCCATCGTCGGGCTGGCCAGCGCCGGCCAGGCGGCCTACGAAGCCGCCGAGAACTCCGGCATCGGCTCCAACGGCCTGACCAGCGCCCGCCACGATCTGCTGAACAAATACTACGCTCGCAAATACCCCGAGACCTTCGACGCCGCCACGCCGAAAAAACTGGTCTACTGCGGCCGCTTCCGTCTGGAAGATCCGCTGCCCGGCAGCCGCCAGACGGTCGGCGCCGCGCTGCTGTCGCCGACCCGCACCTACGCGCCAATCCTGCGGCCGCTTCTGGAAGGCCATTTCGCCCGCATCGCCGGCCTTATTCACTGTTCCGGCGGCGGCCAGACCAAATGCCTGCGCTTCGGCCGCGGCGTACACTTCGTCAAAGATGCGCTGTTGGACCCGCCGCCGATCTTCGCCTGCATCCAGCACGACACCCGCACGCCCTGGCGCGAAATGTTCCAGGTCTTCAACATGGGCCACCGGATGGAGGTGTATTGCCGGCCGTTCTTCGCGCCGACGGTGATCGCCGCCGCGCGCGAACACAACGTCGCCGCCGCGGTGATCGGCCGCACCGAACCTTCGCAGCGGCCCGACGGCGCCAACCACCTCAGCATCGTGCATGCCGGGCAGCGGTTCGAGTACAGCCTGTAGGCTGTAGGGATTACAATGGGCCCACCTAAAAATGGGCTGAGCCGGACGAGGAGACGCGCGTGGCACGGATTTTCAGCGACAACACCGAAACGATCGGCAACACGCCGCTGGTCCGCCTGAACCGGGTGACCAAGGGCATTCTTGCCCGCGCCATCGTGGGCAAAGTCGAGGGCCGCAACCCGTCCTATTCGGTGAAATGCCGGATCGGCCCGGCGATGCTCGCGGCGGCCGAACGCGATGGGCTGATCAAGCCCGGCGCCACCATCATTGAACCGACCTCCGGCAACACCGGCATCGCGCTGGCCTACGCCTGCGCCGCCAAAGGCTACCGCCTGGTCCTCACCATGCCCGAAGACATGTCGCTCGAACGCCGCCGGCTGCTCAAAGCGTTCGGCGCCGAGTTGATCCTCACGCCGGCCGTGCAGCAGATGAAGGGGGCGATCGAAAAAGCCGAGGAGCTGGTGCGCAGCGAAGGCTTCTACATGCCCCAGCAGTTCAAGAATCCGGCCAACCCCGACGTGCACGTCCGCACGACAGGCCCGGAAATCTGGAACGACACCGACGGCCAGATCGACTACCTGGTGGCCGGCGTGGGCACCGGCGGGACCATTTCCGGGATCAGCCGGTACATCAAAAAAGTGCGCGGGCGCAAAATCGTCAGCGTCGCGGTCGAACCGGAATCCAGTCCGGTGCTGAGCGGCGGGAAACCCGGCCCGCACAAAATTCAGGGCATCGGCGCCGGCTTCATCCCTGGCAACTTCGATGCAAGTCTGGTGGACCGCATCGAAACCGTCTCCAACGAAGCCGCCTTCGATATGGCGCGGCGGCTGTGCCGCGAAGAAGGCATCGCCTGCGGCATCAGCTCCGGCGCCGCCGTCAGTGTGGCGCTGCGCATCGCCATGACCGAAGAAGCCCGCGACAAATTGATCGTCGTCCCGCTGCCCGACAGCGGCGAACGGTACCTGTCCACTCCCCTCTACGCTTTTACAGAGTGAACGCCTGCACCGAGTGAACGCCTGCACAGAATAAACGCCGTTTCAGAATGAAAGCCCTCACGGAGTGAACCATGCCATGCTGGGACCGATTGACGAAGTGGCCTATGTCGCGCACGACGCCGTGCAGGGCCGTCCGACCGGGATCGTGCTGAGTTTCCACGGGCTGGGCAATACCGAACTGCGCCGCGAGCCGAACGCCGACGAACTGTACTACGGGGCGCTGGGCGGCGTCTGCGCTTTGCCCTACACCGGCCCCTGGTGTTGGATGAACCGCGCCGCGCGTTCGATGGTCGATGAACTGATCGTCGCGCTGCGCAAAAAATACCGGCTCAGCCCGCGCTGCCCGGTGATCGCCACCGGCGGCAGCATGGGCGGCACCAGTTCGCTGCTGTTCACGCGCTACAGCCGCCAGGGCGTCTCGCGCTGCCTGGCCAACTGCCCGGCCGCCGACGTGACCGCGCATTTCCACGAACGCCCCGACCTGCCGCGCACCTTCCGCTGCGCATTCTACGGCTACAAGGAACCGTTCGCGCAGCTACTCAAGGAACACAGTCCGCTGCACCAGGTCGCGCATTTTCCGAAGGTGCCGTATTTCATCGTGCACGGCGGCAAGGACACCGCGGTGGCGCAGGCGACGCACTCCGATCCGATCGTGCGGGCGATGAAAAAGCGCAAGCTCGATGTCGAATATGTCGTCGTCCCGGCCATGGGCCATTGCGGCCCGATCCCGCACGAGCTGGCCGCGCGCATGCGGGAATTCGTGGCCGCTCCGCTGCAAGCCTGACCCGCCGGGCGCAGGAGCCGGCAAGAGGCCGGCGCTCCCGGCGTGGCCTCAGGGGCCACGACCCTGCCGGCATCGCTTCGCGTTGCCGACTTCCTGCCCCTTGCGAATCGGGGGAGGCGCTCCCGTAGGTCGCGAAGGGCGAAAAGCGAAGAGCGAAGAGAACGGCGGCAGGGATGCCGCCGGTACAAGCAGGCTGGAAGCCTGCATCCCAAGGAAACATCAGGACGCGCGCGGACGCGCGCTTTTGATTGCCCTTCATCCTTCAGGATTCAGGCTTCATCCTTCGTTCGATTTTCTCCCTCATACGCGTCCGGCCCAATTTCCAGGGACAGGCCGTGCAACAAAAAACCCCGGCGAATGGCTTCGCTGGGGTTTTGAAATGCATCGCAGGGCCGGCATGTCCGGCAGAGTCGGCGGTCAGTCGTTGGTCTTGTCGGCTTCGGCCGCTTCCTTCTCGGAACGGGCGCGGCGCAGCGCGGCTTCCAGCGTGTTGCCGAGGGGCATCTTGCTGGCTTCCTCGAGGGCGGCGCCGAGGTTCGAGCGGATGATTTCGTCTTCGGACTTCGGCGCACCGGCTTCGGCCGCGCGGCGCGGCTGATCGCCCGCGGTCACGGTCTTCAGCGTCAGCCCGATCTTGTGTTCCTTGGTGTCCACGTTCTTGATGCGGACTTCCAGTTCCTGTCCGACCGTCACCACCTTTTCAGGCTTGTCGATTTTCTCTTCGGACATTTCGGAGATGTGCAGCAGGCCTTCGAGGTCTTCCTCGATTTCGATGAAGGCGCCGAAGCTGGTGAGCTTGGTGACCTTGCCCTTGATGGTGTCGCCCGGCACATAGCGCGACGGGATTTCGTTCTTCCACGGGTCTTCGGTGAGCTGCTTCATGCCCAGCGAGACACGCTTGCGTTCGCGATCGACGGCGATCACGACCGCGCGGACGGGGTCGCCCTTCTTGAGCATCACGCTGGGGTGGTTGATTTTCTTTTTCCAGGACATGTCGGAGACATGCAGCAGGCCGTCGATGCCTTCTTCGAGTTCGACGAAGGCGCCGTAGTTCATCAGGTTGCGCACCTTGCCTTCGATGACCGTCCCGACCGGGTACTTTTCCTCGACTTCGGACCACGGATCGGTTTCGCACTGCTTCATGCCGAGCGAAATTTCCTGCTTGTCCTTGTTGATGTCGAGCACCTGCACCTTGACCTTGTCGCTGACCTTCACCATTTCGGAAGGGTGCTGCAACTGGCGGGTCCAGGACATTTCAGAGACGTGCACGAGCCCTTCGATGCCTTCTTCGAGGCGCACGAACGCGCCGTAGGGCATCAAGCTGACCACTTCGCCTTCATGCTGCGAAGCGATCGGGTATTTGTCGGCGATGGCGTTCCAGGGGTTGGGCTGGAGCTGCTTGAGGCCCAGGCTGATGCGCTCGCGGTCCTTGTCGAAGCTGAGCACCTGGACTTCGACGGTCTGGTCGTTCTTGACCACGTCGGACGGATGCGCCACGCGGCCCCAGGACATGTCGGTGATGTGGAGCAGGCCGTCGATGCCGCCGAGGTCGATGAACGCACCGAAATCGGTGATGTTCTTGACCACGCCGCGGCGAATCTGGCCGACTTCGATCGAGGCCAACAGGTCGGCCTTCATTTTGTCGCGGGTCATTTCGAGCAGCCGGCGGCGGCTGAGCACGATATTGCGGCGTTCGATGTCGATCTTGATGATCATGGCTTCGACTTCGCGGCCGAGCCAATCCTGGACGTCGCCGGTGCGGCGGATGTCGATCTGGGAGGCGGGCAGGAAGGCCGGCACGCCGATTTCGACCAAGAGACCGCCCTTGATCTTGCGGACCGCTTTGCCCTTGACGATCGAACCGACCTGCATTTTTTCCTTGATGACGCGCCAGGCTTCGACCCGGTCGGCCTTGCGCTTGCTGACCGCCGGCTGGCCGGAGAAGTCTTCGATCGAGTCGATCGTGACCTTGACCTTGTCGCCGACCTGGATGTCGGACAGGTCGCTGAACTCCTGGCGCGGCATGGAGGTGGTGGTTTTGAAGCCGATGTCGAGCACGATTTCGTCGTCGCCGACGCGGACCACGGTGCCATCGACAAGGTTGCCGACTTTGAAGGCGTCGAGGCGGTCAACGGCTTCATCGACGTAGGTTGTTTCGGAGACGTTGGCGAAGGCTTCGTCGTAGAAATTGGCCAATTCTTCTTTGGAGGCCGGGATGGGCACATGCGTGAACCGCACGGCCAGCTTTTCCTCGGGCTTGATGCCGCGCACGACTTGGTTCTGCGGCTTTTTCTTGGCGGCCTTTGGCGCTTCTTGCGTGGCGACCTCTGTTGACTCGGACATACCCTGATTCCACCTTCCCTGAACCCAATTGCCCGCGGGCGGCTGGAAGCGTCGCCGAAACATTCGGCGAGAAAAAAAGGCTCCCGGCGGCCTCGGCCGACAATCCATCCGCAACCGGCGAATGTGCTTGAAAACCGTTGAAAAAATCCCGCTCAGGCGAACCCGCCGGGAAACGGTTCATTGTAGCCGGTTTCCATCGATTCGTCTACAAGGGCCAAGCCGCATTTTCGGTGGAAGCCCGGGGCGCTGAGGGTCCGAATCGGGGGGCTCCCTGGGGCGCAGACGGGTGCGCCCGCCGGAGCCTACTGTTTGGCGGCGGGGTGCTTGTCGAGTTCGGCGGCGAGGTCTTCGCGCATCTGGTACCAGTCGTTGACGTTGGTGTCCCAGGGGGTGTTCTTGGTGCCGGGTTGGTGGGCGTCGGTCAGCGCGACGGGGATGAGCTTCTTGATGGCGGCATCGGCGAAGGCTTCCTCGCCGGCCTGCTTGAGCAGCCAGCCGTATTCGTAGTCTTCCAACCCACGGCGGTAGTCATTCATGCGAATGCACGCCAGCGGCCCCGCAATGGCCGGCAGGCCGACGTCGGGAAGATTCGAGCCGGGATAGAACAGCACGCCGTTCCCCCAGCGGGTGTCGTCCTTGCTATAGACCGGCTCCTGGAGTGGATCCTTGTCGCCGTTGTAGAAGCACTCCGTGGCCCACCAAAACGAACCGTTGATCTTGTAGCGCCAGCAGATGGTGCCCCAGGTCCGTAGTTCGACCCCGCTGGCGTTGACGCCATGCACGCCGCAGCAGGGATGGCCATTGTGGTAAAACCAGACGGTTTTGCCCAGCTTTTCCTCCGGCACCAGGAACTCGGGATCGCACGCTCCGGTATTGGGTACCCACCAGCGGATGGCAGTGCGGAAGTCGACGCCCTTGGCCGCCAGCGTTTGGGGATCGGTGTGGCTGGTCCAGATCAGGTTGATGTGGCCGACACCGGCGCCAAGGTCGAGCGCGTCCTGGAGTTTTTTCGTATTTTCCAGCGCATTGGCGTCGGTTTTGGTTTCATCGAACATGTAGGCAAGGTAGCGCCGGTCGTCCCAGTGGTGGGATTTCAGGTAATCCCAGAACTCCTTGGCATGCGCGGTGAAAGTTTTAAGCTGTGCATCGGTCAGATTGACCATCTTGCCGTTGTTGACCAGATCGAAAGGGGCGGTCCAGAAGGCCACGCCGGTGTTCGCGCCCGGCCCATAATAGCCGTTCGCCTTCGAAAACAGTGTGCCATCGAGAAGCTGCCCATAGTACTTCGTATAGTTGTCCCACTCGCCGAAGCGCGGGCCGCCGCCGTAGATTTCACGCACGACGAAGCGATGCTGGTGCGCCATCTGGTGATAGCGACTGGCAATCGTCCACCATTTTTGGGGATCCTGCTTGTAGGAGACGCCATGGTATTGGTAGCAGCCACCATACAGTTCGCCGTAGCCATCCACGTGCGTCTGATCGGGAATCGTAAACGGATGAACGGTCAGTTGCAGGGTGGCCTGGAATACCGGGACTTTCGCGACGGTGATGGCGATCGCCGCCGTGTATCGGCCGGGTACAGCATCCTTGGGAATATACAGGTCGATCCAGACGCCCTGATTGCCTCCGTCTTTGGCCTTGATCGTAAAGGGCGCGCCGACCGGTTTATGATCCGTGCTGTACGGATCGGTGAAGGGCACGAGGACATCGGGGTACCATTTTTTGCTGGGCAGGACCTCACTGGGCGGACCCCAATCCCAGTTGCCATGGGGAACGTACTGATACAGTTCTTGCGACAACTGGAGGTTGGGATCGGCAGGAATTGTGGCGCCGTCGCTCTTCAGATCGCCAATGGTTACGTTGACATCGCCGACGTCGGCCGCGGCTGTCAGCACGAGCTGCGCAGCGACCATTTCGTTGCGGCCGCCGAACATCGATAGGGTTTTGGTTTTCGGGTCCCAGAAATGAGGCGAAGCGGGAACAGGTGCATCCTTGGCGATCTTTTCGCAGTCGCCCAGGCCGGACACGGTAAACCGCGCGTCGGCGGCGGCCAGCCGCCATGCACCGGCCAGGCAGCAGGCAGTGAGCGCGAGGGCGAACAGGCGCAGGCTGGCTAGTTTAAACGGCATGGAAGTTCCTCCCGGCGGATTTCTGTCGGCCCTCCACTGGGGTCTATTGCTTGGCCGCGGGGTGCTTGTCCAGTTCGGCGGCGAGGTCTTCGCGCATCTGGTACCAATCGTTGACGTCGGTGGACCAGGGGGTGTTTTTCGTGCCGGGCTTGAGCGCGTCAGTCAGCGCGACGGGGATAAGCTTCTTGATGGCGGCATCGGCGAAGGCTTCCTCGCCAGCCTGCTTGAGCAGCCAGCCGTATTCGTAGTCTTCCAACCCACGGCGGTAGTCCTTCATGCGGATGTCGCTGAGCGGCCCGTCGATGGCCGGGTACCCGGCGTCGGGCAGGTGCGAGCCGGGGTAGAACAGGTCGCCGTTGCCCCAGCGCGTGTCGTCGGGTTTGTAGCTGGGGTGTTGCAGCGGGTCCTTGGCGTCGGCGATGCAGTCCATCGCCCACCAGAACGAGCCGTTGACTTTGTAGCGCCAGCAGATGTCGCCCCAGGTGCGCAGGTCGATCCCGCTGGCGTTGACGGTGTGCACGCCGATGCAGGGGTGGCCGGAGTGGTAGAACCAGACGGTGTCGCCCCGCTTTTCGAACGGCGCGAGGTATTCGGGATCGCAGGCGCCGCCGTTGGGGCACCACCAGTGTATGGCGGTGCTGAAATCGGTGCCCTTGGCGGCCAATTCCTTGGGATCGGTGTGGCTGGTCCAGATCAGATTGATGTGGCCCTTGCCGGCGCCGGCGTCGAGCGCGTCTTGCAATTCCTTGGTCAGTTCCAGCGAGTGCGCGTCGGTGCCGGATTCGTCGATGATATAGGCCAGGAACCGTTTTTTGTCCCACTTGCGCGCCACGACGTGATCCCAGAACGTCTTGGCGTCGGCGGTGTAGGTCCGGAGCGATTCGGGGGAGACGATTTTCTGCACCGGGCCGTCGATCTGCTCGAACGGCGCGCCCCAGAAGTTCACGCCGGTGCCGGCGCCCGGACCGACGTAGCCGTGTTCTTGGGTGAACAGCGTGCCGTCGAGAATCTGGCCGTAGTACTTGTCGTAGTTTTCCCACTGGCCGAGCACCGGTCCGCGGCCGTGGCGTTCGAAGATCACGAAGCGGTGCTGGTGCGCCATCTGGTGGTAGCGGCTGGCGATCGTCCACCACTTGGCGGGGTCGGTTTTGTAGTCAACTCCCTGCATGTTGTAGCAGTGGCCGTACATCTCGCCGTAGGCGTCCACGTGGGTTTCGTCGGGAATGGTGAAACTGTGTACGGTCAGCGCCACGGTGCCGGTAAACACCGGATGATCCTTGACGGTGACCGAAAACGGCGCGGTATAGTTGCCCGGCGCGGCGTCTTTGGGGATGTACAGGTCGAGCCAGACGCCCTGGTTGGGGCCGTTTTTGGTGTGCAGGTTGAAGTTCGCCGCCACCGGTTTGTGCTTGGGATCATAGGGATCGTAGAAGGGCGCCAGCACTTCCAGGTAGTATTTTTTGCTGGGCAGCACTTCGCTTTTGGGACCCCAGTCGTAGTCGCCGTGCGCGACGTATTGATACAGTTCGAGCGAAAGCTGGAGATTGGGATCGGCGGGAATGGTGGCGTCGCCGTTCTTGAAGTCGCCGACGGTGACCGAGACATTCATGACGTCGCCGCCGGTGGCGATGAGCATCAGTTGGGCGCCGAGCATCTCATTGCGGCCGCCGTGCATTTTCAAGGTGTTGGTTTTGGGGTCCCAGAAATGCGGCGAAGCGGGGACCGCGGCGTCTTCGGCGATTTTCTCGCAGTCACCCAGGCCGGCGACGGTGAAGGGCGCGTCCGCCGCGGCCAGCCGCGCGACGCCGGCCAGGCAGCCGGCGACGAGCGTCACGATGAACAGGCGATGCAGGGACCGATGGCCAGACATGAGAGTTCCTCCGTGAGGACTTCCGGCGAGAGCATGGGGTTCGAGCGTTTGATTGAACCATCGTACCAAAGTACGGTCACGGGGAAAGAAGAGAATTCGCACCCGGACGTAACGGTTTTGGCTGGGTGCGCCGGTCATCAGACCGGCTTGCTTCGGCCAAACCGTACATTCGGCTTTGGGAGAAACGAGGGATGAAACGTGAAGTGCGAAGCATGAAGCATGAAGGATGAAGCATGAAGGAAAACCAAGATGCGCGCGGACGCGTGCAAGAAAATCCTGAATCCTGAAGGATGAAGGATCAAGGATGAAGGGAAATCCAAAGAGCGCCCCGGGAGCGCCGGCATCTTGCCGGCTCTTCGTGCAAACTGCACCTGCGGCTCCGCTTTCCCGCGAACGGGATTTCGCGCGCTCGGGGGGTAGAGATCCCAATTCGCGCTGGGGAGTTTAAAGGCGCGCGCTTCGCGCGCACTTTTTTTGCACGGGCCTGGAGACTCGTGCCACTTGAGCGAGGGACATTTGATGGGCGGGGGGTGGAAGAGGAAGAGGATGAGGTGCTCCCAATCTTCGGAATCCAGACGGGAACCACCATCTTATTGACCGGACCAGTTTTTGGGGACCCCCTCAGGAAGAGGAAGAGGAAGAGGAAGATTAGCGCGAGGCGCGCTTTCCAGCGGAAACGCTCGGGGACTCGCTGGACACGGGCTGGTCAGCCCGTGCCACGACGGAGGTGTGGCGCGCAGGCGCGTTGGCCGCGAGGGCGAATCAGGG
>JBOHNC010000482.1:0-7148 GCA_050730415.1 Planctomycetota bacterium
GTGCCGCCGGCTGCGCAGCCGGCTCAACCCGCTCAAAAATTCCTTCGGGTCCACCAGCAAATCTGAAATGATGATCACCAGCCCGCGCCGCGTCATCCGATCGGAAAAATCGGTCATGATTTTCGCGATGTTCGTCTTGTCCACGCTCTCCACCGATTCCAGCATGTGGCTGATGTTGTGGACGTGGACGTGCGACTGCTTCGGCGGCAGGTAGTCCACCAGCTTGTCGGTGAACACCCCCACCCCCACCGAATCCTGCTGCCCTACGATCAGGTAGCTCATGCAGGCCGTCAGAAAATTGGCGTACTCCAGCTTGGTCTTCTTCCCCGCCCCCGCGTACTTCATGCTTTCCGAACTGTCATGCAGAATGTTGCAGACGAAGTTGGTCTCCTCTTCGTACTGCTTGATCATCAGCCGGTTGGATTTGAAATACACCTTCCAGTCGACGTGCTTCACGTCGTCGCCCGGCACATACTCGCGGTGCTGCGCGAACTCGACCGAAAACCCGTGGTAGGGCGACCGGTGCGCCCCGGCCTTGAACCCCTCGACCACAAACCGCGCGTCCAGGTTCAGCTTGTCGATCTTGTTGATGACTTCCGGCGCCAGGTACTTCGACACGCCCTTCTGTTCGGCGACCGCTCCGCCGCCCATTTCGAACGCCTTCGCCGCTCCCTTTTTTGCCATGGAAGACTCCGGTCCGCGGTTCGTTCGCTACTTGGCCGCCGCCGCATGCTTCTCGTTCACCGGCACTTCCTTGATCAAACGCTGAATCACGAAATCGGTCGTGATCCCCTCCGCCTGCGCCGTGAAATTGCACGCGATCCGGTGCCGCATCACCGATGCCGCCACCGCCTGGATGTCCTCGCAGGACACATGGTAGTTCCCGTACAGGATCGACCGCGCCTTCGCCGCCAGAATCAGATTGATGCTCGCCCGCGGCCCCGCGCCCCAACTGATCCAGTCGATCACGAACTGCGGCGCCTCGCCCTTCGCCGGACGCGTCATCCGCACCAGCCGCCGCGCGTACTCGAACACATGGTCGGCCACCGGCACGCGCCGCACGATCTCCTGCAGCTGAATCACCTCTTCGGCTTCCAGCACCTTGTTCGGCGATTCCATCGCCGGCGCGCTGGCCCGCCGCATCACTTCGAGTTCCTCGTCCGCCTCCGGGTAGTCCACGTAGATTTTGAACAGGAACCGGTCGAGCTGCGCTTCCGGCAGCGGATAAGTGCCTTCCTGCTCCAGCGGATTTTGCGTCGCCAGCACGAAAAACGGCTTGGGCAGCGGATAGGACTTCCCGCCGATCGACACCCGGCGCTCCTGCATCGCCTCAAGCATCGCCGCCTGCGTCTTCGGCGGCGTCCGGTTGATTTCGTCCGCCAGCACCAGGTTGGCGAAAATCGGCCCCATCAGGAATTTGAACTCCCGCCGGTGCGTGTCCGGGTCTTCCTGAATCACCTCCGTCCCGGTGATGTCCGACGGCATCAGGTCGGGCGTGAACTGAATTCGCTTAAACGACATATCCAGCGTTTCGGCGATGGTCGAAATGAGCAGCGTCTTCGCCAGCCCCGGCACGCCCTCCAGCAGGCAGTGGCCGCGCGCGAAAATCCCGATCATCAACTCCTCGATCACCAGGTCCTGACCCACGATCACCTTGCTGATTTCCGTCCGAATCCGCTCGTAAGCCTGCTTCAGATGCTTCACCCGCTCCAAGTCCGTCATGTTCTCGGCCTTGTCGGCCAAGTCCTTCGACGACACCGACTTCGCCGGCGCCTCCTGATCGGTGATCATGGACTCCACCAGCATCGCCCCGCACTTGCATTTCACCCGCCCCAACTGGTCATCGCGGAGGTTGTATTTTTTGCCGCAATCGGAGCATTTAACGATCGGCATGGAGACTCTCCAAAGGCACAATCAGCCGTAGCCAATAGCGGCCGTGCGCCGGTCCAAGTCGCGTTCAGAACACACGTTAAACAGCATATGGGAGGGGGAGCGTCACGTCAGAACCGAATATTTTTGAACCTTTGAAATGCCTTTCCCATCCCCGTGTTGTCCCCCCCTGCGGCGCACCCTGGCCTGCTCACCCCAAAAGTGGTCCCAGATACTCGAAACTGGCCTTGATGTCAATCGTCTGCTGCGGCCCGTGGATTTCCCGCTCGATCGTCACCGCCCCGGTGTACCCCAGCGCCTTCAACCCCGCGAAAAGCCCCTTGAAATCCACCTTCCCCTGCCCGATCGCCGTCTCCTTGCCCAGTTCCCGCCCGTTCACCGGGTACTTGCCATCCTTGGCGTGAATCCCCCGCACATATTTGCCGAACACGTCCAGCGCATCCACCGGGTTGGCCTTGCCGTACAGGACCAGGTTGGCCGGGTCGAGATTCACGCCCAAATTGGCCTCGCCGAGGTCCTCAATGCACCGTAGAATCGCCACCGGCGTCTCCTGCCCCGTCTCGAACAGGAAATGCACTTTCTGCTTGCGGCAGGCTTCGACCACCCCTCCGAGCGCCTCGATCGTCTCCCCGTACAGCGGATCGGCCGGGTCCTCGGGGATGAACCCCACATGCGTCGCCATGTCGGCCACGCCGGCCCGCGCGGTGAATTCCGCGCCGCGGATCAGCGCCTGCTTGCGCAACTCGCGAATCCCCCGCGGCACCAGCCCGATCGTCGCCGGCCCCTGCAGAAAATTCCACACGCAAGTGCCCGGATAGCCGCACCAAAAGGCGCTGATCCGAATCCCGCGCCGCGCCGCTTCCGCCTTCAAGCCGTCGGCGACCGCGTCGGTCATCAGCTCCCGCTGCCAGGCGCTCACCTGGCAAGTTTGCAGTTCCAATTCGGTCACGCGCTTGAGCGTCTCCGCCGGATCGGCCTGCAAGCGCACAATCACGCCCAGACGAGGATGCGGAGCCATGGCCATCTCTCCTGAAAGTGGGGTGTTGAATCTGCGCTGGCTGAGGCTTGCAGTATGTCTCACCCCCCATGAAATGGAAGCCCCCCTGGGAGCGCCGCGCTCCAGCGCGGCTTCTTGGATTTCTTCTTTTCTTGCGCGACTCGGTGCGCCCCCTGGGAGCTCCGGTCATCAGACCCGGCTTCTTCCTCCAAACCAAGCATTCGGCTTTGCGTGCCCGTCCACTCCCGGGAGCGTCGACATCTTGCCGGCTCTACGTCCCAACCGCGCATTCCCCTCCGCGCCCCCGTCCACTCCCCCGGGAGCATCGGCATCCTGCCGGCTCTTCGCGCCAACGGCGCGACCGCATCGCGGCCAGGGGTTGCCGGAGGTCCACCGCAGGCTACCCCTGGGACGCCACCCAAGCCCCTCGAACCCTGAAAGGGTTCTGTACGCACCCCGCCTCCACCCAATCTTCAACACCAAAAATGCCAATCCGCCTGAACGGAGCGTTCAATGCCACTCCCAAAACCACGCGGGGGGCAAAAAAAAACGGCGGCAAGGATGCCGCCGGTACAAGCCGGCAGGGATGCCGGCACCACAACAATTCGTAACCGCCTCTCAGGTTCCCTGTCCCCTGTTCCCTGTCCCTAGAAAATCTGCGACGTTCAGATCGGCCGAACCGGTCGCCTCTCCCCTTTCAACTTTCATCTTTCGATGAAATGGGCACTGCGCACGAACTCCGCAGACGAGAGTCGAAAGTTGAAAGGCGACCGCAGCAGACACGCCGATCGTGAATCAAGCCACCTTGCCGGATCCCCCGCAACTTCCGATTGGTGCCCAACCGATTCCTGTTCCTTTTCCCCTGTCCCCTACTTCTTGTCCGCCACCTTCGCCCGCAGTTCCAGAATCTGGTCAAAGGTCACCAGCGCATAGGCGGTACACAGCTTCGGATCGGTTTCCCACCAGCGGTCCTTGGTGTTCTGCCAGAACCCGCCGTCGGTCTGCAAGCTCACCAGCTTCTCGCCCAGTTCTTTCGACCAGTCATGCTCCGTCCCGTCGGCGTCCTTCACGTACCGCGACCCCACCTCCTGGTCGTAGGCATTTAGCGCCTTGCTCATCAACAGGCAGTAGTAGTAGAAGCCCGTCTGCCCCATGCCCGGATTGTGGTCCACCGAATAATTGTTGGCGATGAACTGGAACGCCGCCTTCAGTTCCGGCGAATCCGGCTTCACGTCCAGGTAGACGTAGGACTTCACCAGGTCGTAGGTCATCGAACCATAAGCGCGCCAGGATTTGTTCCCCGTGCGCGGATCGGTCACTTCCCCCGCCGCCGAATCGTTCGGCGCGTAGATTCCGCCGCCTTTGTCGGTGCGCGTCGGATCGATGTTCTTGGCCCAGGGCAGATCGTTCACTTCAGCCGAAGCCTGGCAGTGATGCAGAAAAACCATCGCATCCTTGAACTCTTTCGAATCCACTGGGTGCCCGGCCGCAATCAGCGCCTCGATGAAAAACCCGGTGTTGCCCATGTCCGGCTTGGCCGCCGAACCATAGCCCTGGCCGCCGAAGGCCAACGGGTGCCGCTTCGGATCGTATCCCTGCGCCTCGACGCACTGGCAGCCTTCCAGAAACTTCACCGCCTTCGTGACCTGGTCCTTGTATTTATCCTTGTCGATCGCGCACAGCGCAATCACCACGTTGCAGGTGTAATAGTTTTCGTCGCCTTCGCCCGGCGCGGCGAACGCGCCCGCCGCGTTCTGACTCTTCAGCAGAAAATCCACCGCCTTCGAAATCGTGTCGCTCTTTTTCATGTCCTCGCCGAACGGCCCGATCACCAGTGAATCCACGATCAGCGCCGTGATCCCGATGTTGCCGTGCGGCTGACCGGTCTTCCAGTCCTTGCCCCAACTGCCATCGGGATTCTGCTGCGCCTTCAGGTAGGCGATGCCCTTCTGCATCGCCGCCTCGAATTTGGCCGTTTCCGGGTCGTCGGCCGCGCTCAACCGCGGCGCGCTCGCCACCGTCACCAGGGCGCTCAGACAGGCCAGCGCCAACAGGCTGAAAAGATTCTTTCGCATGACAGGTTCCTTTCTTCCAATCCCGACCGAAGACATCAATTATCCTTCCAACGCCACCGGCGACAATCGCCGCCATCTTTAGTCGTCGTCGGGAATGTCGATGTGGTACAGGTCCAGTTCGTGTTCGATATCATGGTAGCACTGCCCCATTGCCAGCATTGCATAGGCGGTGCACAGCACCGAGTCCGACTCCCAGTACTTGCCCGACTTGCTGTTCACGAACGAACCATCCCGGGCTTGCAGGCTGAGCAGCTTCCGGCCCAGTTCGACCGTCCAGTCATGGTCGGTGCCGTCGGCGGTCTTCACCCTGTACAGATTGGCTGCCCGCGCGTGCTCGTCCAGGCTCTGGCTCATCATCACATAGTAGTAGAACAGCCCGTCGTAGCCCAAGCCCGGGTGCTCTTCGGTGCTGTAGTGGTTGGCGACATAATTGAGCACCGCCACCATCCGCGGATCGTTGTCGGGCACATCCAACTTCATGTAGGACGACATGAGCACGTAGGAAATCGCGCCGGTCGACTGCCCCTTCGGATCCTGCGTCAGGCCGGTCTCGTTGTAGCGCCCGCCGCCGTCGGTCTGATCTTTGGCCCACGCCAGCTTGTTCACTTCCGGCGAGGCCTGGCAGCGTTCCAGAAACGACAGCGCGTTTTTGAACTCCGGCGAATCGTTTTTGTACCCCGCCGCGTTCAGCGCCTGGATGAAAAATGCCGTGTTCGGCAGGTCCACCTTGGTGTCCCCGCTGCGGTAGCCCACCCCGCCGCTCTTGGGATCTCCCGCCACCGGCTGATATTGGCAGCCCTTTAAGTAGCTCACGCCGTTGGCGATTGTGGCGTCGTAGTCGGTCACGCCGAAGCTCTTGCACTTCTCCAGCGCCAGTATCGCCACCGCCGTTTCGTAGTTGGCGGTCTTTTCGTCATCGGCCACAATCGCGCCGTCTTTTTTCTGGACGCTCTTCATCCAGTCCGCCGGCTTGGTCACGAACGGCCCGTCCTGCGGTGCATACTCGTGCGGGATCGACAGGATCGCTCGCAGCGACATTGCCGTCAGCCCCACCGACGGATACGGTTTGCCGGTGCGCGGATTGCGGCCGTAGGAGCCATCCTCGTTCTGCTGGTGAATCATCCAGTCGAAGGACGCGTCGCAAGCATGGTCCAGCATCTGCGCCGTCCGGATCAGCTTGGCGATCGTCGCGGCATCGGGCTTGGGCGGCACGTCGGCGGCCCGCAGTTGCGGCGCGCAGACCGCCATGACCAGTGCGGTCACGCCAATCAGTCCCGCCAGATGTTGCTTGCGACGAACCTTCATGCCTGTCCCTCTCCTTGAACCTGACCCCACCAACCCATCCCGGCCCAGCCCATCCCAGCCCAGCCAACCCGGTTCAGGCCCGCGCTCGGCCCCGTGCCCGGCCCGTGCCCAGCTAGTTCGAACCGTTCCGCGCCAATAGCTCCACATAGCGCGTCAGCGCCGACTCATATTCAGGATACTGCATTCGAGCATCTTTCAGGATCGCAGGATTGATTGTACGCTCGGGCGTCAGAAGAGAAATGGGCGCGAATGCCGCCGGCCCCACCGGCGCCGAGCCGTGCTCCGGCGGTTTCACCGTCGTCGGCGCCGTGCTCTGACCGGCCGCCGCCGCCAAGGCTTTTTCCTTCGCCTTCAGCCGCTCCTCGATCGCCCGCAACGCGTCGTCCGGCAGGGTCTTCTGCGCCCGCGCTTCCGCCAGGCGCTTCAAGGCCTCCTTCAGTTGCGCCGGCGTTTCGATTTTCGGCACCAGCGCTTCCAATTGGTGCTGCATTTCGGCTTGGACCGGCGTGAGCACCGCCCGCACCGGCGCCGCGGCCGGCTTCGGCTTGGCGCCCGGCGGCGCCACCCGCGGCGTCGCCGCTCCGCCGCCCGCGCCCGGCGTCACCAGTTTCGCCAGCAGTTCGCTGCTGGGGCCCGTTTCGTCCGGTTCCGGCTGCGGCCGCAGCCCCACACCGATGCCGATGATCGCCAGCAGCGCCGCCACGCCCCAATGCGCCGGCAGCCGCAGCGGGAGCAAGGCCCCGGCTGAAGCTCGCCCGGCCGCGGCTTCCGCGCCAGCGACGATCCGCGCCCGCAATTCGGCCCGCACCGCCTGCCGCGAGCCCGCGCCCGCGACCCCCGCCGAGGTGCCGGCCGCGCCGGACGCGCCCGTCGTGCCAGGC
>JBOHNC010000483.1:0-22976 GCA_050730415.1 Planctomycetota bacterium
GCTCGGATCGCTCCCTGCGCCCCCCGCCGCCGGTGCCTCGTGCCGGACGGCGCGAGCCAGCCGCCTCAGGGTGGGAAGGATCACAAGGGGGATTGGACGGCGAGTTGAAAGCAGCCAGAAAAACACCTGGAACGGTGGGTCGGAACAGCGCTCAAAGGTTGCCAGGAAAATGACTTGTGCCTAAAAATGCGCCATTCGGCGGGGACGCCCGCTTTTTGACCAAACTGTCTCTTCGGCTCCACGCCCGAGACCACACTCAGCGAGCGTTCATGGGGACTTCGTAGAGGCGTCGGTTTTGCCGTCACTCTCCGCCGCGTGCGCGGCGCGGGCGTGCTGGTCGAGGAGCTCCGCGTCGATCGGCTGCTGCGGCGTCAGCTTGACTTTGAAAACCCGGTCCTGTGTAAACGGATACGGGCAGATTTCCATCAGCAGCAGCATCGGGTCGTAGCCCCACCACGGCCGCGGATTGGGCAGCCGTTCCCAAGTCGGCGTGTAGCCGGGCGCGGCGACGCGCAGATCGAGGTCTCCGAAATCGGCGGTCTGAATCGCCACCGGCCCGTTGCCCATGCTGCGTTCGTTAACGACCACATGCGCGCCGACCGGTTCGGTTTCGATCACGATCCGCTGGGCGAAACAGCCGGCGCAGGTGAGCGCCACCGCGGCCAGCGCAGCGGACAGCAGCCCGGTCACGGCGCGGCGCATCACGCTACAGCGCCGGGACCGTATCGAGCACTTCAATGCTCGAACGGTTTTTCCGCAGATGTTCGATCAGCGCCGGGTCGATGTCGATGGTCAGGTAGAAAGCATCGTGCCGGAATTCGCGCTCGCGTTCGAAGGCGTGCGCCTTCAGGTAGGCCAGCGTCTGGCCGTCGGTGACATGCACCTTGACCCGCAGCGTCCGCGACTGCGCGGCCATGTGGCGCAGGATGGCCGCGAGGAGTTCCTCCACGCCCTGCCCGGTACGGGCGGAGATCAAAACCGCCGGCTTGCGCAGTTCCATCTGCGTGGCGAGCCCGACCCGGTCGGCCACGATGTCCACCTTGTTGAAGACCGTCAAAATCGTTTTGTCGGCGGCGCCGATCTCCTTGAGCACCTCATCGACCGCATGCATCTGTTTCATGAAGCAGGGATGCGCGCAATCGACCACGTGCAGCAGCAGGTCAGCCTGGAGCGTTTCCTCCAGCGTGGCATGGAAGCTGGCAATCAGATTGTGCGGCAGCCGCTGGATGAACCCGACGGTATCCGAGAGCATCGCCTGCTTGCCGTCGGGCAGTTTCATCAGCCGGGTGTGGGTGTCGAGCGTGGCGAACAGCTTGTTGTCGGCGTAGACGCCGGCCTGGGTGAGACGGTTCATCAGCGTGGATTTGCCGGCGTTGGTGTAGCCGACCAGCGCCACGGTGAAGTTCTCGCTCGACCGGCCCGCGGCGACCCGCGCGCGTTGGCGCTCGAATTCGCGGATGTCTTCCTTGTATTTGTCGATTTTTTTCTCGAGCATGCCGCGGTCGAGGTCGATCTGTTTTTCGCCCGGGCCGCTGCGCATGCCGGTGCCGCCACGCTGCCGTTCCAAGTGCGTCCACAGCCGGCGCAGCCGCGGCAGCCGGTACTGGTGCAGCGCCAGCGCGACCTGCAGCTTGGCCATGTGCGTGCGCGCGCGGCTGGAAAAAATATCCAGGATGAGTTCGCTGCGGTCGAGCACCCGCATTTCGAGCACGGCTTCCAGCTCGCGGCCCTGGTTGGGGGCCAGTTCATGGTCAAACAGAACGAGATTGGCATTGGTTTCCGCCGCCAGCGCTTTGAGCTCCTGGCACTTGCCCTTACCGATGAAGGTTTTCGGATCGACCGACTTGATGTTCTGCCAGATGCGGGCGACTTCCACCACGCCGGCGGTTTCGGCCAGCTTGGAGAGTTCCTGCAGCGGTTCTTCGCCGGGATCGATGTCGCCGTGACGGTAGCCGGCGCAGAGGACAGCGCGCTCGGCCGGCTGCATCAGATCGACAGTGTTGGGGACGAGGCGACGGTCGTTGCGGTGGTGCTTGCGATTCTTGCCCATGAGTCCTGTTCGCTGGAAGCCGCGACCGGCGCCCCCTGATCGGCGTTCGGCGGCTGACGCTTCCTCGCCGGTATTGTACTCGAAAAGGACGCGGCGACCGGCCCAGGCGATTCCCGCCGCCGGCCGGGTTAGCGGAAATAGCCGGAGGCTGTACACTAGCTGGAAGCTGAATGACACAGGCGCAACGCGGCCGCGAGCGATCGGGCTCGGAGCACTGTTGCGCCGCAGTTTGCCGACGACCGCGCGGGGACACCATTCACCCGCGGTCAGGGGAGGGGAACGCTCATGCCGTGGTATCTGCTCAGCGGCTTTGCCGACGAAATTTCAACCGACATCGTCTACCAGATGGACTGCTTGGACAACAACGACATTAAAATGCTCGACCTGCGCAGCGCCTTCGCCAAGAACGTGATGGAATTCGAAGACTGGCAGAACGAGAAACTCAAGCGAGAGTACCACAACCGCAAATTCCGCATCGCGACGATTTCCTCGCCGATCGGCAAAACCCAGATCACTGAACCCTACGAGGAAACCGAGAAAAAACTCGCCCACGCGATCAAGCTAGCGCAGTTCTACCAGACGCCGTTCATCCGGATTTTCAGTTTCTACTATCCCGAAGGCACCAAAGCTCACGACCACCGCGACGAGGTCATGAAGCGGCTGACGGCCATGGCGCAAATGGCCGCGGCCGGCAAAGTCACCCTGCTGCTCGAAAATGAATCCAAACTGTACGGCGACCGCGCCGAAGACGTGCTGGATATTCTGAAGACGGTCAACAGCCCGGCGCTCAAGCAGTGCTTCGACTTCGGCAATTTCGTCAACGCCGGACATGCGTCCATCAAGACCGAATGCTGGGACATTCTCAAGCCCTACGTCCGCTACATCCACATCAAGGACGTGTCGCGAGCTGACCAGAAGCCGGTCCCGGCTGGTCAGGGCGACGGCGAGATCGAACCGATCCTGCGCGACGTGAAAGCCTCCGGCATGAAACTCATTTTGGCCCTCGAACCGCACCTGGCCTCCGCCGGCCAGTTCCAAGGCTTCAGCGGGGACAAAATGTTCACCGCCGCCACCCAGGCGCTGAAAGGCATTCTGGCCAAAATCGGCGAATAGCTCCTGGCATTCACCGCGCCTCGGGCGGCAACGTGTCTTCCATCTCGCGCGCTTCGACCAGCGCCGTCAGCACTTGGCAGACCGGTGTGGCGATGTTGAGTTCGCGGCCGCGCTTGACGATATACCCCGTCAGCGCGCCGATCTCCGTCTGCTTGCGCCCGCCGGCGGCCGAGGCGCTCTTGCCGCTGCGCGGCCGCTTCAAGTCGTACAGCGTGCTGGGAAAATGCGCGGCCGTGGGCGGCACCATTTTTTCGTAGAAAAACGCGAGTTGCTCCTCGATCGTTTCAAAACGCAATTTCACGCCGGCGGCGCGGGCCACCGCAAACCCTTCCCCCATCACCGCGTTCATCAGTTCGCGCGTCGACGGATTGGCCGCCAACTGCCCGTAGGTCGCTTCGAGAATCGCGCCAGTGGAATTCAACGCGGCGTTGTAAAACAGTTTGTCCCACTGCGCCTGCCGCACACCTTCGCTGGGTAGTGCCTTGGTGGGCAGTCCGCCGTCGGTGAGCGTCTGTGCCAGCCGCCGCGCGGCGCCATGGGCGGCGGGCGGGGCTTCCGCTTCCAGCGGCCCGAGCACGATGTCATCGGCCCAGACGGTGAATTTGGCGACCCCCGGTTCGGGCAATTCGGCGCCGAAAATCATCCGCGCGATAAACGTGCGTTCCGGCCCGACCCGCGCCGCGATCTGTTCATCGTTGCCCAAGCCATTCTGCATCGAAACGACCGGGCAGCGAGCCGGTAAGTGCGGCGCCAGATCGGCGATCGCTTCAGCCGTGTCGTAGGCTTTGACGACGAACAGCGCCATGTCCACGGCGCGAAGTTCCTCCGCCGGAAAATCGCCGATGCGCGCCCGTGCGTTGATCGGTCCGCAGTCGGTGTCGCCCCACAGCCCGATCCGCCGCAGCCCCTGCGTGCGTGCGATATTGACGTGCGGCGCGCGGCCGACCGCGAGCACCTCGCACCCCGCGCGGCGCAACGCGATGGCCAAACAGGTGCCGATGGAACCCAAGCCGTAGATGAGCAGCGTGAACGGTTTCATGGGTTGGTATTATAGGCGCGCGGCAGGGTGGGGAAAGATTGGCTGTCGAAATGGAAATCAGAATGGCGGGAAGAACCGCGCCGTCACCGGCACAGCTGTGCGAGACCAATACTCCCGTGGCCCCCTCTGGCACAAAGACCGATCTCGCGGCTATAATAAGGACCGTTTCCAGCCTGGCCGGGCCGGGCCTGGCAGGGCCTCGGCCGCCCCCTCCAAGGAACGCCCCATGATCCTCCGACGCAAAACCCGCGAAGTCCCCTGCGGCAACATCGCCTTCGGCGGGCACAATCCGGTCTGGGTCCAGTCGATGTGTTCGACGCACACCGAAAACCTGCCGGCCACGCTGGCCGAAATCGGCCGCATGCAGGACGCCAAGTGCGAACTGATCCGCTGCACCGTCCGCGACCCGGCCGGCCTCGCCGCCATCCCCGCCATCCAGGCGGCCATCAAGGTTCCGCTCATCTGCGACATTCACTTTGACCAGCGCATGGCGCTTGGCTGCATCGACCTGAAGGTGGACAAAGTCCGCATCAACCCCGGCAACCTCGGCAACGAACGCACCCGCAACCGGTTGTTCAAGGAAGTGGTGGACGCGGCCAAAAACAAAGGCGTCTGCATGCGGGTGGGCGTGAATTCCGGGTCGCTCGAAAAGGATTTGCTCGAAAAATACGGCTACCCCTGCCCCGAAGCCCTGGTCGAATCCGCCCTGCGCTGGATCGAAATGGCCGAAGGCTGGGGCTTCCACAACATGGTCATTTCCTGCAAAAGCTCCGACGTCCAGACCATGGTTGAAAGCTACACGCTGCTGGGCGAAAAGTGCGAGTACCCTCTGCATCTGGGCGTCACCGAAGCCGGCCCGCCGCCCTACGCGGTGGTGAAATCGACGGCCGGGTTGGCGCCGCTGCTGCTGAAGGGCATTGGCGACACCATCCGCTGTTCGCTGCTGGCGCCGCCGGAAGAAGAAGTCCCGGTCTGCTACGAAATCCTGCAAGCCACCGGCCGGCGGGTGCTGCGGCCGGAAATCATCGCCTGCCCGACCTGCGGCCGGATCGAAATCGACCTGGTCAAGGCGGTGAAGGAAATCGAGGCGGCGATTTTGAAGCGCGGGATCAAGAAACCGGTGAAGATCAGCGTGCTGGGCTGCGTCGTGAATGGTCCCGGCGAAGCCCGCGAAGCCGACGTCGGCATTGCCGCCGGGCGGGGCCAGGGGATTCTGTTCCGCGGCGGCGAACCGATCCGCAAAGTGCAGGAATCGGAGTTCGTCACCGCGCTGATGGAAGAGGTGGAGAAGTTCATCGCCGAACGGGACGCGAAGGAACTGGCCGAAGCGGCGGCGGCGGCCGGCGGCGCCGGTGTGCCCGATGGCGCCAACGCGGCCTCGGCGGTGCGCTGAAGCCACACCCTGGCGGCCGCCGCAGGGGCAGTCAATTTTCCCATGGCCGGGGCGCGCAAAACCGCCAAGGCCCATACAATTTGCCGATTGTCCGGTGCGGGGCCGGGTCGCGATCCATCGCGGCTTGGGCCGCCGAAAGCCCCGGACGGGAATCCGTGAACCCAGGATTGGATGCTCATGAGCAACTGGAAAAAATACGTTTTCGTGGCGCTGATCTGCCTGCTGGTGCTGGGCCTGATGCTCTACGGCGACATTGGCCGGACCGGCGGACCGGGCGGCGGGGGCTCCGACGGGGAGTACGGTTCGGCCTCGGTGAACAACCGGGTGGACGGGACCGTGCAGAACCTGGGCGGCGCCCAGGTGGCCGAAACCGTGCGGATGTTCGGCATCTGCAATGTGCCCCCGATCGGCAATCCTCAGTTGGATCACCCCAACAAAAAACCGCTGCCCGAGGAAATGATTGCGACCAACGAATACTTCCTGCAGGCCTACGACGAGGACCGCTATCCGGCCGCGCCTAAGGAAGTCGATGACGAAGTGGACCAGCGGGTGTGGGGCGACCGCGTGAATCTGGTCGATCCGAAAAACCCCGACCGCGACGCACTGCGCCAGAAGTGGGCGACCGACCAGCAGACCACCGTGAAGGCGATCTACGATTTCATGGGACGGGTCATTGCCGCGGAGGACAAGCAGGAGGAACTGCGCGCCGCGCTGACGCCGAACCGCTCCGAACTGGCCCTGGCCTACAAAACCTCGCATGAGAAAGCGCGCGTGCGCTACATGGAATTCCCCGCCGCGAAGTACCTTGACGCCGCCAAGCTGAAAGTCGCCGGCGACACCGCCGCCATCAAGGCGCTGTACGACAAGGACAAGAACAACCAGCGCTCGCCGGAAGGCGAAATCGGCGACAGCATGTCGCGTTCCCTGAAGCTCCAATTCGACATGTTCTACCTGAAGCAGGACGATCTTCTGCCGGCGGTGCTGAAGACCATTTCCACCGACCAGGCCGATGCAATCTACAAAAAGGAAAAAGCCGATTTCGAAGCGAAACAAGGCACCAGCGTGCTGACCAAGAGCCAGGCGGCCGCCACCTTCAAGGACTTCAAATACAAGGGCAAGCCGGTGCCGATCGACCCGGCCTGGAAGGACTTGAAGCCGGATGATTTCCTCCCGCCCGAAGACTGGGTCATGGAGTACATCAAGGAAAAGGAACTGGCCCCGGTGAAAATCGCCGCGAAGGCGAAGGCGACCATCCGTTCCTTCACCGCCAAATACAACGCCGCGTTGCTGGCGGAAAAACCCGAGGACCGCGGCAATCTGGCCCCGGGATTCCTGGCCCAGATCAAGCAGGAAGACCCGAAGGGGTGGGAGGACGGATTCCAGTACATTCATTATCTGCGCACCGCGCTGACCGATTTCAAGGCTTACGCGCAGGCCAAGCATGAACAGATTTCGGAGAAAACGACCACGCCGTTCTACCTCTCGACTTTCTTCGATCAGGTTGCCAACCGCGGCATGCTGCAGGACCTGGAGAGCAAGCTGTCCGATCCCCTGCCCTACCAGGTGACCTACGCCGACGGCAAGGAACTCGTCGTGCCCGCCGACGGCGGCGTGATCGCCTTCCAGATCCACGCCGTGGAGAACCTTAATCCGGCCGCGGCGGTGATGAAAATGGACGACCCGGAGGCGAAAGCCATCCTGATCGAGCGTCTGGCGGTGCAGGAAGCTCCCAAACTCGCCGAAGACGCCGCCACGAAGACGATCGATGCGTGGAAAAAAGACCCGACCCAGATTCCCAGCGATCCGAAGGTGCTGAAGGAATACACGCACCAGGAGGGGCCGCATTCGGCCGAAGAACCGCAATTGACCGACGACGAAAAGCGCTGCGAACGGATCGTGAGTTCAATCACCGCCGGCCCCAAGACCGCCGATCTGACCGGGCAGCAGGCCGCCCCCGGCGTGCTGGTGGGCCCGTTCGACGCCAGCCTGATTGAGCCCCCCACCGACCTGCTCCCGGCGGCCGACAAAGACACCGCCGGCGAACCGGGCATGCGCCAATGCGCGGTGATCGGCTTCGTGGTGCAATATCACGAGATCGCCGATCCGGCCAAGCGGCTGGCCGAAGACGCCAACTGGCGGACCACTTCGGAAGCCGTCCAGGAACTTCCCTATCTGGACCAGTACCTGGAATTCCAGATGGTCCGGCAGTCGGTGATCGACTCCTTCCCCGTGACGATGTACAAACCCAAACCGGCAGCCCAGTAGGGCCGCGCCGGTGACGGCCACGCCCGATATACCCGGCGCAGCCGGCTCCCCCGGCAGCGCGCGCAAACCCATAAGCGGCTGGCGCCGCGGCGCGCAATTCGAGATCACCGTGGAACGGCTCGACCTGCACGCCCGCGGAGTGGCTCGCGTGCCCCCCTTTCCCGGCGCACCGGCAACCAGCGACGACAGGCTCCAGATCGAAAACGCCCTGCCGGGCCAGCGCCTGCGGGTGGAACTCCAGAAACTATCCCGCGGAGCGCCCAACCCCGCGCCGGCGCGCGCGCGTACCGTTCAGGTGATCGACGCTGGCGCCGCCCCACCCACGCCGCCCGGCGCCTGCCCCGGTTCGCCCTGGGCGCATCTGCCCTTGCCCCTGCAGCGGCAGTTCAAGCAGGACCTCGCCGCGTTGACGATCGAAACCGCCGTGGCGAACCTGCCGCCGCCGGTGCGCGACCGACTGACCGCGGCGACGATCGAACCGATCGAAGCTTCCCCGCAATCGGCTGCCTACCGTAACAAGGTCGAATTTTCCTGCGGCTACCAGCGCATCGAACGGATTCCCGATCCGCGCCATCCCGGCAGCGGCCGCACGATGCCGGAAGGGTTCGATCCGGCGGTGGGATTCCATCCGCCCGGGGCTTGGCAGACGGTGCGGCCCTTCGACGACTGCCCGATTTTGCCGTCAGAAATGATCGACATTCGCCGCCGGCTGCAAGCCGTCTGCGACCTTCCCGGACGGGTGGACAACCACCGCGCGTGGTGCGACGTGGGCTGCCGCCGCACGGTGATGGTCCGCGGCGGCGTGGGGTTTTCCGGGTGGCAGGTGCTGTTCACGCTGAAAACCGGCGGAGACGCAGCATTGCAGGCGGAAGCCGGAACGCAGTTGCTCGACGCTCTCGGCCACTTGGACGGCCTGCACCTGCACCTCATGCCGATCGAAACCGGCTCGCAGGCGCGCGGCGACGAACCGCTCATGACGCTCACTGGCGCAGCCTTCCAAACCGTGCAGTTCGGTGCGCTGAAACTCCGCCTGCGGCCGACTTCGTTTTTCCAAACCAACCTGGCCGCGGCCGAACGACTGGCCGCGCGGCTGAACAGCTGGCTGGAACCAGAACCCGCCGCCGTGCTCTACGACCTGTACTGCGGCGTGGGCACACTGGGACTGGCGCTGGCGGGGACGGCCGAGCGCATCGCGGGACTGGAGGCGGTGCCCTCCGCGGTGACCGACGCTCGCGAAAATGCGCGCGAAAACGGCGTGACCCAGGCCGACTACACACTGACCGCCGCGGAAGGACTGCCCGGCGGCCTGTGGGAGGCGGAAACGGCGGCGGTGCGGCGGCGCAGCGTGGCAGTCGTCGATCCGCCACGCGCCGGCCTGCACCCGAAAGCCCTGAAGGCCCTGTGCCGCTCCGAGCTGGGCCGGATCCTCTATGTGGCCTGCAACCCGGCCGCTCTGGCGCGCGATCTGGTGGAGCTGGCGCTGGCCGGCTATCGCCTGGAACGGCTCGCGCCGTTCGATTTTTTTCCGCACACACCGCACCTTGAGCAGGCGGCGCTGCTGCGCCGCGATGGCGCAGGCGCGGGGACCATTTCAAGCGATTCAAACAGCGCGGCCCGTTCGAATCTACCGCCTTCCTCGGGCGACGCAGGGTAACCGGTTCCGGCTGGAAAGGTTAGCTGCAAAACCAGCGCAGCATTCCTGTGACCTTCGGCGCGCCCAGAGGTATTATAGGGGGAACTTCCATCCACCCGATGTCCCTCCCGATGCTCTGCCCAATGCCTTGGAGACCCGGATGGCCGCCTCGAACCGCCTCCCCCGCGTGAACGCCCGCTGGTGGGGCATTTCTGCCATGGCGCTTTGCGCCTGCCTGGCGGCCGCAGCCGCGTTGCCGGCGGCCGAACGCGGACCGCATCCCGGCCGCGGCGGCGACAAGCCCAAGCCCGGCCTGATCGCCTGGTTCTGCGATGGCAAGGACTTCACCCCCAAAGACCTGCTGCTCGAACGGATCGATCCCAACATCAACTACGCCTGGGGCGGCGACAATCCCGCCCCCGAGGTCCCCGGCGAAAACTTCTACGCCCGCTGGCACGGCCTGCTGCGCGTGAAAAAAGCCGGCCACTACACCATCGCAACCGTCACCGACGACGGCGTGCGGCTGCGCTTGGACGGCAAACAGATCATCGACCAGTGGGTTGACCAGGGCGACACGCGCGTGGCCGCCGAGGTCGACCTGACCGAAGGCGATCATCCGATCGAAATGGACTACTACCAGGGCGGCGGCGGTTCCACCGCCAAACTGCTTTGGGCCCTGAAAGGGGGTTTCGACGAACGCATCATCCCCGGCACGGCGCTGTGGCATCTGCCGGAGGACATGCTCCACCCGGTGCTCAAAGCCCACACGGCCGAACTCACTCATCCTGATTTTCCCGACGGTTACAATCCGGCCGACTGGACCGAGCAAAAATCGGCCGACGCCCAGGGCCAGGCGCACATGACGCTGGGCTGGGAAAAAACCCTGCGCCGCGAAGATCATGACACGCTGGGCTTGCGCTTCGCCGTGAAAACCGCCGTCTCGCGCTACCACACCCTGCAGCGGAAAACCACCCCCGACGGCAGCGACGATAAACCCTTGATCACCACCGTCGGCTTGCAGCAGACCGACCAGACCGCCACCACCTTCCGCCTGGCCTACTGCTGGGACCCGCTGAACTTCGTCGCCGTCGGCATGTGGGGACGCTACTCCACCGGGGTCTGGGTGGTGCACCAAGGCCGCCGCCAGTTCGACGTCGGCCCGTACACCGGCATCCTCGACAGCTACTTCCGGCCGGTGTACTACCGCCTGGTGCTGCTGAGCGATTCGATTCTGGTGCAGGCGTCCAACCAACGCTACTTCAACTACCGCACCGTGACGGTGATTCACGGACGCAAAAACGGCATGTCCGGCTCGCCGACCACCGTGATGGGCTTCGGCACCATCCCCTGGGACAAAGACTACGGCCAGGCCAACCTGCAAAACGACTGGCCCAACAACGACATGTCGGTGGAAGAAACCGACATCCTCTATGTCGACCAGCGCAACGGAATGGACCTGCACCCGGCCCATCCACCGGAGGTCGGCGAGGTGACCGACTGGGACGACACCACCGCCAAACTGATGCAGCACGACCAGCCGACCCAGTGGACCATGGCCATCCTTGGGCACGACTACCGCACCTCCTTCCTCCAACCGCAGGTGATCGAAGAATCCCCGCTGCTGACGGCCGAAGCGGCGAAAAAGGCCGAAGTCGCCTTCGCCTCCGTGGACCTGAAAGAACGCTCCGAACCCTACACCTTTGCACTTGGTTCGATTTTCAAAACCAAGGAAGCCCGCCACACCGCCGCGCTCCTCGAGACCACCATTCCTCACGGCGACGATCCCTTCGTGCGCATCCTCTGCGGCGTGTCCGAAGTCGCGGCCGCCTCGGTGGGCGGCCAGACCATCAGCGACGGCCTCCGGCCGGGCTACTGGGATGTGGAGCCGGACCGTTACGCCATGATCGGCCGAGCCGACGCAAAAAATTCCGGTGTGCTGCGCTTCAAGCTTTGGGCCAACGATCGCGACCTCACCCTGTGGGCGAAAGTTCAACCCAATTTCCCCGACTCCCGCATCGCCGAATTACAGGCGCTCATCAAAGCCTTCCCCAAGGAAGAAGACCGCATTCGGCGCATCCAGGCCGATCTCGAAATCGGCGCGCTCGGGATGCAGTTCTACGACTACGCCTCGGCACGCGCGGGCTTCGAAGCCGCGCTCAATGAAGCCCTCGCCGCGCCGCCCGGGCCGGACCGGCGCCAGGACCTGATCGACCACTGCCTGCTCTTGCTCCTGAACGAAGCGGAACTGCGCGGCGACACCGAGCGCATGACGCAGTGGATCGCCAAGATCCGCACGCTCAGCGCTGCGCCGGAGCTGCTGCGCCGGGCGCTCAGTTGCGAAGCCGAAGTGCATGTCTGGCAGGCCGGCCCCGCCGCCGCCGCCGGCTGGCTGGATCAGACTGCCGAGGGCGTCAAGGATCCCGCCCGGCAATGTGAACTCCACCGGTTGGCCGCGCGCGGCTACCAGGCCTGGCAGATGACCGATCAGGCCGCCGCTGAACTCGACGCAGCCGCCAAAGCCTGCCCCGACGGGCATGCGGTCGAACTGGCCATGACCGCCGCGCAAACCCGCTTGGACGCCGCCATGGCCGCGGGCACTCCGGCCGAAAAAGCGGTGACGCCGCTGCTGGCCCAACTGCGAGCCATCCTGCAGACACAGGTGGCCGCCTCCAAGCAGACGCCTCCGCAAAGCCCCTGGTCCGCCTACTGGGCCGACAAGGCGACTGAGTTGACGGCCAAGTCGCCGCCACGCGCTTGGTCGGCGCTGCAAGCGGCGATCTTCGAACAGTTGCTGTGGACCTCGGCCGAGCCCGCCCAGCGCGCCGCGCTGTTTGCCGGCCAGCCGATGGATTTTTCCAAGGCCGCCGACATTGCCGCCGGCAAATTTAACTTTGACCGCGACCGCCTGTGGCAGTTGTCCGAGCCGCAGATGACGATCGGCGCCTGGGAAGTCCACCCCGCGGCGCCCTTGGTTCTCGACTCCCTGGCGCACGTCTTCCCGGCGCAGAACGGCGACGGCCCCTGGCTCCCGCGCAAGCTCGATTGGACCCAGACCGTCTGCATCGATCGCAACGAGCCGATCGGCGTGTACCACGCCCGAGCCACCCTGATGATCCCCGACCATCCGCCGGCCGACCTGAAAGTCTGGTTCGCCCTGAGCGGCCCGGGCCGGATTTGGATCGACGGCAAACTGGTGTACGAACAGACCCAGGATGTGAAAGCCGAATACGACAGGGCCTGGCTCCCGGCGTCGATGTTCACCACCGGCGCGCACAAAGTCATGGCCAAAATGATCCACGCCGATCGCAACCAGCAGGTGCGCCTGAGCGTCCGGCTGTCGACCATGAGCGCCTTCCGGGTGTACCTGGAACACTACGAGGCCCAGGCGGTGCTGTCGAACTGGTGGATCCCAACCGGAATCGCCGACCGGCTCTCGCAGGTGAACAACCTGTATCCCTACCTGCCGAGCGACCTGGTGGCCATGACCATGTGGCTGCAGCCGCAGCTCGGGACCGGCGCCCAGGCCGACTCGCTCGACGGCATTCTCGGCGCCTCCGACCCCGCCCTCCAGAATGGCGCGCCGGATTGGTCGGCCCGGATGCTGTCCGACGCTGCCTGGCGCCTGGAGGACATGCCGCATTTCAACCATCACGCCGATTCGGTCTACGCCCTGCTGGATCGTTGGTACAGCCTCGGGATGAACCAATTCGATCTGGCGCTGCTGGAACACGCGCACCGCTTCGGCGAAGCGGAGGGCGTGAGCGGCCGGCCGGGCGCCTTCGCCGCGGCCCTCGAGGCCCAGATTCAGGCGTTGTTGGGCAACCGCCAGACGGTGGAAGAAACGATCCAGCGGCTGCAAGGAGAATACGCCGATTTCGACGTGGCGCTGCAGAATGCCGCCGGCTTGCGCTCGCGGGAAGGCCGCCGGGAACGTTCCGGCCGCGACTTCCAAACCTCCGACGACGCCGCCGCGGACATCGAAGACGCGCAGCGCATGATCGAACAGGAAGACTACCGCCAGGCGCTGGAACGGCTGCTGAAAACCGCCGCGCAACACGGCACCCAACTGTACCGCGTCGCCGGCGGGCGGCAGTCGCCGGACGGCCGGCTGGTCGCGGTGCGCACGCACGTGTACCAGATTCTGCGCACGATGCCCGCTGCGGTCTGGCCGATCTACACGGCGGAGTACGACGGCCGCAGCGCCGATGCGCTGGCGGCGGCCGACAAGACCGGGGACCTCGACCGCTACCTCGCGGTGGCCGACGATTTCCCCTTCACGCCCGGCGCCTTCGCCGCCCTCAACCGCGCCGCCCAACTGGAAATCGACGCCGGGCGGCCGGACCACGCCGTCGTCTGGCTGCAGCGCCTGTTCCAAGAACGGACTACCCGGGACAACGCCGGCATGAAGACCCCGGCCGACGCCCCGACCCCTCCGCAAATCCGCTTCAAGCTGGCCTGGGTGCTGATGCAGGTGGGGCGAACCGAAGAAGCCCATGCGCTGCTCGCGCCGCCCGACCCGGCCAAAGCCTTCCCCGCCGACGCACAACTGCCCTACATGGGCACGCCTACCCCGCTGACCAAACTGGTGGCGGAATTGGCGGCGCAGCCGCCGGCGCCGGCGACCGGCAACGCAGCCGAAGCCGCTTGGCGCAGCCTGCGCGGCGACCCCGAGCAAACCGGGCGCGTCGACGCCGATCTGCCCGACCAGCCGCCGACGCTCGCTTGGGTCGGACAGACCGTGTGGAACGCCGACACCGACCTGGTCAAAGCCAACCTGATTCCCGCGCCGTTCTTTGATGGACCGGCCCTGCCGGCGGTGGCCGGCTCCAGCGTGGTGTGCGCCGGCGACGCCGGCTGCATCGTGCGCCGCCTGAGCGACGGCGCGCGGCTGTGGTCGGACAGTTGGAACGACGACCTGCTGAACTTCACCGACCAGGGCCATCCCATCGATTTCACCGGCGTGCCGGTGCATGCGCCGGATGTCGCCGACGGCGTGGTGGCCGCCCGCGCCATCGTGGCTGGCCACGGCGCCTTCGAGGCCCGCTCACTGACCGACGGCCGCCTGATCGCCTCGACCCGCTTCGCCGACGGCCTGCGCCACTACCATGCCTTCGGCAGCCCCCTGCTGGCCGACGGCAAGATGATCGGTCGTTTCCTCTCGATGAGCGACTCCGGCAGCCTGGCCGTCGCCGCCATTGATCTGAAGTCCGGCCGGCTGGCCTGGATCCAGCAACTGGTGAGCGGCTCCACGGCATTGGCCTTCAACGACCAGACGCTCACGCTGGCGATTCAACTGCCGCCGCCCGCCCTCCACGACGGCGTGCTGTACCTCGACACCGGCGAAGGCGCCATCGCGGCGATCGACGTGCGCACCGGCACCCCGCTGTGGATCACCCATTTCGACCGCACCAAGTCGGTGGCCTTCGACGACAACGGGCGCGAACGCGCCGAGCGCTACATGATGACCCCGTTCATCGGCGCCCCCTGCATCGCCAACGGCCTGGTGCTGGTGCGCCCGCGCGACCGCGCCGTGCTGTACGCCATCGACGCCGCCTCGGGCCAAATCCGCTGGCAGACCCGCAGCGACCGGGGGTGGTACCTGATCGGCGCCGCCCAGGGCCGGCTGTACACCTACGACGGCGCCTTGCAGTGCCTCGACACCGCCACCGGCCGGCCGATCTGGAAAACCGTGCTCGATCCGGCCGACCTGCTGGGCCGCGGGTTTCTCGCGCGCAACGGCCTCGTCCTGCCGACCGTGAACGGCCTGACGCTGTACGGCTTCGACGACGGGCGGGTGCTGCGCACGCTGGCGCTGGGCACGCCGCCGAGCGCCGGACACCTCACCCCGGTGGTCGCTCACGGCCAACTGACCGGCGTCCTGCAAACCGATCGCGGCGAACTGCGCTGGTGGCGCTTCGGCGGTGAAACCGCTCCCGCGGCGTCCCTCGAAACACAAATCGTGACCGCCTGCCGGCCGCAGACCGTGGCGCCCGAAGACGACGAAAATCCGCCGCAAGCCGCCGTCGAGGCCGCCACGCCCGCACCGGCCGTCACTCCGCCCGCCTGGTGGCCGGCGCTGCAAGCGGCCGTCAAGGACGCCGGCCAGGACCCGCACGGCTTCGTGCACGCCGACCTCAACGACGGGCTGATCCACATTGGCTCGCGCTGGGCCGCCGCCCCCGCGGTCCTGGCCCAGCCGCTGACGCCGCCCCCGGCCGATCCGCAGGTCGGCTATTCGATCCCCGATTTCCAGGCGCCGCTGCCGCCCAACACGCCGACCGCAAGCCTCACCCCACTCCTGCGCCTGGCCGGCGGCAAGGCCAAAGTCCTGCGCGATCCCAATCAGCCCAGCCGCGTGTATGTCTACGCCGGCGGCGTCGTGACGGCGGTCGACCTGAGCGACTCGCTGCCGCGCGTGCTCTGGCGGCAGGTCACCACCGGCGACCTGACCGCCTTCGCGGCCAATGCCGGCCGCGTTGCCGTCGCCTCCTACAACACCTTCGAGGTCTTCGATGCCGCCAACGGCCTGCCGCTCCTGGCGCGCCGCCTGGGGGTTGCAAATAGCTGGGACCGCCATTCGGCCTGGATCACCGGGTTGGCCGTCGGCGCCGACAAAGTCGCCGCCTTCCTCGCCGACGAAGGCGGCCTGGACCGCCTGGGCGATTGGTCCACCCACAACCGCGTCGTGGCGGTGTACGACCTGGCCGACGGCCGGCGCCGCTGGGTGCGGCGATTGGGCGGGTCGCACAACATCTTCGTCGGGCCATCCATTCACGGCAACCGAATGTACGCCTTCGAGACCCCGGAATACTACAGCCAGACCGGTTGGTTCTGGACCTTCGACCTCTCCACCGGCGACGCCCTCGACCACACCCAGTTGCCTCCCGGCCGTGACGTGACGATCCTGGGCGACCCCGACAACCGCGGCTATTTCATCTCCCACCTCGACGACCTGATCTGGTTCGATGCCGCCGCCGGTCGTCCGGCCTGGACCGTCAAAGCGCCGCTGCTGGACGCCGACAGCACCCATCCCTTCGGCGCCACCGACAGCACCGTCGTACTGATGGGCAGCCATGGCAACGGCCGGCCCTACGAAGTCGACGTGCTGGACCGCAAAACCGGCAAGCAGTTGGCCACCTGGCAGAACGCTGGCGGCGTCCTTCCCGAAGGCGCCAGCGAATACTACACCTTCGAAGGCGTGCCAGGCACCCAGGACCTGAAAATCATCCGCCACGACCTGAGCGACCCGGCCAAACCGGTCTTCGAACAGATCTGGCCGGGCCTGGCGCCCAACTTCCACCTGACCCCCTACGCCTACGTCACCGGCGATGCCGTGGTGATGTTCACCTGCCCCCGGCAGTGGGGCCAGCCGGGATGGTACGAAGCCCTGGTGTTCAGCCGCCAGTCAGGCATTCTGATCCACCGCGATGTCTTTTCCCTCGCCACCCCCAACGATCCGTGGAACCAACCGGGCGCGGAAGTCCTGCGCTTCGGCCAGAAATTCCTGCTGGTGGGCGAGGACGGCGCGCTGGTGATCGGGCCGCTCACCCACGGCCCCAAAAATGAACCAGTCGAAGCCACCGACATGAAGCCGCTCGTGGCCTCCCTCGCGACCAGCGATCCCCAACTGGCCAACCGCTACCGCACCGCGCTGACCACGGAAGTACCCCCCATTTCCATGGCCCTCCGCTTCGGCTCCAAACCGCCCGTCGTCGACGGCGTACTCTCGGAATGGGAGGGCTTCGATCCCTGGGAACTGACCGCCCCGCAGGACTATGTCGCCTTCACCCGTCAACCGCTGACCAACCCGGCCCTGCATGGCGCCACCATCCGCTCGGCCTGGGACCACACCGGCCTGTACCTGGCCATCGAAGTCCACGACCCCAGCCGCCAGGACGCCCCCACCAACGCCGACTACCGCCTCGGCGACAGCATCCGCGTTACGGTCGTCGGAGACAGCCAGCGCACCGGGTTCGTCCTGAGCAACGTCGAATGGCTCGACCTCGTCGCCACCGGCATGGGCTCCAACGCCCAACTGACGCGGTTGCACGGCGACGAAGATCGCGCGGTGCAGTTCGGCCTCGCGCCCCGGCCCGATCTCGGGGCCGGCGGCCGCAGCCTGGAACTCTACATCCCCTGGTCGGTGCTGAACGTCAACCTCAACGAATCGCGCCCCGACAAAATGATCCGCCTGCTGCTCAACGTCGCCATCCCCGACGCCGACCAGGGCTGCGCGGCTCAGGGCATGTTCGAATTCGGCGCCGGCCTGACGCCCAATCCGACCGATCCGGTCGAACCGCAGCGCTTCGGCGAAATACATCTCATCGACCTCAGCTCCGAACGGATGGCCCAGATGCTGAAGGTCATTGACCTAATCCCCGACGACCCGAAAGCCTGGGAAATCATGTCCCTCCTCCAGGAAACCATGCGCGGTGCCGTCGGCCTCAAACGCCGCATCGCCATGTACGAAGGGTTCGTGCGCAAGCATCCCGATTCGCCGGTCGCGCTGCGCGCCGTGGCGCAACTGGGCTACCTGTACGGGCTGCGCGGCGAGGCCGATCCCTCCGCCACGGTGCTGGCCTTCGCCGCCGACTGCAAAGTGCCGGACACCTCCCTTGCCGCCTACCTTAAATGCGGGTTCCATTTCAAACTCTGGTTAAACCCCGCCAACCCGCCCTCCCAGGTCATGATTCAATTCGAAACTCGCGAACTGGGCTGGAAACGCCGCGGCTCCTGGGGCAGCCTGTTGGTCGACTGGGGCCCACGTGACACCGTCGAAAACATGCTACTCGGGCCGCTCCCGCCCACCGGCAAGTGGCTCGATATGTTCATCCCCTCCGCCACCATCGGCCTGGAAGGCCAGACCGTCGACGGCGTGGCCTTCACCGTCTGCGGCGGGGACGCGCGCTTCGATGCCGCCCAGTTCATCGACGGGACGGGAAACTCCCTGGTCTACATCGACGATTCCGACGAAGGCTTCACCTTCGCCAGCACCCACATCGCCTGGGACACCCAGAACAAAGCCTCCGGCGTCCGCTCCTTTTACGGCGCCACCCACGAATTCATCTCCAACCTTTCGGTCGAACCGACCAACCGCGACCAGCGCAATTTCACCTTCCCCTTTGTCTCCCAGGCAACCACCAACCCGACCCCGGACCAGATCGAAGCCTGGTATCAGGCCGCTCATTTGCTGGGCGATCACCCGATGGGCTGGGAGTTTTTCCAGCGCATCGTCACCTACCTCACCGACAAGCAGAAAGGCGCCGGCCTTCGCGAAGCCTACGCCCGCTACGTGACCGAAAACCCCGACAGCCCCTTCGCCGCCAAGGCTCTCCGCGCCTACCACGAAATGGGCCAGAACCGTTTCGCCGTCGACGAGGACTACACCAAAGTCGAAGCGCTCATGAAAAGCGCCAAAGTCACCACCGACGTGCGCCGCGCGTTCTATTCCGCCTCCTACCCCGGCCTCACCGCCCTCGACATCTGCGGTCCGCTCGAAGGCGGCCCCGGTGCCGGCGCCGACATAGAATTCGACCCCGAGAAAAACCTCGACTTCAAAGCCCACCTGCAAGGCCGCCTGCTCAAGGAACAGGACCCCGCCAATCCCGACGCGGAACTGAAACACCGCGACGTCACCTGGACCGCGATCGACCTCAAGGAATGGCCGCAGTACCGCAACCAGGCCGACGACTTCAACTTCCGCGCCATCTGGCCCGACCCCAACCCGCAGCTTTACAATCGCGTCGGCTTCGCCCATTTCGTGGTGACCAGCCCCGAACGCCGCACCGCCTACCTGTACGTCGGCGCGAACCGCATCCTGACCGTCTACGTCAACGGCAAGCTCGTGGAGAAAAACATCAACAGCCGCTGGGTGAAAGACCACACCGTCCTGGCCATCCACCTCAACACCGGCGACAACCAAGTCCTGCTGAAAGTCGGCAACAACGAACAGGACCTCGACCTCGAAGTCCGCGTCGCCGACCGCACCGGCCGCCCCATTCCCGACCTCAAGTTCTCCACCACCCTCACCCCCGAAAAGCCCGAACCAAAAAAGAAGCACTGATATACGATGGGGCGGTATTGAGCCCCCAAAAACAACGTTGGCGGCTGGCGTCAATGTGTCGCGTGCTCATGCCTGACCGTCAGGGATGAACTGAACGAATCACGGGACAGCGTCCCGTGCCAATGCCACCGACATTTGAATTGCGAGTTATGCCCCCATAGAACGCAGCTGAACTGCACGACGCATCGTGGCACGGGACGCTGTCCCGTGCATAAAAGTCCGCGGCAAAGCCGCGGTCCTTATCCCGGTCTTTTGGCTGCTTCGAAGCCTCACCGCTCCAGCACGTAATACACCACATCCGGCAGCAGGGCCATTCCCTCCACCCCGGCTTCGGCCGAGAGCAGCACGGCCTGTTTTTTCGGCGCGGGGTAGCCATTTTCATCCAGCGGAATCGCCCGCCTCACCTGCAGCAGGCCGATCAAAGACACGCTGCCGTCGATTTTCTCCACCCCCATCGGCCCGCTGCCCAGATCGGTGATCGTGCCGTCCTTCCCGTTCGAGGCCTTGAATCCATACGGCCGCTCGACGGTCATCACCTGCAACAGCAGTTTCTTCGACTGCGCGATCGGGCGGTCGTCGAGCGCCACCAGTGCGACGGTGCCGTACTCGTTTTTCAAATGCACCACCAGATTCTTGAGTTTCACATCGCCGGCCCGACCCAAAAATCCCGCCACCGCCTGCGCCTTCGGCGTGTCGATCGTCGCCAGCCCCTGGCCGTATTTCCACACCAGCTCTCCGGTCGCGCTCTTGATCACCTTCTGGTCCCGGTCGATGTACGACGCCAGATTCATCGCGCTGGAGTCCTCCGTGTCCGTGCCGAACGTCTTCACCACCCGCCCGCAGAAAAACGCAAATGGATCGAACGACCCCACCGCCTCCGCGCCCTTGGCCAATCCCCCGGGCGGCACATCCTTCAACCGCAGCGCATCGAACGCCTGCGCTGCCGCGCCGCTCGATCCTTTCAAGTCGAACAGGTTTTTTAGATCGAGCACCTCCCGGAACACCACCGGGCCGGGCTTGATGTCGCGCTCCCGGAACATCAGCGCATAGGCCGGAAAATTGCCCAGAATCACCGGGCACGACGCGGCGAATTTGTTCAGCGTCCGGTCCCAGTCCGCTCCGCCCAGCGCAAACGCAAAATACCCGTCGGCATCCTGCAGCGATCCGTAGGCTGCGGTCAAAAAAGCGAAGTCCGCGCGGTACAGGTTGGGGTTGGTCCAGCCGATCTCCGATTGAATCTCCGGGTAGCCTTCCAGCGCCGACAGTTCCAGCGGCACCTTCTCCGGGTGCTCGACCGCGGCCTCGTTGCTGAACACATGCCCCACCTGCACCGACCACGCCGCCGACGAATCGTTTTTGTCGCGGCCGTGATGCGGCGCATCGAAATACCCGTGCCGGTCGATGATGTCGCCTGGCGTGTAGGTGTACTGCTCCAGCGCCTCCAGAATCTTCGGATCGGCCGTCTGCCAGTTGCTCGCGCAGCACAGATTCTTCGCCTTCAAATCGGTGCGGAAATACTTCACCGTGTCGGCATAGAAACCGCGTTGCAGATCGACCAGAAAATGCACCTGGTCCCCCACCCGCATTTTGCGCGTGGAAAAGCCCACTTTCAGCCCCTGCGAGGTCATCGCCCAGGCGTCGAACAGTTCCGCCCGGCCGGCGGGGAGGTCGTCATTTTTGCCCGGCTTTTCCCCCCAGGCTTCGAAGGCCTTCGCCAGCGTCCCGTATTTTTTCGCCAGCCAGGCGCCGTAGAGCGTTTCCAGCGCCTGCCATTGCACCGCCGGAATGTCGCGCTTCGACAGCGTCCAAAATAACAGGCTGTCCTCGTTCTGCAGCTCCACCAACGCCACCGCCGGGTCCTGCCCGAGCGGCGCGTGATCGGCGCGGTAGGGATTCGGCGTGGTCAGGATCGCCTTGGCCCAGGCGTGATAGAACGCCTGCATTTTGGCGTTGAAAAACAGCAATCCGAACGGATGCTGGTTGCCCTTTGGGTCGTAGCCGTCCAGCCCGTAGCTCGGGCGCACCCCCAGCCACAGCGGAAAATAGAAACTGATCTCGCAGTAGATGCCCTGCTTTTTCATCGCCGTCACGAAGTACTGGATCGCGTCGATGCGCGTCGGGTTCACCTGCATCGGATCGTCCGCTTCGAACACCCCGCCGTGCAGCCGCACGACATTCACCCCGCGCTTGGCCAGCAACCCCGCCAATTCGTCGACCAACGCATGCGGCAGACCGACCGTCTCCGGCGCCGCGTTCACGCCCCAGAACCGCACCGGCGTGCCGTCGCCCAATGCGAAATGTCCGTCCTTCGTCCGCTGCACAAACCCCGACTGCCCGGCGACTTTTTCGTTCAACGATCGCAGGTCGAGCAACGCCTTGGCGCTGAAATCGTCGGCATCCGGCTCCCACGGAAAATACCCCGGATTGGCCAGCCCGCTTTTCTCGCCCGGCTTGAGTTTCCCATGCGGCAGGAACGGCTGGGTCGTGAGCAAAAAGCAATCGTAGGCGCCTTTTTCCTCGGCCCCCTGCGCCGCGGTCAGTTCAAATGTGAAGGTATGCGCGCCGCGCGTCAGTTTGACCTTCCCGAGTTCGACCCAGTTGGCACTCACCCAGGTCACCAGGGGCGTGCTGTCGGCCAGCACGCAGTCGCCGGCGCATGGCCGCCAAGCCGCGTCATCGAACTTCCACTGGAAGGCGCCGTAGTACCAATATTTGCGCACCCACAGGTCGTACTCGCCGTCGGCCGGAACGGTGATGCTGTATTTGGCGAACGGCGCGGCGCCGGCGCGCTTGCTTTCGACGGTGAGCCACTCCCCGCCGGACAGTTCGGCGCCCTTGCCCTTGAGGTTCTTGGCCGACAGCCAGGTGTCCTTGGGGAAATTGGTGTCCGCAGGGGTTTCCGCTTCCCACCAGACGTAGTCATCTGCGGCGGGCAGCGCGCCTTGCCCGATCAGCATCGCGAGCAGCCCCAACGCCGCCCAAGCCGTCACGCGCCGGTGTCTGTGGATCCGCATGGCTCACCCCCTCTGTAGTCGTTTCCCCGATTGTACCGGCAGGTGCGGTTCTTCCCGGTGGCCTCGGTGTGACCCGCTTGGCTCGTTGGAGCGGTAGCGGGTCGGGGGGCTTTTACAAAACGAAGCTAACCAGAAAGAACCAATTGTTTAACCAAACGAAGCCACGGGAGGGGTGCGCTGGCATTGGTATGAGGGGGTAGCCGACGGGCTGGGGCTTTTACAAAACGAAGCTAACCTGGGGGGGCGTTTAACCAAACGAAGCTACCGTCTCATAGGCTACTTAAATTGTAGGGTTGGCGATGCCTGGATAAGGCGGGTAACGAAACAAAGCCATATGCGTATATTATGCGCATCGGTTGGGGCTTTGGGCTTTGGGAAGAGGGTAATCGCGGGGGGGGAGCGGCGG
>JBOHNC010000484.1:0-11965 GCA_050730415.1 Planctomycetota bacterium
GCCTCGGCCGGCACGCGAGTGGCGCCGGACGAACGGCCCGGCGCGTCACTCACCTGTTTCAAATTCGAGCGCGAGGCCCCACCGGGCCGGTTGCGCACGGGCACCGGCTGAGCGCCCGATTCGCCCCGCGTCCGCCGGTTGCGCTCGGTCTCCACCGGCGCCAGCGGCCCGCGTGAAGCGGAGCCCTTGGCGCGCGCTGGCGTCACGCCCCCCGCTGGAGAGGCGCGCAAGGGCGCGGAGGAATGGGCCTCATCGGCGGGTGGACGACGGTCGGCCATGAACGGTGATTCACCTGGCGGCCATCGCCCGGCACCGGAGGGTGCCGGCGAAAAACCTCACATGTGCAAAACAAACGTCCGGACATTCGCTCTATTATACGAGTAGCCCCTACCAGCCGGTCACACCGATTCAAGGCCTCCACCGGCGCCAGGTTGGAGGCGCACTCGGCGCAGCTCCAGCCGACTGCCGGATTTGGATCGACTGTTCAGCAGGCGTTCAGTTTTCGCGCAGCGCCTCGACCGCCTTCACCACGTCGTCGACGCGCATGATCATGAAGGTCGGTTCGCCGCGGTAGTGGCTGGTCACATAGCAATACATGATGTTGACTTTTTTGGCGCCCAACGCATTCAGGATGCGCGCCAGCGAGCCCGGCCGATTCACGATTTCCAGGCAAAGCACATCGGTCGTGGTCACTTTGTAACCGATCTCGCTGAGCATCTGGCTGGCGGTGTCGGGCTGGTCGGTGATGAGGTACAGGCGGCCGTCCATCTGGTCGGCGTTGGCGTGCACCATCAGCGCGACGATGTTCAGACCTTCGGTTTGCAGCCGTTCACAGACCTTCGCCAACGCGCCGGGCTCGTTGGGCAGCTCCACGATCAACTCTGTGCGCGTCAGCTTCATAGGTCCGCTCTGCCGGCCAGTCGATACAAGGTTCGCTCAGCCAGCTAGTCTTATATCAACGCCCGGCGTTCCGGCAAACCCAAAAAGCCGGTGGCGCGAAGACCGCGGAGCCGGTCTTCATTGCCGAATGCAACCTATTCCCGGTTGGAAATACCCAGATCCCGGAGCTTCTCCCACAGGTTCTTGCGACTGATCCCCAGCAGGTCCGCGGCGCGGGTGCGATTGTCTTCGCTCAGGTCCAGCACGTGCTCCAGGTACAGCTTCTCGACCTGGTGCAGCACTTCCTTCAAAGGACGGATTTCCGGCGGGTAGACCAGCCGGTCGAGCGCCTCCAGCCGCTCACGATTCAGGCTGAGCGGGGGCGGCGCGCTGGCGGCACTTTCCGCCGCAGCAGCTTCCTGCGCGCCCATCGACTGGAGCGACAGGGCCGACTGGGCCGTCTGGGCCGTCGCCGCCGCCGCGCTTTCCGACGGCACCGCCGCGCCGGGGACAGTCGCCGCGGCCGGCGGGAGGCCCGGGTTGGCCGGAGGCAGCAGCGGCTCCACCTGGATCGAAGCCCCCAGCGGCGGGGGCTGCGGCAGCGGAGGCGGTTTTTCGCCGGTTGCGCTCGGCGCCGCCGGCCCCGCAGCCGGCACGAACTGCGGCACCAGATGCGCCGCGGCCAGTTCCAGTTGGTCGCCGGACAGGGCGATCGCGCGCTGCACGGCGTTTTCCAGTTCGCGGACGTTGCCCGGCCAGCGATGCCGGCGCAGATAGCCGTAGGTCGCGGTCGAGACGCGGAAACTTCGCCCGCTGCCGTGCAATCGGACGAAATGCTCCACCAGCGGCGCGAGGTCTTCAAGATGCTGGCGCAGCGGCGGCAGGCGCAGCGGCACCACGTTCAAGCGATAGAACAGGTCCTCGCGGAATTTGCCCTGCCGCACCAGGTCGCCCAAATCCACCTTGGTCGCTGCGATCACCCGGATGTTCACGTGGATGGCTTTGGTGCCGCCGAGACGCTCGATTTCGCGTTCCTGCAGCACCCGCAGCAATTTCACCTGCAAGCCCAACGGCATGTCGTCGATGTCGTCGAGAAACAGCGAGCCACCGTCCGCAAGTTCGAACCGCCCGGGTTTGCGCTCCCGCGCGTCGGTGAAGGCGCCTTTTTCGTGGCCGAACATTTCGTCCTCGAGCAGATTCTCGGGCAGCGCCGCGCAGGAGACCCGGACCAGCGGCCTTTCCGCGCGCGGCGAGTTGTAATGCAGCGAAGTCGCCGCGAGTTCCTTGCCGGTGCCCGACTCGCCCAGGATCAGTACGCTGAAATCGTTGCGAGCCACTGTCTTGATCAGTTCGAACACCTGCCGCATCGGCGCGCTCGACCCAACCATCCGCTCGAAGCCGTAGCGGCGCTTCAGCTCCGATTTCAGCCGGACGTTTTCATCGGCCAGCGTGCGGGTGCGTGCGATGTTCTGGACGCGCAGGAGCACGTCGTCGTTCAGGAAAGGCTTGGTGACATATTCGGCGCCGAGGCGCATGGCTTCCAGGGAGGTCTCATGCGAACCGAAGGCGGTGATGAGTAGCGCGCTGATTTGCGATTGATTCGAACGGGCGGCGGCGAGCACCTCCAAGCCGCCGGCGCCGGGCAGGCGCAGGTCGGTGATCAGCAGGTCGAATAGCTCGCCTTTGAGCAGTCCGATCGCCTCCCGGCCGTTGTCGCAGAGCGTCACTTCATGGCTGTGTTCCCGCAGCAGATCGCCCAGAGTGACGCGGATCAGCTCTTCGTCGTCGACAAGCAGAATTTTCACGGAAGTCCTCGTTCCCAGCCAGCCTTGGAGCGTCCCTAATCCTACCCAACCGCGCCGTTTTCACTAGCATCAAGTCGCACCGGTTGCACCCCTCTGGGGATCGGCTCAAGGCGGTTCGCCGAACCCTCCTCTGGCGAGCCACTGGAGGACCCGCCGAGGCCGCGGTGGGCCTCCGCCGAAGCATGGCCGCCTAGCAGGCTGCCGGGGCCGTTCAATCCTCGAAGCCGGTGGGTTCAGCGATCTGTTTTTTGGGGACGGAGGCGGCGCGGGTGGAGATCGAACTCATCGTGTTCAGATCGTTGAGCGACAGGCGGCCGTCCTCTTCGAGTTTCCGCGCCTGGTCCTGGTAGAACTTCATCAGCTCGGGGTCGCCGGCCGCTTGGAAGCGGTCGCGCAGGCCGCGCAGCCGCCGAATGGCTTCGCGCCGCCGGCCGGCGAGGTCGTTGGCGGCGGCGGTACCCTCCATCGCGCCAGAACCGGCACTGGAACCGGTGCCTGCCCCGGGGACACTCCCCGCCCCCACCGGCCCGGCCAGCAGCTTGCGAATCTGCTTCACTTCGAGTTGCGCCTGGGCGTACAGGTGCGCCGTGCGGACTTCCGGATGGTTGCGCGCGGTTTCGTCGGGGTCGAGCGAAAACCGGACCAGCGCCTGGCCGGTCGCGGTCAGATTTTTTCGCTCGAGCGCCGGCAGGTCGTAGGTCAGCGTGGCCTTCAGGATGCGGAAGCGCGCGCCGACTTTGCCTTCGGGAATCCGCGTGCAGATCACAAAGCTGAGCGGCCGCGATTTTTCGAGGTACTTCAGCGGCACCTTCACGGTGTTGTCCTTCGGCGGCAGGTCGTCGTACAGGAGCACCTCCGGCTGCGCGCGGTAGATATGCCGCACCTGCATTTCCGGGGAGAGCCAGATCGCGAACTCGCGCACCACCGCCAGGATGTCCTGCTGCACGGCGATCGATTTGCGAAAAAACTCCTCGGCCCGCTCCGGTTCCAGTTTTTCGCAGGCGCCCGAACTGGGGTTCACCAGTTGGAAGAAAAATTCGTGGTCGTACTCCCCTACGCCCAAGGCGTCGACCACCACGCCCTGGTCGGCCAGCCAGTGGACCGAATACAGCGCCTCCATCGGCTTCATGTCCTCGCCGTCGGTGAGCACCAGGCATTTGCCGGTGGGCAGGTCGCTGTGTTTGAAGACCCGCCGGGCCACGTCGAGCGCTTCATGCAGCACCGTTCCGCCGCCGCCCAGCTCCATGATGGTTTCCAGTTCGCGCGCGATTGCGTCCCGGTCCTCCACCGTGCGCGACTCGAAGACCGGGTGCGCCACCGTGTCGAAGGCGATCACCGTCAGGCGATCCTCGGGCTGGAGGTACTCCAGGCAGGCCTTGGCCGCTTCGACCGCCATCCGCTTGCGCGTCAGGCCGGGCGACACTTCGGTGTCCATCGAACCGGACACGTCGAGGATCAAACACAGGTGGCCCGGCAGGGAACCCGCCGCGGTGCCGCCTTCGCCCAATTGCTGCATGAGCTGCGCCGAGGGCTGCACCACGATGCGCACCGGCAGGCCGTCGCGGGTCAATTCCTCCGAGCGATCGGCGATCGCCGGCGCCAGCGCATCGTGCTGCGCGATACAGTGCAGCGTGATTTCCTCCGCCACGATTCTGCTCCCCCCGCCCGGCCGATCGGCGCCGATATCGCTCGACGCGTTGCGCTTCGATTTTCCTTCATCCTTCAGGATTCAGGATTTCTGCTCCTGCTTCGGTTCACCGCCCGTGCTCGCAATTGACCGTTTTCCTCAGGCATGAAACTTCAGCACCACGGCCGTGATATTGTCGCCCTTGGAGGGCCACTCCTGAATGTCGTTGGCGGCCTTGACCAACTGCATCGCGAGGTGATCGGCGGGCGCGTCCTGATATTCGGTCACGATCTGCGCCGCTTCCTCGGGCATCAGCGCGGCGCGCTCGTCGATCAGGCCGTCGGAGCACAGAATCAACACATCCTGCGGATGCACGCGCAGGGTGTAGAAGTCCGGGGCCAAGCGGTGGTAGGCCGGCCGCCAGACGGTGCAAACGTTCGCGCCGTTCTCCACGCCGCCGCCGGGGTCGCCGGCGTGGACGCCCCGCAGCCCGCCGCGCGAACCGCGCCCGACCAGGCCCAGGCCCGACCGGGCGGGCGCCACCAGGCTGCCGATCCCATTGGTGAGCGATTCCAGCCCCGACAGGCCCAGCATGTGCTGGGGCATGGCCTGCTCTTCGCGAAACAACCGGTGCTTTTCGTCGTGGTCGCAGGTCAGGCTTTCGATCGTCCAAACCTGCTCGGGATCGGCCGCCGGGCTGACCAGGTAGGCGCGCGAATCGCCGAGGTTGGCGAGCATCACGCGGGAGCCGTGCACGAAGGCGGCGATCATGGTCGAACCCATGATTTCGGCAGGATCGGCCGAGGGCATCCGCCGGACTTCCTCGACCACCTGCGACCAGATTCGCAGGGTCGCGCGGCGGATGCATTCGGCGGCCAAATGGGGGAAGGAAAAGCGGCGCATGAACCGCCCGGCGCCGGCCTCGGCGTCGCGCTCCAGCGACCAGCGCGTCAGGAAACTCTGCCCGAACACCGCCGCCGGATCGGATTCCCAGCTCCAGCGGTTGGCGCGCAGACCTTCGAGCCAGAGGCGCCAGACCTCCGCAAACGCGGTGACCACCGCCTCCGAAGCCAGTTCGCCGCGGCCGAAACGGCAGGTTGAAATGCCATCGGCGACCACCGCCAGCGCCACCGGTGCACCCTCGGCGCCGCCGGCCGCGCCGTGCCCGCCGCCCTCGCCCAGCATGCGGACGCCGTCGATGCGGTCGCTCAGGAAGGCCGCATCCTGGTTGGGCCGGGAGAACACCATGCCCTGGCGGCTCTGCTGAGCGCGCAATTCCTTCACCCAGCCGTTCAGGGTCATCACCGAGGTCTCGAAGCTGCGCACCGGCCCCCCACGGCCGCTCGCGCCGAAGCCGGCTTCGGCAGGGAACGCCTCCCCACGGTAGAGGCGCTCGTGGGCGGCCGTGTCGAGCGCCCGCGCGACCCTGGCGCGCGCCTCGGCCAAGCCCGGGCGGTAGGCTTCCTCATGGCGCAGCAGTTCCTGGAGCACCGGGGCGACACCGGCCGGACAGCCGCGCCAGAAAGTGCGCACCGTCGGCAGCATCTGCGCCTCGCCGCAGATTTCCCAGCGTCGCAGATCGACGCCGGTCAACAGGGCGTACAGCGCCACGCCGGCGGTGAACACATCGCTCTTGGGCGTCAGCCCCTGACCGTTGTGTGCCTCCGGGGCGGCGTACAGCCGGTGCCAACTGCGCTCGGGGTAGCCCGCGCCGGGCGCGGGGCGGAAGCGCCGCAGACCGGTGGTCTCCAGCCGGTAGCCGCCTTCGACCGCTTCGTCAGCGATCAAAAAAAGAGGCCCGATGTTCTGCCAGACCACGCCGTCGCGGGCCAGGCAGTCGTAGGCGTCGAACAGGTAGTTCATCGCCTGGCCGACGATGCGCAGGAAGGTCGGAATCTCAGCTGGTTTCAAGTCTTCCCGCACGGCCGACAGCCCGGCGCTCGCCAACTGCTGTTCGAACCAGCTTTGCCACTCGATCCCCGGCTGGTCGTCGAACAGCAGGTAGCTTACCTCACCGGCCGCCGCGCCGGCACTGGCCGGTTCCTGCAACACGTTGCAGGAGGCCACCGGCCGGCCGCGGGTGGCGGCTCGCGTCGTCCCGCCGGTCGCACCCGGTCCCGTCGCGCCCGTTGAAATGCTTGAAGCGTCGGAAGTGCTCGCAATCCCCGCGGCACCCGCCGTGGCATGGGGCGCGCCGGCACGCAGCGCGGGGTCCTCGCGCGTTTCCGCGCCGGTGCCCGTGTCGAGCGGTTCTTCGGCCCGCGGAGCGCCACCCACCCCAGCGTCAGCGACGGCAGCGGCGGTGGCAACAGCGGCGGGTGCCGGAAACTTGGGGGCCGCATTGGAGGCCGGCGCGGAATCGACGGGTTCGAGCGCCGGGGTCGGCACCGGGGCGACGGCGCCCGGCAGCCGTGACGGAACCTCGCGGCCGCCAGGTCCCGGCGTGGGCTCAGGCGCGGGCGGCATTTTTCCCAGGCGGCGGCGGATTTGCAGGGGCATGAGATCCAACCGGGAGGGCGCCAGTAAAAACAGCGTGAAGGGGTGTTGCGGTGCGTGGCCATTGAAGGCATGGTTCAGCTTCAGCCGCACGATGCACTGGTCTTCGGACAGGTCGATCAGGTCGCCGAGGTCGAACACGCCGGCTTCGATCCGCACCTGGCCAGGCAGGGTTTCCAGCCAATCGGCAATCCGCACCTGGCCGATGTCTTGAATCGTGGGTGCACCTTCAGCCATGGCAATCTTCACACGAAGCCGTTCCAACGGCCGGCTTCAGCCGGCAACCTGTCCCAGTGCCAGCATTGTACCCAGTGCGGGGCCGCGCCGCTGCACCCGATTGGCTCCGCCCGCCTGATCTTCCGCGCCCTTCCTTGCGAGGCCCTCGCGACTTCATTTTTCCCGGCGGCGCGGCGGAGCGGCGGAGCGGCAGTGAAAATCAGCGCTTCCGAAAATCACATCGCGATCGGCACCACCTCGACCACTTCGGGGATCGCTTCCTGCAGGCGGCGCTGAATGCCCATGCGCAGTGTTGCGGTGGAACTGGGGCAGCCCGAGCATGACCCCTGCATGTGGACTTTCACCACGCCCGCTTCGTACCCGGCGAAGACGATGTCACCGCCGTCCATCTGCACCATCGGGCGGACTTCGTCGAGGACTTCCTTGATCCGCGATTCGATGCCGGTGGTGTCCACCTGCGGCGGCTGGTAGCTGTCGGCGATGGTGCGCTCGCCCGCGGCGTAGTGGGCGCGGATGGTCTTGGCGACATCGAAGGCCAGCTTCTGCCAGTCGGCTTCCTCCGATTTCAGGATCGACAGCCAGTCGGGGGTCAGGAAAACGCCCCGCACATCCGAGTGGTTGGCGAACAGGGCCTCGGCCAGCAGCGAATTGCCCTTGGCCGAGGCGGCGTCGGGAAAATTGGCCGAGCGTTCGCAGTTCAGGCGGTCGTCGAGCTTGAATTTCAGCGAGTTCGGATTGGGCGTGGGTTCGCACATAATCCCCAGCCGGCGCGTGTTTTTCGGTTCGGTCTTGGTTTCGGTCATCGTGATGTTTCCTTTGGGCGGAGCCGGGCCTGCCGCCGTCATCCACCGGCCTTCGACGCGGGATCGCAGCTGCGATCTGCGCTTTTTTTCAATTATACCCCACGAATCCGGGGCTAAAATGGCGCAGTCGCGTCGTTGATGGGGACAATGTTCCCGACCACTCCATTGCACCCGTCTGGATTTTCCCGTGACTCCTGCCCCGTCCACTCCTTCGCCACGCTCGCCCCGGTCGGCCCAGTCGGCCCAGTCGGCCCGGTCGGCCCAGTCGGCCCGTTCGCCCCGGTCGGCCCGGGGCGCGCGCGCTGCCAAAGCCACCGCGGCGACGCATGCCGGGGATGCAGCCGATCCTGGCGACCTGACCGGGCGGGTGTACGCGGTCAGCGGGGGGGCGCGACGGATCGGCCGCGAAATCGTCCTGGCGCTGGCGCGCCGCGGCGCCTCGATCGTGCTCCACGTGAACAGCTCGCTGCAGGAAGGTCGCGCCTTCGAAAAGCAACTGCGCCGACAGAAAACGCCGGTCGTGCTGGTCCAGGGCGACCTGCGCGAAGCGGCCACCGCCGATGCCATCGTGAGCGCCGCCGCGGGTGAATTCGGACGGCTCGACGGCCTGGTCAACAATGCCTCGATTTTCCACCGCACCGCCGAACCGGAGCTCACCGCCGAAGACCTGGACGCCTACTTCCAGGTGAACACCCGCGCGCCTTTTCTATGCACGGTCGCCGCGGCGCGCTATATGCGGCGGCAGGTGCGCGCCGGGCAGCAGCCGGAAGGGCGGATCGTCAACATGCTGTGCCTGAGCATCCATCTGCCGTGGAGCCACTACGCGCCCTATTGCGCCAGCAAGGCGGCGCTGCACAGCCTGACGATCAGCCTGGCGCGGCTGTACGCGCCGGACATCTACATCAACGGCGTCGCGCCCGGCCACGTGCTCGACCCCTCCGACGGCCACCGCACGGGCCGCGATCTGGCGCTCGAAAGCGGCGCCAAAATGGGCGAGGGCCGCCAGGGCCGCGTCGCCGACGTGGTCGCCGCCGCCCTGTTTCTGCTTGCCCCCGAACGCCGCATCTCCGGCCGCGTCATCGACGTGGCGCTGACGCCCTCGGAAGAACGCCACCGAGGTTAGCCCGCCATGCCCGATGCTCCCCGTCCGCCCGCACCCGATCCCGCCGATCCGCCCACGCCCGCGACTCCGTTGCCGCGCGCGCAGACCGCACCCTCGGCGGGGCCAAATGGACCCACCGGTGCCGGTTCACCCGCTTCGTCCGCGGCCCCCGCGGCCAGCGCCCCCGTCGCCCCCGTCGCGCCCGCCGCGTCCGTCGCGCCCGCCGCTCCGGCCACGCCCGACACGGCTGGCGGACCCGCTGCGACAGGCACGACCGTTGCGACCGGTGAGACCGCCGCCTCGCCCTCCCCGGGCGCCGGGTCGGTTGGAGCGGATGCAGCGACTGGTTCCGCGGGCGGGTCGGACGGTGCCGGCCACGCTCCCGCCGACGGGGTTCCCGGGCCCGAGCCGACCGCCGACGCAGGGGCTGCGAGCGCTCCGCCGGGCGGCGGTCTCACCGCCGCCGGCGCGCCCGATGCCCCGGCAAGCGACGACGATGTCCCACCGGCGCATGAATCCGAACAGCCCACCGTCGATGAACGGGTCTGGGCGGCGGGGCTCTGGATCGCCGCTGCGGTGGTCGTATTCTTCCCGCCGGTTCCGGCGGTCTGCGCGCCGTGGCTGATCAAGAAGTGGCGCAAGCGCGCCTCGGAATTCGTCACCTATCACGCCGGCAACGCCATCCGCTTCGCGCTGATTCTCACCCTCCTGCAAGTTCTGTTCGCTGGCGCGGTCGGGCTGGCGGCGCTGAGCCTGCACCATGCCTGGATGGCGGCGCTCATTCCCGCCTGCACGGTGTATGTCTCCTGCGCCTTCGGCCTGCTGGGGTGGCTCGGGCTGGTGGCGCTGAACGCCTGGAAAGGCCGCCGCAACCGGCCGTTTGAACTGCGCCAGCTGGTGTTCTACCGCTGATTCCCCGCCGGAGCCGCCATGCATGCCTGCCTTCACCGCCATCGTCGACACGCACACGCACTACTGGCATCCGCCGGTCTACGATCGGGCCATCGTCGAACGGTTTCTGAGGCTGAATCGCGCCGCGGGGATCGCGACATCGATCGAACTGGGCAATGTCGGCGCCTACGGTCCCTACCCCACCCCGGAACAGCTCCGCGAGGCCAATGACCAGACCCTGGCCCTGGTGCGCGACTTCCCGGCCGAACTGGCCGGCTTGGTGTACGTGAATCCCTCGCACGGGCAGGCGGCGCTGGACGAAATCAACCGCTGCGTGCGCGACGGCAACCTGATCGGCATCAAGCTGTGGGTCTCCAACCGCGCGGGCGACGAACGGGTCTTCCCGGTGGCCGAACGCGCGCTGGACCTGGATGTCGGGATCCTGCAGCACACCTGGAACAAGACCGTCGATCAGGGCGCCGACGAATCGACCACCCGCGATGTGGTCGAACTGGCGCGGCGCTACCCGGCGCTGCGGATTCAGGTGGCGCACCTGACGGGGATCAACTTCTGGGGTGTGCTGGACCTGGTTCCGTTCCCCAATGTGGTGGTGGACACCAGCGGCGGGCAGCCGCAAAGCGGGCTGGTCGAATTCGCCGTGCGGCACCTGGGGGCCGAACGAGTGGTGTACGGCTCCGACTGGCCGATCCGCGATCTCGGGTGCCAGGTGGCGCGAGTGACCGGCAGCAAGCTGACGCCAGCCGAACAGCGGCAGGTGCTCAGCACCAACGCACGCCGGTTCTGGAAGCTGCCGCCGGAACCGGCCGAGGCCCAGCACACCGCGCCTGTCACCGCCGGCCAGGTGGTGGCTCCGGCCGCCGGGAGCGTTGCCGCGGGCGAGGGGCTCAGCGACGTGAACGCCTGGTTCGGGCCGTATCCTTCCAACCGCCACTTCCCGCGGCGGCTCGCGGAGCTGGCCGCGGAGCTGGCCCGGGCGGGCATCGCGGCGGCGCATGTGACGCCGACCGAGGCCATTTTCGGCCATGAACCGGCCGACGACTGCCTGCGGCTGGCCGCCGCCATCGCGGCGCTCGACCGGCCGCCGGTGACTCTGACGCCGGGGCTGTGCCTGCGAGCCAACCAGCCGGCCGATCGGCGGCGGCTGCCGGAGCTGGCACGCAAGACTGGCGCGCGGGTGCTGCACCTGTTACCGACCTACCATGGATATAGGGTCGAGGACGAAGCCTGCCTGGCGATGGTCCGGTTCGCTCGCGAACTGGGCCTGCTGACGGCGGTCCACCTGCGGCTCGAAGACCGGCGCTGCACCGATCCCCGGCTGGTGACGGTGGACTTGGGAGTGGAAGCGGTCCTGAAGCTCGCCGCCGCGGTGGCGCCGACGGCACTGCTGGTCTGCAATGCGTATGGGCCGGAGGTGCGGCGGCTGCTGAAAGGGGCGTCCAATGTCCGGTGCGACCTGTCCATGGTCGAAAGCGGGAACACGCTGCCGGACCTGTGCCAGGAGCTGCCGGCGGGCGAAGTCTACCCGCGGCTGGTGTTCGGGTCGCATGCGCCGTTCCTGTATCCGGGGGCGGTGGCGGCGAAGCTGGGGACGCCGGAGATCGACGGGGCGACCCGCAGCGGGCTGGCGCAGGGCAACTTGAGGCGGCTGGTGGCGGAGGTGGAAGCCACGCCGGGGACGGCTCCGGCGGGGAGCTGACGGGTCGAAATGACCTACCAGCCTGACAGGATGGGCTGGAAAGGAGGTTGACCAAACGAACTACCGTGGCATAGGTTATTTTACAAAACGAAGCTAACTCGATATATGTTTGATATATATGTTTGCACTTGTGCAGGGCGAGGTGAGACCGGTGCGGCGCAGGTCGGGTGCGGTGCCGGGCGATGGCGTGGTGGGGAGGAGAAGATCGCCTTGGATGGCACGGGGGGGCGCGCTGGTGGCGAGAAAAAAGAGGAAGAGAAGAGGAGCGCGAAGCGCGCTTTCCAGCGGAAACGCTCGATGACTCGCTGGACACGGGCTGGTCAGCCCGTGCCACTTCGGAATGCGCTTGCGCGCAAGAAAAGAATAGGGCGCGAGCTTCGCTCGCACTTTTTTTGCACGGGCCTGGAG
>JBOHNC010000485.1:0-22040 GCA_050730415.1 Planctomycetota bacterium
CAGCGCTTCCACGGCCGCGAGCCGCAACGATTTTTGCCCGTCGCTTTAAGCTGCGGCGAACAGAACCGGCTGGTCGGCGAGGTCCTCGCGCTGCCCCAGCGCCGCCGCCGCCAGCGCGCGCCGGTCCGGCTGCGCATCCTGCTGTAGAATACGGCGCAGCGTCGTGCCCGGCTGCGCTCCGGCCGCCGCCGGCGCGAAACCCAATCCGGTGATCGCCCAAGCGGCCGCCTGCCGATCGGCCGGCGCGGTTTGATCCGCCAGTCGGCAGAGGTCCGCGATGCCCTGGGTTTCGCCGCGCTTGGCGATCAGCACCGGCATCGAGCTGCGAATTTCGTCGGTTTCGTGCGCGTCGGTCAGCGCGCTTTCCAGCACCGGTTCGACCTTGCCTTCGAAAGCCGGCCCGGTTTTCGCCAGTGCCAGCAGCACCTGCCCACGCACCTCGGCGTCGGCGCAGTGCGGCCGCACCCGCAGCAGCGCGGCGACCGCGGCCGGCGTGCCGATGCGCCCGAGCAACGCCGCGGCGCGGTCTTCCTCCACAACCAGCGCCGCGATGGGATCCGGGCTGCCGCTGTCGGCGGCGAGCGCCGCCTCCAACTGCGGCACCGCCGCGTCGCCCAGTTGCACCACTTGGTCTTCGATTCGGTTGGCGGTTTGCCAATCGCCGGCGGCGAGCGCCTTGCGCCAGTCGGCCAGCGCGCGCGCGGCTGTAACCGGGGGTGCTTCGGCGGAGACCCGTGGACCGGCGACCGACGGGGGGACCAGCGGCGGGGGGACTTCACGGTGAGCGGCCAGCGCGCGCCACAGCAACACCCCCAGCGTGCCGGCGGCGATCAGCCCCAGCAGCAGCGCAACGGTTCGGAATGCAGCGGGCCTGGGCACGGGGATCGCTCGACGAAGAACCGGAAGGGACGGCGTCGGCAATCCGCGCCGCCGCCGGCGCTTCATTGTACGTGCGGTCGGGCGAAAATTAAACGAACCGCCGACGCCGGTGGGCGCGGGCGGTTCGTGAAACGCCGATCTCGAAGGCGGAGTTGGAACAATCAGCCGACGGCATTTACCGTGTTGCGGGTCGCGGCGGAGTTCCACCCGCGCAGGACCAGCTTGGCGTTCGGGTGACGATTTTCATCCTCGACGCGGTCTTCGCCGGCGTGCATCTGCACCAGCACCGACTTGCGGACCTTGCTGGAACGGTTGGGCATCGATCCATGCAGCGTGAAATAGTGAAAGAACACCACGTCGCCGGGTTCACCGGTGAGCGCCAGCGCGCCGTCGATCGGGTATTTTTCCAGGACTTCGTTGTCGACCTGGCCCGAGGTCTGCGGCAGCCGGCCGAGCTTGTGCGACCCGGGATAGACTCGGAAACAGCCCATGTCTTCGGTTACTTCCGAGATGTAGATCACCCCGGCGATCATCGTGTCTTTCACCGTCGGGAAGTAGCTCCAGTCCTGGTGGGTTGGAAAAGGCGCGCCCTTTTCGGCCGGCTTCTGGAACAGCTTGCTGTGGTGCAGGACGATGTTCGGTCCGAGAAATTCCTGAGCGACGTTCAGGAATTTTTCCTGCTGGAAGGCTCGGAGCCAGGCCGCCGAAAAGCTCTGGACGTTGTGGGTGTGTACGAACACCGTGTCCTTGCCGCCCATTTTCTCGATCGGGCCGCCGCCCCACCGCACCTGGACTTCTTCGCCCGAATTCAGCAACTGGTCGACGATGCGGTCGAATTCCGCGGTCAGGTGGGCCAGTTCGGCCTTCGAAAAAACACCTTTGGCGACGTAGTAGCCGTTTTCGTCGAAAAACTGTTTGGGGCTGGTCATGGCCGGCGTTCTCCTGATTGGGCCTGAATGGGCCTGGTTGGATCCGAATCGGTTTCGGGTGTTTTGCACATCCTGCCAGAACGTGGTCCACTTTCCCGTCGATGCAGTGGAATGTACCCCGGTCCGGTTAGATTTGCCACGGACAGTCTGTGGCTTTTTATGTGCAGATTCTGCCAAATTAGCTACAATGCGTCTAAAATCGGGGCGGAACCGGCTGTGGGGCCGGTTTTTCGGTCGTCCGCAGCGGTTCTTTTTCAGGCGTCTTGTATGCCCGCCAATCCGTATGCTGCTCTGCGCGACGCGCGCTGCGAACTGACTTGGGGGCGTTCGCGGCTGTGGTGGGAAATGGCCGGCCCGTGCAGCTTCGCGGTGACCTACCGCAACGGCCTGCACGAACACCGCCGGCATTTCGAAATCTGCTGCATGCTGGCCGGCCGCGGCGTGCAGACTCACACCGACCAGACGGCGGAACTGCGGCCCGGCGATCTGTTCCTGGCGCGGCCGGGCTTCGTGCACGAAATCATTTCCGAACGCGAGCCGGCCATCGAGCTGGTATTTTTCAACCTGGGGGTGATCGAATTCGAACCTGCTGACGGCTCGATTGAAGGCCGGTTGCTCAAGCGTTTCCTGACCGGCGCGGGAATTCACAGCCGCGGCGGCGATCTGGTGGCCGCGCAGTTGGCGACGCTCGCCCGCAGCCTTGAAGCTCGCGCCGCCGACCAGGATTTGATGCTCGAAGCCGCCGTCCGGGCGATCCTCTGCGAGGTCCTGCGGCGGATCGGATCGCTGCCGGATCCGGCGGCGGCGCCGGCGGACCCGTTGGCTCCGTCGGCCCCGTCGACCCCAGCGACCCCAGCGGCCCCAGCGGCCCCATCGGACAGGGCGCCCCCATCGGCGGTCGAGACGGGAGCCGGTTGGTCGGCCGCGGCGGTGAACCTGCGCGAATTCCACCAGGCGCCGCAGCCCGACCGGCGCGAGACGTTGACCCTTTCCGCTTCAGGCGCCGACGGGAATGCGTTGCCCGGGCCGGGGCCGAGCCGTGCACTTGAACAGGCCTTGCGGTTTCTCGACGACAACCTGGCGCGGCCAATTTCCTGTCGTGAGCTGGCGCGGCAGGCGGGGGTTTCGGAGCGCAGTCTGCGGCGGCTTTTCGAGGATCATCTGCGGACCACGCCGGGGCGGGAGTATCTGACGCGGCGGATGCGCTGGGCGGCGCAGTTGCTGGCCGATCCACGCCAGTCGGTGCATGCGGTCGGCGCGCGGATCGGCATTCCCGACCCGTCGCAGTTTTCGCGCGATTTCCGCCGCGTGATGGGCCGCACGCCGAGCCAGTTCCGCGCTGAGCACACGCGGCGGGTGACCTGGCCGCAGTCGCATTTGGAGTGAGGCCGGGCCGGGGCCGCTCGTGACCCTGGCGTGCGCGCGCAATGTTGCGCGCGGCGCGGCGGCTGGTGGCGCTTCAAGATTGAAGTTGGCGGTTCGGGTATCGCGAAGTCCATCTGCCGTCCCTCCGGGACTTCGAACGCGTACCGGTTGGTCGCGCCTCTCCTCCCAGCACTGAAGTGCTGGGCTATGACTCTTTCGTCCCGCGAGCGGGACTCCGAGCCAAGAGCAACCGATCACAAGATTGAAGTGTCATTAGCGGGTTGCCTGCTGGCTGCCGATAATGGCCCTGTATAGCGCCGGTCTCAGGGGGCGGGGTGCGGGGCCGCCGGCCCGACCGGCGCGTTATCTGCGGCGGCAGCGGCGGCCGGGGGTTCGGGGGATCGAGCCGACGGCGCGCGCGGAATTTTCGCGCCGTTCTTGAAAATGCTGTCCGGCGATTCGCCCTTCAGCGCGCATTCATTGAGCTTCGCCTGCAAGTCGGGCCCGAAATACCCCGCGTCGATGATGTTCTGCACTTCTTCCTGGTCTTCCATTTTGCGTTCGCGCGGCGTCAAGTGGTCCGGGTCGCGCGCCCGCAGCTGGTCCATATATTTGGGGTCGCAATAATCGATCACCGGCACTTTGCTCATGTCCGGCAGTTTGAAAATTTCGCTCCACAGCGGCACTTTTTCCGGTTCCCCCGATGGCATGTCCACGCTGGCCACCAGATCGTCGCCGGCCGGGTCGGCTTCCGTGTCGCGGTGGCCGTTGGCCCCGTAGGAAATGGCCGACAGATGCAGGCCTTTGACATCGGTGTGGAACGGCCGGTCGTAGCCGTCCACCCACGAGCCGATCCGGTCGAGGATGAAATTCATCCGCCGGTTGCGGGCCCACTCCGCGGCGTTGGACTGGTACTGCGTGGAGTCCAGCTGCTTGGCGACGCGCGCCTGCGTGCGCTGGATATTTTCTTCGACCAGCGCGCGGATGGCTTTTTCCGAACTCCCCGCGACCTCGGGCCGCTGCAACGCCGCGTGATATTCGGCCGGGGTGATCGCCAGCATGCTGTGCTGAATCTGCGTGATTTCTTCCTTGTTCCACGCCAAGCGTTCGGCCGGTGTGGGCTGCGAATGACTGCCCGCCAGCACCACCGCGCCCACCACCGTCACGATGAAAATCGCGACCGAGGCCATCAGGGTGCGAATTTTGCGCGTCTCGCGTCGGTCGCGGTCCGAGGACCGCAGCGCGCCCGATTCGCCGTGGCGCAAGCCGGTGTTGGGTTGGTAGTCGTGCAGGCCGGGGATCTGATCGGACAGCCGCGTGGGCAGATTCAGTTTGGCCGGCGGCCGAGCACCGCCCTGCGGCGCGGCACCCTCGGAGCGGGCTGAATCGCCAGCGCTGGGTGCGGAATGACCAGCGCTGGGTGCGGGATGGCCAGCGCCGGGCGCGGGATCGCCGGAAGGCGGTTGGTTCGCGGAGCTCACAGCAGGATCTCCCAAGCCCACCTCGGCATGCAGTTTCAGCCGGGGCGGTCTGCCTACAGATTAGTAGCCTGCGGCGGACGGATTCGGACAGGCATTTTCGCCTGGCGCGGGTTCCATGGTAGGATACGGCCACCATGTCAAAATAGCCCGTGTTTCGATTTGGAAACAGTTCCAGAGAGGCGCCATGCTCGCCAAACGGCTGCTCGCCAGTTCCCTCATGATCGGCATCCTGGTCGGCGGCCTGGCCCTGGATGTCTATGTCCTGCATGCCGACCTGTGTTTCATGCTCATCGTGCTGCTGCTCATGGCCGGCGGCAGCTTTGAATTCTACCGCCTGGCGCGCAATGAAGGCGCCCGGCCGTTCGCGCTGTACGGCACCCTGGCGACTTTGATCCTGGCGACGATCGAATGGCTGAGCCTGCCGCACGGGCCGATCCATGACGGGGCGGTGGCCACCTTGCCGCCAGCGCAGCAGAGCGCCGCCGAAATCGCCGCCAACGCGGTGCCGACTTGGCTGCCCAAGCCCTGGCCACTGGCCATCCTGGTGTTCGCCTTCGCCCTGGCGGTGATGGGCGCATTTCTGCTGGCGATGCGCCGCAAGGATCTGTCCGGTGCGCTGCGCGATATCGCCGTCACTGTCACCGGCATCGTCTATATCTGGTTTCTGTGCGGGTTCATGATCGTGATCCGCCACATCGGCCGCGACGGATTTAACCTTGGCGGCTGGACCGCGGCCGGCTCGCATTGGGTTTCCTTCGGTCAGCGGCTGATGATCGCCGTGGTGGTCGCAGCGAAATCCGTCGACACCGGCGGCTACACCGTCGGCAAGCTGATCGGGCGGCACAAGTTGATTCCGGCGGTCAGCCCCGGCAAGACGGTCGAAGGCGCGATCGGCGGGTTCGTATTCGCCGTCGCCGGCATCGCACTGGTGAAAGCGCTGGGCTTCCTGAATGAGTTCAGTTGGATCCAGGCGACCGTCTTTGCGCTGGTGGTGGGCGTGGCGGGGATGTTCGGGGACCTTGCGGAGTCGGTGCTGAAACGTTCCAGCGGCACCAAGGACGCCGGCGGCTACGTGCCGGGCTTCGGCGGGGTGCTCGACGTGATCGACTCCTTCATGTTCGCCTGTCCGGTGGCCTGTCTGACGGTCTGGGTCCTGTTCGCCCTGCGCTAGCAGCGCGTCCCAAATCCATTCACACGGTGGAATGCGGCGCCGGCCGGTTGGGGCGGTCCGGCGGAGGGGGCTTGGTTCCTGGCTGGCGCCCGGGAAGTTCCGCGCGGGGAAACGTGGGAAGCGCAGCCACTGTCTGGGACCGCGCGGAAGATGGTTTGGATCGTGCCGCTTTCCCAGGAGGCGGGCTGCGGACTGCGTCCTTCGCATCGCCTCCTGGGCTACAGTCGGCCGTGCCTGACGGCACTGAAAGGCAGAGGCGGGATTCGGCCGGAACGCAACTGTCAGAACGCCGGGACCGACGCGGCTTTGCGGAGGCCGCAGACAGCATTTTGCCGCCCTGCCGGGACGCGGGCGCCAATTCGATCGTTCCTTTTCCAGCCCTGAAGTGCTGGGAAAGGTTTCTGGCGTCCCGCACGCGGGACGCCAGGGCAGGAGCCGGATCGGCCCCTTGCGAGTCGGAAGCGCCGGTGGTCCGTCGCGGGGCCTGCTCCGGCCGGGAAAATCCGGCAAAAACCACATTCTTTGCTGGTTCAACCGCCCGAATGCCCGTATGATGGCGGGCACTGTGGAATCGATGTTTGTACGACCCCCGCTGGGTGCGTAGCGTTTTGCCGTCTGGTCAATCGCCATGAAATCGAATCAAACCCGGAACGAGCCTGCGCGTGAACTCCGTTTAATTTCCGTCTGTTTCTGAGCCCGGCTCGCTGGCGCGAACCGGGTGGAACTCCTGTAGGATGACAATCCATGCCTCCGATTCGGCCTGAACTTGTGTGGATGCGGCTGCCGCAGAAGACGACCGTTGCCCAGGGCTTCGGCGAGGCCCTGAACCTCCAACCGATTGCGGCCCAACTGATGGTCAATCGCGGGATCAAATCCCGCGAAGAAGCCGTCGCGTTCCTGAACCCGCAATTGACCGGCCTCGGCGATCCTTTCCTGCTGCCCGACATTCACCCCGCCATCGCGCGCATTCTGGCCGCGCAGAAATCGGGCGAAAAAGTCTGCGTCTACGGCGACTACGACATCGACGGCAGTTGCGCCATGGCAATCCTCCTGCGCACGCTCGAAATGCTGAAAGTCCAGGCCTCCTGGTATGTCCCCGACCGCCTCACCGAAGGCTTCGGGCTCAACGTCAAAGCCGTCGATCTGCTGATCGAACGCGGTGAAAAACTGGTCATTTGCGTCGACAACGGCAGCGCCGCGATCGCCGAGATCGCCCGCTTCCAAGCCGCCGGCGTGGACGTGATCGTTATCGACCACCACAAGCCCGAGCCCGGCTGCGAGTCGGCCATCCCCGGCGCGGTCGCCTTCGTCAATCCCCAGCGCCCCGACACCGACCCGAAGTGCTACCCGCACTTCTGCGGCGCGGCCGTGGTTCACTGCCTGCTGCGCGCCCTGTCGATGCAGCTCGAAAATCTGACCGGGCCGCTGGGCAAGTTCTGCCTCAGCCAGGGTCTGGCGATGGCGGGCTTCGCGACCATCGGCGACATCGTCCCGCTCACCGCCGACAACCGGATCCTGGCGCTGTTCGGTTTGAAGGCCATGTCGCGCACTCCGCCGCTGGGCCTGCGCTGCCTGCTCGAAGTGACCAACCTTTGGAACCGCGAGCTGTCCGCGCACCACGCCGGCTTCGTCATCGGCCCGCGCATCAACGCGGCCAGCCGCACCGGGCACTCCAGCCTGGCGCTGGAACTGCTGCTGACCGAAGACCGCGAGCGCGGCCTTGAAATCGCGCAGATGCTCAACGATCTGAACGACCAGCGCAAGACGACCGAAAATGGCGTCTTCGATCAGGCTCTGGATGCCGCGGCTCAACTGCCCGACAATCCGCCCGGGCTGGTGCTCTGGGGCGAAGGCTGGCACCATGGGGTGCTTGGCATCGCCGCCTCGCGGCTGGCCGGCCGGTTCTACAAGCCGACGCTGCTGCTGTCGGTCGAGACCGACGAAAACGGCAAAAAAATCGCGCGCGGATCGGGCCGGTCGATCGCCAAGTTCCCGCTCATCCAGGCCGTTGAAACCTGCCGCGACCTGTTCATCTCCTTCGGCGGCCACGAAGCTGCTGTCGGCATCACGCTGGAAGCCGACAAGCTGCCGGAATTCCGTGAGCGCTTTCTGGCCGCGGTCACCGGGCTGCTCAAGCCCGAACACCGCAGCCCGGTGCTCGAAATTGAATCCCCGGCGCGCCTCGACGATATCACCATCGCCCTGGCGCGGGACGTGCGCAACCTGTCGCCCTTCGGCCATGGGAACTCGGAGCCCATCCTCGGGCTGCGCGGCCTCGAAATTCGCTCGGCGATCAAGATCGTCGGCGACGGCCGGCACCTGTCGTTCTTTGTTAACGAACCGGGTCGGCGCAAGCCGGGGGCCTCGATCATCGCCTACGGCTGGGGCAGTCGCTACGATGAAGTGCGCGAAATGGCCGACACCGGGCTGGTCGATCTGGCCGTTAAAGTCGGCCTCTCCGACTACCAGGGCTATCTGTCGGTCCAGGTGAAGCTCGACAACATTCGGCGCTCCAGCGCCACCGCGGGCGAAGGCGCGGCGGCCGGCGAAGCAGCCGGCGTCGGCGCGCGCAGCGCGGCCGGATCCGAAGTCGACGGTCGGCGCGAACGCGGCCGCGGCGACGACCGCTACGCACGCGCCGAACGGCCGGCCCGCTCGGATCGCTCCGAAAGAGGCGATCGCTACGATCGCGGTGGTGGCGGCGGTGGCGGTGGACGCTACGACCGCGCACCGCGCGCCGATCGCGTCGACAGCGCCGACCGCTTCGGCGACGACGACCGCGGCCCGCGCCGGTCGCGCTCAGAACCTCACGCCGCCGACGCCGGCGATCGGACGGAAGCGCCGGTCCGCGACGACGCAGCCGCACCGACCGACCGCGAAGAACGCCGTCCGCGCGCTCCGCGCGAAGATCGCTTCGACCGCGGCGAACGTGGCGACCGCCAGGACCGTGGTGATCGCGGCGAGCGGGAAGATCGCGATGACCGCCGTCCGCGCTACGGCCGCGAAGAACGCCGGCCGGCTGAAAGCGAATCCGCGAACGACCGTGACAGCGCGCCCCCGGCCGACCGCAATGACCGCAATGACCGCAACGATCGCGGCGACCGCAGCGACAGAACCGATCGGCCCGATCGCCCCGATCGAAAGAAGGGTGTGATTTCCCTCGCGCCGAATCTGGGCGCCGACGACGACGCCTGAGCGGAGCCGCTCCGTGACAGCGCCCCGACCTGAACGTCCCGAACGTCCCTCACCGGCCTGGCCCACCGCCGCGCCGGCCGATGTCGGCGTCGACCGCGACGTGCTCGACGGCGATCTCGTCGAACTGCTCGGCTCCAACAAAACCAACGCCGCGGCCCTGGTGGTCGGCGGGAAACTGGTCTGGGAACACTACTGGAACGGGCACGGGCCAACCTCCCGCTTTAACACTTTTTCGGTGGCCAAAGGATTCGCCTGCGCCTGCATCGGATTGCTGAACGACGACGGCAAACTCTCCGTCGACGACCCCGCCTGCAAATACCTGCCTGAATGGGCCGGCGACGCCCGGCGCGCCATCACGATCCGGCACCTGCTGACGATGACCTCCGGCCTCAAACTTGACTACCACGGGTTCTACGCCGAGCCCGACTCCACCGCCGCGGCGCTGCGCTGGCCGCTCGAACATCCTCCCGGCACGGTCTGCTGCTACGAACAGGCCACCGCGGCGGCGCTGTCGCCGATCGTCAAACGCATCACCGGGATGCAGCCATTGGATTTTCTGCGCGCCCGCATCCTCGATCCGATCGGCGCGCATGAAATCGACTGGGAAGCCACGCCCCACGGCGACTCGCTGACCTGGCGCAGCATCCTCGCCAGCGCCCGCGATCTGGCACGGTTTGGGTGGTTTCTGCATCGCGGCGGCATCTGGGACGGCCGGCAACTGCTCAGCGCCGACTGGATCCGCCGTATGACCACGCACGAAGCCTGGCTGGACGGCCTGCCCTCCGGTGGCGGCGAAAAACCATTCCGGCGGATGAACTGGGGCTGGATGTGTTTCGTCAACGCCCACGGCATCTGGCCCGGCGTCGGCGCCGACTGTTTCTCGCTGTCCGGGGCCTACGGCAACAAATGCCTGGTCGACAAGCAGCACGATTTCGTGTTCACGCGGCTGGTCACGCCGGCCGGGGTCGCGCGCCAGGACTACCCGCCCTACGCCAACGATCTGGACTCCACCGACCGCGGCACCCCGCGGATCTGGCAGGCGGTGCTCAAGGCCTTCCGCTGAACGCCGATCGCCCGGCGAATTATTTTTTTGCGTCGGCGCCGTTCAGCACGCGCGCGTAGTAGCCTTCCAGGACGTCTTCGTAGCCGGGCGGCACGCCGGTGCCGTCCATCGCGTCCATGACATTGTCGACCAGCTTGCGCGGCGCGACCGTGTCGCCTTCGTTCCCGACCTTCACCGAGCCTTCGACGAACTCCTTCGACTTCGCCAGCCCGGTCAGAATCACGTTCTGCTTGCGCGCCAGGTTGGTGTAGCGTCCGTCTTTCATGTCGCCTTCCGCCGACTGCATTTCCTGGATCGTCCGGTCCAGATCGGGGCTGATGTACCCCGCTTTGCGCAGTTGCAGATTCAGCTTCTCGGCCTTGTTGCGCAGATCGGCCTGCGCGCCGGCCAGCCGCTGCATGGACCGCTGCGTGTCGGGTGGAACCGGGCCTTCCAAGCCCTCCCCGCCCGCGCCGCCGGCCTTCCCGCCGCCGGTCGATCCGCCGGCCGGGTCCTTCGAGGTGTCGTTGATGTCGCCCTTCAAAAACTGATCCGGCGTCAGCCGCGTGGGCGTCTTGCGCCCGCCCTTGCCAACCGCGTCCTGCCCGACGAATTCCCCCGAGGACTTCCCCTGCCGGCCTTCGCCGGAACGGCCGTTGATTTCGCTGCTGTTGGGCAGTTGATTGCCGGTGACGCCCTTGGCCGAAAAATCCGAAATCGGCCCGTCCATCGCGTCCCAGCCCGCGCCTTTGTCCATCGAGTCCGCATGCGAGCTCGTCACGTCGTCGGCCGACTGCATCAGGTCTTCCTCGTTTTCCATCAGGTCGCCGATGATGTCTTCCAACTGATTCGGCAGGTCCGCCATCGGCACCTGTTCGTTGCCCACCGGCTCTTCCATTTTCCACGAGGTCCGGTCGGGGGTGTCGGGCAGCCATTTTTCGATGTTGGTATTCAGGGACTCCGCGCCTTCCAGTCCCGCCTGTTCCAGTGGGACCGCCATTTCGACGTTCTTCGCGGCCAACGCGTCCTTGGCCATTTCGACCTCTTCGTAGGTCTCCAGCGCCTCCTTGAGCAGCCGCGGGTCGGAAAAATCCTGCGGCGTCAGCTTGGACAGTTCGTTCTTTTTTTCCTCCATGAACTTGCCGAAATCGTCCTCCAGCGCCGCCGCCTTGATGGCATCGGCCTTGTCTTTGTCGGTGAAATCGGCCACGTTTTTCTTGGCCAGCTCCTCGCTGATTTCCAGCGCCTTCTTGTGTTCCTCCAGCTTCGACGCCAGTTCGTCCTTGGCCTGCTCCAGCGATTTTTTGACCTCGTTGTTCAGGTTGCTGCCCGGCTGCCGGTCGATGTCCTCTTCCAATTCCTGCCGCGTGCGGGGAATCACCTGCAAGAGCGCCTTGATGTCCGCCATGATCTGGATTTGCGCCGCCATCAGTTGGGGATGCATGGCGGTGGCAATTTTGAGCCCCCCCGCCTGGCCGTCGGTCAGGTTCACCTCCATCCGTTCGGCGAATCCCCCCGCCGCCGTCTCCGCGCCCGCCTGCAGCTTGTACAGGTCATCGCGGATCCACACGATCCGCGCGTCGTCGGTCTGGATGTGGTCGGCGAGGTCCTTCGTTTCGTTCAGAATCTTGATCTGCCCGACCCGGATCAGGCGCGCCGCAGCCACGGTGTTCTTGTCGGCGACGATCTGCCCCTTGTCGTTCGGCAGGTGCTTGGTGCGGCCGTAGGCGTCCTGCTGTTCGGCCAGCAGCCCTTGCAACCGCCGCACGATTTCGTCCAGCAGGTCCAGTTTCGCCTTCTGCAGGGTCTGGCTCGACAGCACCTCGATTTTCAGCACCGGCGTGCGGGTCGATTGGAATTCGTCGCTGGCCACCGCATCGATGAACAGTTCGTCGCCCTGTTCGAAATTGTCGGTGTTGAGCACCCAGTCCATGGGCAGCTCGATCCGCGTCACCGCCTGCATCGGGCCCCCGTTGGCCGACGGCTGCGGACGATAGGCTTTGGTCGTCAGCGTGTTCAGAATTCCCGTTTTGTTGCGCTTGTATTCGATCCGGACTTCCTTCAGCCCGTAGTCGTCGCTGGCCCCCACCACCAGATGCACCGTCGAGCCCGCCGCCGCCACGGTATCCTTGTCCGGCGCCAGGAACTTCACCGACGGCGGCATGTCCGGAATCGTGTCGATCCGGTAGCTCAGCCGGTTGTTCGATACATGCCCCGCCGCGTCGACCAGGTTCACCGTGACTCGCATCGACCGCGGCACGGCGAACTTCACCGACCACACCTCCGGCGGGCCCTTGCCCGGCGGCGGCGCCAGACGGCTCAGCCGCAGCCCCGGCGGTAAATCGACCGACGCGCTTTTTACCAGCGGCTTGCGCTGGTCGTCATCGAGCAGCACGAAGCCCTCGGTCAGCGGCATCGACGGCTGCACCGCGAACAGAATCTCCGAATTCACCGGCACCGCGATCACATCCGGCGGCGTTCCGGCAAACAGCTTGGACGGCTTCAGCGTGTAGGCCGGCGGCGTCACCACCAGCGCAATCAAGCGCGGTTCCGGCACGTTTAACAGGCTCAAGTTACACCAGCGCCGATCGGCCGGCGCCTGTGATCCGCCGATTTCCACCCGGTAGCGCGTCGGCTGCGCAACCGCGCGCAGTAGAAAACTGAAGGTCACCGGGTCGTCGCGCTCCATCGGCACCGCCTGCTCCGCCGACCAGGCCCCGGCCGAACCGTCCGGCGCCACGTCGCGGGTCTCGAAAAACAGCGTCGCCGACAGCGTCGCGGCGCCCGGCTGCGCAGCCGATCCCGCCGGCGGCGCCGCCACCGTCGCGGTGATCGAAACATCCTGGCCTTTTAGAATCTGCTTGTCGCCCGGCTGCAAATCGGCGATTTCCACCGCTCCCACCCGCGCCGTGTAGCGGAACGGCAAGAGCACCCGCAGCATCGAGCGCTGAAACCGTCCCTGCCCGCCCGACAGCGCAAAGGCCGCCGCCACCAGCGCCAACAGCCCCGCCGCCGCTCCCACCGCCTGCCAGGCGCGCCGCTGCGCCACGATCCGCCGCGGGTCCACGTCATCCATTTTCTGGGCCGTGTCGAAGATCGTCGCCACCGCCAGCCCGGCCCAGCCGCGCAGCCGGTCGGTGCGCAGTTCCTCGGCAAACTGCACCGCTGAAACACAGTTGTTGTTCAGATGCGGGTAGGCCGCGTCCAAGAGGCGCGCGCTGTCGGCGCTGACATGCGCCCGCAGCGCCGGACGAACGCCGAACCAGGCAACCGCGCTCAGCAGCGCCGCGGCGCCGGTGTAAAACAGGCCGCCCCGCGTCAGCGCGCTCAGCCCCCAGATCATGTCCCCGGCGCTGACCGCCACCGCCCACGCCAGCAGCCCGGCCAGCGCCACCGCCGCGCAGATCAGCAGCCGTCGCCAGCGCAGTCGCCGGTCGATCGCGTTCAGGCGTGCCTGAATCGGCCGCAAATACGGCTTCAGCCCCTCGAACGGCACGGAACTGCCCGCAGCCGATGGGAAGGCGTCAAACGTTGTCATGTGGGAATCCCCGACAGACCGGATGCCATCTAATTAAAGAGTCAAACCGAGTGCCAGGTCACAGAATGCGGCCGCGATGCGCCGGCCCACGAGCCCCCGCTCCGCTCCAGCCGCGGGAAAGGCCGTTTCGGCCCCGTTTGTCGTCCGCCCGTTTGTCATCCGCCCGTTTGTCATCCGATTATACCACCGTATCATGACGGTTCTCCGCCGCCGTTTTCCATGGAGGCGCCGGCCTTCCTTCGCTTCGCCCTGAGGTCCCACGGTTGTTTCCGCTGAAACTCGCCTGCCGCTACCTGAGCAAACCGGCGCCGATCACGATCGCGCTGTTGATCGCCATCGGCGCGGTCTCCTACATCACCATTTTGGGCGTCACCGAAGGCCTGCGCGAATACTGGATGAAACAGCTCCTTGGACTCCGCTCCCACGTCACCCTGACCGTCAAAAATTTGCCCGAAGGCGTGCGCGGGTATCGCAGCCTGGTCGAGCAACTCGAAAAAATCCCCGGCATCGCCGTCGCCTCGCCCTTCCGCGAAGACACCTGCTTCGCCTTCACCGACGCCTCCATGCACACCATCTGCCCGGTGCGGGCCATCCGCCTCGAAGACCTGGTGAAATACGGCACCATCCGCGCCAACGTCCATTCCGACCACTTCATCCCCAAAGTGATCGACGGCGTCACCGTGCCCGCCTGCATCGTCGGCAAGGATTTTGCCGACAGCATGCACCTGGAAGTCGGCAGCCTGATTACCCTCATGACCGACGTGAATCCGAGCGGCCACGTGACGCCCAACTTCAAACAGTTCTACATCCAGGAAATCCGCCACGATGTCGCCGATATTTTCGATCGTGACATCTGGATCGACTTCAATGAGGGACGCTCCCTCATGGGCGACCAGGAAGGCTTCATCCGCGGCATTTCCATCTTTCTGAAAGACAACGACCCCGACAGCCCCATGCTCGAACCCGTCCGCCAACAGGCTCTCGCCGTCTTCAAACATCACATCCAAACCGACCCCAACTACGACATCCCCGACGGCGCCTTCACCCGCGAGGGCTACCTGAATCGCGCCATGGCGCAGACCTGGAAGGAAATCGACCGGAGCTGGTACGAAAACGCTGTCTGGAACAGTCAGATTTCCCGCATCGCTGTCTTCATCGTGATGACCCTCCTCGCCCTGTTCATGCTGTTCTTCATGAGCGTCCTGGTCCGCGACAAGCGCCGCGACATCGGCATTCTGATGGCCACCGGCACCACTGCCGGCCAGATTGCCGGCGCCTTCCTTTGGCTGGCCGCCATGGTCACCGCCATCGCCCTGCTGATCGGCCTGCCGGTCGGCTGGTGGCTGGCCGGCAACATCAATCCCGTCATGACCTGGTTTGCCAATCACGGCATGCCGATCATCACCAGCGAAATGCTCAATCTGCGCGCGATCCCCGTTTCCAGCCACATGTCCGGCGAATACGTCACGATCGTGCTGTTCGACTTCACCGTCATGATGGCCGCCTCGATCTGGCCGGCGGTGCGCGCCGCTGCCACCAATCCCGTGCGCACGTTGCACTACGAATGAGCGCCCCCGGAGCCCCGCCAGCCATGAGTCCATCGGTGGTGCAGGCCGTCGGTCTGAAACGCGGCTACGCTCAGGGTCACGCACGCCGCGAGGTCCTGAAAGGCATCGACCTGAATGTCGCCGAAGCCGAATCGGTCGCGATCCTTGGCCGCTCCGGGTCGGGCAAAAGCACCCTGCTGCATCTGCTGGGGCTGCTCGACCGCCCCGACGCCGGCGAAGTCCGCATCGAAGGCGAATCCACCGCCCACTGGCCGCGCAGCCGTCTGGCCCTCGCGCGCAACCGCACCATCGGCTTCGTCTTTCAGCTGTTCCACCTCATGCCCGAATTCAATGTCCTCGAAAACATCGTGATGCCCTCGCGCTACCGCGCTCCCTGGGCCGTCGCCCCCGCCGCCGCTCGCGAACGTGCCGCAGGCCTGGTCCAGACCCTCGGCCTGCAAGGCCAAATCCGCCAGCGCCCCCACACCCTGTCCGGCGGCGAACGCCAGCGCACCGCCATCGCGCGCGCCCTCATCAACCGGCCGCGCCTGCTGCTGTGCGATGAACCCACCGGCAACCTCGACCGCGCCCAGGGCGAAACCATCATGGACATGATTTTCGCGCTCTCCCGTGAAGAGCGTTTTGCGTTGGTGATCGTCACGCACGACGAGGAACTGGCCGGGCGCTGCGGGCGCATGCTGGAAATGGACGAAGGGCGGCTGCGCGCCGCCCGGAAGCACGAGTGACCCCATGCCGTCTGCTCGCCGCCCCTGGCTGAATTCGCGCCGCCGGCCCAACCGGGCCGCCGCGGTCCTGATCGCGCTGGTTTGCGCCGCCGCCGCCGCCAACACCGCCCGGCCCCTGGCCGCCCTCGATGAACCCGCCCCGACTTTTGAAACCGGCTACTACGACTGGACCGGCTACGACTGGGGCCTGCAACACCACCTCGCCGGCCGCGTGCAATACGACGACAACCCGCGGCGCGAAAACTACGCCAGCCATCCCCGCCCGGATTTTGCCGCCGGCCTCGACTACGGCTGCGTCCTCAGTCGCTACCTCGACCCCGAGCATTACTTCATCCTGCGCTACGACGCGGAGGCCCTCGCCTGGGCGCGCTACACCGACCTCAACACCGTCAACCACGCCGTGAATCTCAGTTGGAACTACTTCGATCCGACCCTCGACGTGACCGGCATTGGCTGGTATCTCAAGCCGCGCGCCTTCGTCAACCTGCTCAAAGCCCCCGAAGATTTCGTCGCCGGCGCCGCGCCGCGCCGTCTGCGGATCGACCTGAGCGCTCCCGTCGGGTACCGCCTGGATCGCTGGCAGTTCGAAGCCAGCCCGCTCTACGGCCAGGATCGCTACCTCGACAGCGCCTTCGACCCGCTCGACAACCGCGACATCGGCGGCTACGCCGAAGTCGAATACGCCGCCGCCGACCGCGCCAGCGCGTTGTACGCGCGCTTCATCTACCGCTCCATCGACCACCGCCGCGACGACCTCTTCGACGACTTCGTGGTCCGCGCGCTGCGCCTGGGCTGGCGCTGCCGCACGCCGGCTCTCGACGCCGACTGCGGCCTCGACTTTGCCCTCTTCACCCGCCTGGCCAACCGCGCCGCCGACGGCACGCCCTCCTCGCAGGGCAGCCTGTCGCCTTATATCGACCTGACCTGGCGCATCGAACCCGACGCCAGCACCCTGCACTTCTACCTGCAGCGGCTGTTCGTGCCTGACGTGGCCGCCTCCGCCACCGCCCTCACCCGCGTCCAGATGCGCCTGACCCAAGTCCTCTCGAAAGACCTACTGGACGCCGGCCTGAACACGCGCGTGACCGTCAGCAACCGCCTCTCCGGCGGCGACGCCACCCTGTATCAGTCCACCGCCGATATCGACCTGCACCTGAGTTCCGCCAACCGCCCCCCCTGGACGCTGATCGGCAGCCTCGGCCTGGACATCAACCGCGCCGACCAACCCGGCGCTTCTTACGGCGCGCGGATGGTCGCATTCGCCCTCCGCGGCGTTTTCTGACCCTGGAAAATGCTTGAACCCAAGTGGCACGGGCCGATGGCTCGTGGATTAAAGGGCCGGCGTTGCCGGTGGCAAACATTCTTGCGCGCGCGGCGCGCAGGCCTTTTTCATTCGCAAATTCAGGCTGCCCCGCTGTATTTTTCCGCCGCCGTCTGCCTCTCCTCTGTCGCCTCCGCCCGCCGCGCATGTTCCAGCCGCAGCCACATCGCCAGGGTCACAAATAGCGCCAACGCCGCCACCACATACCCGTGGAAGACTTGATACCCCTTGTACACAATCACCGGCATAAACGGTGTGTTCACCAGGTTAAACCACGCCACAAAAACGAACCCCGCCACAATCGCTCCGCGCCCCGCCGCGACCGCCGGAGGCCTCCATCCCGCCTGCGTGTACCGCGCTCCCATCCGCTGCAATCCCACCCAGCCCCGGGCCATCACCAGCATCATCGCCGGCGCCAACGCCACGTAATGCGTGCGCTCCGAATACGGCGAGACCAGCAGCATGGCCGTGAGCACCAACGCCCATTCCAGCGGATGGCGAATGTCGTCGCGGGGAAACCGCCGCCAGCACAGCAGCGCGCAGGCGAAGCAGATCAACCCGCACAGGCTGTAGGCCAGAATGGTCGCCTGCCGCTGGTTCAGCACCCCCGACAAAAAATTGCGCACTCCTTGCAGCAGCACCGGGTTCTGCCCCGGCTTCGGCGTGTAGGTTTCCGCGAAGGTGTCCAGCACCATCGGCGGCAGCGACTGGTACCGGGCCGGGCGCATATAGAAGGAGCCATGCGCCAGATGCTGGTGCTGTCCCGCCGTTTCGACCGCCTTCACGTTCGCCTCGGCCGGCGCCGACAGCGAATCGTCATGCACGATCAATTGCTGCCAGTCGGCCATCTCCGCCTTGAATTCCGTGCTCCCCCACCACAGCGCCGGCAGCGCGAACGACAGCAGCACTCCGCCGACCATCCCGGCCCCGGCTTTCCACTGCCGCTTCCACAGAAAATAGGGCAGAAACACCAACGGCGTCAGGCGCATTCCCGTCACCAGTCCGATCAGCGCACCGCCACGCCACGACCGCCCCGTTGCGTACAGTTCCAAGCCGTACAGCAGCAGCGCCATGAACACGAGGTTGGTCTGCCCATACACCAGGTTGATCTGGATAAAAAATGCCAGCCCCACCAGCGCGATCCAGCCCCACCACGCCGGCGCATGCTGCACTTCCCCGCTCGGTTCCACCCGCAGCACCACGTAGCGGCGAGTCCAGCGCGCCAGCAGCACGCCGATCCCCAGCACGCTCAGCAGCCCCAGCGCCGTCCAAGCCGTGGCCGCGCCCGCCGGCGGCAACACCATCGCCAGCGGTGCGAACAACATTGCAAACAGCGGACCGTATTTGAACCCCATGGCGCCGTCGCCGCGGTTCTGCCGCGCCTCGCGCACGGCCGGCAGCCGCCCGGTCCGGTACAGCGGCTCGCTGCGCGCGAACCGCTCGCCAGCGTGGTAGAACACGCCGAAATCGGTCGTCGGGGTGTAGGTCAGAGACTTCAACGCCTCCAATTCTTTTTCCTGCTGCGCGTTCGCAATGCGAATCCCGAGCAGTACGCTCAGCCCCGCCAGCACCAGCGCCACCAGCGAGGCCAAAATCCAGCGCCGCATGCGTGTGGTCTGTGCACCGGCGTCAGAGGTTGCAGGGGCGCCCGGCGTTTCAGATGAGCCGGAGGCGGCCGTGGAAGGTCCCGAGAATGTCACGTGCGTTGCATCCAAGCGGAGACGAATCGAAAGGAAGAAAACGCATTGTACCCGTCCCCGTATAATTCATTCCCGCGTCAATGCCGGGCTCGTAGCTCAGTGGTTAGAGCAGGGGTCTCATAAACCCTTGGTTGTGGGTTCAAATCCCACCGGGCCCAGTTTTTTCTTGGGTGACGGCCTCCCCCGCCGGATTTGCGCCCCGGATATTGAGACCGCTCGAAAACCGCGTACAAATATCCAGCGGTACACGGCCGCGACCGATCCCTCGCGAAAAAACGTTCGGCCGTTCGTCCCGCCCCCGCGAAGGAAACGCTCCATGCCCGCGCCTGCCCCGACCGCCAACAACGGCAAAGCCTTCCAATACACCGTCCTTGGCCTGCTCGTTCTCGCCGGGTGCCTCCTTGCCGCCTGCGGCGAGACCAACCACGTCTCCCCCGGCGGCGCTCCTCCCGCCGCGCCGGCCACGCCGGCCACGCCGGCGGCCACGTCTTCCTCGCCGACGGCTGCCACGGCCACTGGCAAACCCGGCGCCACCGCGCCCGCCACCTCCGCCACCGCCACCTCCGCGGCCGACGCCACCCCGATCCCCGCTCCGCCCGGTTCTACGCTGGCGGCCATCCGCGCCGCCGGGGTCCTCAAGTGGGGCGCCGACTGCGAGGGCGGCGCGCCGTTTGTCAACCGCGACCCCGCCAATCCCGATCACATCATCGGCTTCGAAATGGACATCATGGACGCCTTCTGCAAACACCTCGGCGTCAAGCCCGAACGGGTCCAGGGCGAGTGGGACTCGCTCATCGACAACCTCAAAGCCAAGCGCACCGACATGGTGGTCAACGGCATCGAAATCAACGCCGAGCGCAAAAAGCAGGTCGCCTTTTCCCAGCCCTACTATGTCTACGAACAGCAGCTTACCGTCCGCGCCGCCGACAAGGCCAAATACAAATCCCTGGCCGACCTGAAAGGGCACAAGATCGCGGTGCTCGGGGGCGCCGAAGCCCAGCACGTCGTCGAACGGGCCGGCTTCTCCGACGACCGCATCGCCAAATACGACGACTCGCAGACGCCCTACCAGGAACTCGAAATCAAACGCGTCGATGCCGTGCTTCAGGAGGCCATCATCGCCCGGTTCTACGCCGGCGACAAACCGCAGCTCTACAATGTCCCCCAGACCTTCGCGCCCGGCGAATACGCCTTCACCCTGCGCCCGACCGATCCCGCCCTGCTGCGCGAAACCGACCGTATCCTGACGCTGATGAAAAAAGACGGCGAACTCGCGGCCATCTACACCCACTGGCACATGCTCAACGCCACGCAGAAGAAGATCGGCATCGAGTAACCGGCGGGCGACAGCGGCGGCGCGGCCGGCAGGGCAAGGAGACGGCGTGGTGACGATTGCAGCGCTCGGCGAACCGGCGTGGCTCAGCGCCCTGTCCCTGCCGCTGCTGCTGCGCGGCTGCGGCTACACGCTGCTATTGACCGTCGTCAGCATGCCGCTCGCGGTCGTATTCGGCCTGGTGCTGGCGCTGCTTAGGCGCTCCCGCCGCCGCTGGTGCGCCTGGCCTGCCTCCGTCTACATCGAACTGATCCGCGGCACGCCCCTGCTGGTGCAACTGTACCTGGTGTATTACTCGCTGCCGGAAATCGGCATCTGGCTGAACGACCTCACGCCTCACATTCAATCCACCTGGTTCACGTGGAACAACCTCGCTGTCGGCATTTTGTGCCTGGCCGGCAACTACGCCGCCTACGAAGCGGAAGTCCACCGCGCCGGCCTGGACGCCGTCGACAAGGGCCAGCGCGAAGCCGCTCTGTCGATCGGCATGAGCCCCGCCCAGGCCTTCTTGCGCGTGGTCCTGCCGCAAGCCTTCCGCATCGTCATCCCGCCGGTCATCAACGACCTCATCGCCATGCTGAAAGACAGTTGCCTCGTGAGCATCATCGGGGTGATGGAGCTATTGAATGCCGCCATGAGCATCGGCAAGAGCCGCTTCAACATGCCGCAGATGCTCATCGCCGCCGCGGTGCTGTACCTGGCGATGTCGCTGCCCTGCTACTTTCTCGGCAAATGGATCGAACGCAGACTGAAAGCCCGCGGCGCGCCGGAACTGCACCTGGACAATATCCATGGCCACTGAGGACCGCGCCATGCCACCATCGCCCACGCCCGCCGCGTCGGGGGCGACGCTGCTCCAGGCGGAAGGGCTCCACAAACGCTTCGGGTCCAAAGAGGTTCTGCGCGGGGTGGATCTGGCGGTGGGCAAGGGTGAAGTGGTCGCCATTCTGGGCCCGAACGGCTGCGGCAAGTCGACGTTTTTGCGCTGCTTGAACCTGCTCGAACCCTACCACGCCGGCCGGGTGCTGCTCGACGGCCAGCCGGTCAGCCAGGGCCGGCCCGACGATCACCGGCCGACGCAGGCGGAGGAACGTGCCGCGCAGGCGTTGCGCCGGCGCATGGGGATGGTGTTTCAGCGGTTCAATCTGTTTCCGCACTGGAGCGTCCTGCACAATGTCGCCGCCGGGCCGCTGCACGCTTTGCACCGGCCGCGGGCGGAAGCCTACGCGGTCGCCGAGCAGATGCTGCGCAAGGTTGGCCTGTGGGAAAAGCACCCGTGCGATCCGCTGACGCTGTCGGGCGGGCAGCAGCAGCGGGTCGCGATTGCTCGGGCGCTGGCGATGCAGCCGGAGGTGATGCTGTTTGACGAAGCGACCTCGGCGCTGGACCCGATGCTGACCAAGGAGGTGTTCAAGGTGATCCGCGAGCTGGCGGCCGAGGGCATGACGATGCTGCTGGTCACGCACGACATGGCGTTCGCGCGGAGCATCGCCGACCGGGTGGTGTTCATGGATGAAGGGCGGGTCGAGGCGGAGGGTAGTCCGGAGGCCATTTTTGACGGGCAACCTACGGCGGCCATCCGGCGGTTTCTGGAACCGGGGTGAGAATGGGGTGGCCGGTGGTTGGCGGAATTAACCATCGGAAACAAATGGGGTTGGAAGAAGAACGCGGGGTTTACAAAACGAAGCTAATGTAACATATGATACTTTTTACAATCGTTATATTATTCGATTTAATGTTCTTTTTTATTCTTTTTTATCACTTTTGTAGTATATTTAAAGGGGGTGGGCGGG
>JBOHNC010000486.1:0-3013 GCA_050730415.1 Planctomycetota bacterium
CCCCGCCCGCCGAGCCCCACACCAGCATCGCCGATCCCGACGCCGGCGGCGCGAAATCCGCCCAGCCAGCCACCCCCGCCACCCCCGCCGCGGACGACGACGACGATCCGCTGCCGGGGACGCCCAACACGCCCAACACGCCCAAGACCCTCCCGCCCGGCCAGGCGCAGCAATCCCAAGCTCCGGCCGCGTCCATCCCGCCCTTCAAACCCAAAAACCCGCTCCGCTCCAAATCGACCAATCCGATCGACGCGCTGACCAAAACCACCGAGCCGACCAGCCACATCATCTACGGCCCGCGGGTCGGCGACGACATGCAGAACAAGGTTCAGGGCCTGTTCCTTACCCTCGTGCAGCAGACGCAGTTGCAGCTCAAGGTCGACCATTCCGATCACATCACGCTGATCGCCTCCCCCGAGGACGTGGCGATCTACCTGCCTGAAATCAAGGCGCTGGAACGGAAACTCGAATTCCACTTCGCCGGCTCGATCAAAAAAGGCATCGACAAACGCTCCGCGGTCATCGTCCTGCTCGAATCCAAAGCCGACTACCAGACCTGGATCACGGCTGAATTCAAAGCGCTCGGCATCGACAAGCCGCCCGCCAACGCCGCGGCGAACGGCCAGGGCGCCGGCGCGCTCAGCCCGCTCGACATGGCCCTCAAAGGCACCGGCGAATACCTCCCCATTTCCGCCGTCATTGACCTGTCCTCCGATCCCCAGCAAGACAAGCGCAAAAAAACGGTGGTCTACTCGGTGGGCTACCTGTACATGTACCAACTGGGCGAAGGCCACGCCCCGGACTGCTTCGTGACCGGCTTCGGGAACTACTGTGAGTCGTTGATGTACAACGAGCCCATGACGCGGGTGTATTCCTACGAGCAGCGCACGATCGGGAACGGTCCGGCGATGACATGGGCTACGCAGGTGCGCACCGCGATTCAGCAGCGCAGCGCCGCCACCGCGCCCGATGTCCTAGGGTTTTCGACCGTCACGATGAAGCAACTGGAATACGCCGAGGCGTGGAGTTTCGTGAACTTCCTGACGCAGCGGCCGCGCGAATTCGAAGGCGTCGTCGACGCGGTACGCGACGAGAACTCCGCCATGACCGCCATCGACGCCTACTACCACATGAAGGACGCGCAGCTCACCTACCAGTGGCAGGTCTGGGCGGCGCAGCAGAACTGAGGCAAGCTCAGGTATCGCCGGCGCCATACCTGCCCAATCAATCCCACTCCGTGGCCGCCGCTCGACCACCCGGTTCCAAGGAAGCCTCCCGAACCCTGCCGTTTTCGTGCCCACAACCGATCGAATTTATATGCGCATAATATATCATTATGGGTTTGTTCGGCACGTTTTTCCCTTCCGTCTTCCCGTTTTCCTTCATCCTTCAGGCTTCAGGCTTCATCCTTCGTTATTTTCAAAATACTTCCGTCCGTATCCACTCCGCTCACCTCTATCTGTTGCAGGCCGAAACGGCTGCCAGAGGTGATCGAAGGCATGAGTTCCACCCTGATGACGGCGCCGCTCAAAACCACGTTCCGCCCGTCCGACCCGCTGGTCGACCTGGTCCGCCGCCTGATGGCCGACCCGACCGACCGCGCCGGCCGGGAGGAACTGGCCCTGGCGGTGGCCCCCGGCCTGGTCGCCCTCGCCCGGCGCTTCTGCCGGCTGGAACAGGATGCCGACGAAGCCGCGCAAGAGGCGCTCATCACGGTGCTCACTCGCCTGGCCGATTTGCGGGACCCCTACGCCTTCCGCAGTTGGATGTACCGCATCCTCTACCGCGCCTGCCTGAAGACCCACACCGGGCCCGGAGATCAACCCATGCCCCTGACGCTCGACCCGCCCGACACCCGCCAGGCCCCGCCCGAAGACCAGGCTCTGCACCGCGAACAGCTCGCCAGCGTCCGGCTGGCCCTGAGCGAAATCGACCGCGAACTGGCGGGGCTGCTGCACCTGCTGTTCGTCGACGACCTGAGCCTGCAGGAGGTCGCCGACGTGCTGGGCCGTCCCCGCACGACCGTCGCCGACATGCGCGACCGCGCCCTCGCCGCGCTGCGCGGCCGGATGGAACGCAAACGTGGCGTGCTTAAGGGCGGCGCCGCGGCGCTCACCGCCCTCCTGGTGGTGGCCCTGCCGCAGCCGGCGCCCGGTGCCGCGGTGCAGCGCGTCGTCAACGCCGCCTGGACCCGCATCGACGGCCAGGTCGGGCGCGATCTGACGCTGGGCTTCTCCCGCCTGTCGCCGGCCACGGGGGGTGGCGCGGCAAGCGCCCCAGCCGGCACTTCCGGCACATCCGGCACCTCCGGCCGAGGTCGCGCCCTGCTGGTGCAGCGCAGTCTCAGCCAGGCGTTTCTTCTGTCCTGTCTCGCCAGCTTGGCGCTCGCCAGCATTTTTCTGATGTTCAAATACCCGCGCCGCACCGCCGAAACGCCGACCGAATCGACTCTGCGCATGATCACCTCCGCCGTTCAAGCCTACCGCAACGTCTACGGCGCCTACCCGATCGACCACGACCTCGTCAATCGCGAAGGCGGCGCCCTCGAACAGCCCGCCTTCGAAAAAATCCTCAACGCCAATCTCGTTCACAACCTGCTTGCCCATGGTTCGCAGGGCGAACTGACGCAACTGACCGAAGCGCGCTTCCGCACCCTCCCCGGCGGCCGCCGGGTGGTGCTCGACGAGTGGGCCGATCCGCTGATCGTCAAACCGTTGATTGAGCGTCACGGCAACCATTGGACGATGACCGGGCTGGTGGTGTACTCCTGCGGCCCCGACGGCCAGCACAACTGGGAGCGCCTGGCTTACCTGGCGCGAGCCGGCGGCAGTTGCTGGCCGCCGCCGGATTTCATCCGCCGCCAGTGGCCGGCCGATGACCCGAACCTCGACAACGTCTACCTGCCGGTCGGAGACCAACCATGACCCGCCACCCCACCCGTCCCGCCCATCCCGGCCACCCCGCCCGTCCCGCCCGTCCCCAGCGCCACCGGCGCCACCGGCACAGCACCGGC